>NZ_JBDOHT010000022.1:0-36033 GCF_039832125.1 Dorea chungnamensis | reverse complement strand
ACCGTGGTCTTATGCGGTATTAGCAGTCATTTCTAACTGTTATCCCCCTGTATGAGGCAGGTTACCCACGCGTTACTCACCCGTCCGCCGCTCAGTCAATTAAGTCTTCATCCGAAGAATCATACTTAAGTGCTTCGCTCGACTTGCATGTGTTAAGCACGCCGCCAGCGTTCATCCTGAGCCAGGATCAAACTCTCGTTAAAAAATCTGAAATCCGTTTTTACACAGACTTTAGAATCAAGTTCGTTCCAGTTCAAGAAAACTACTAGCTTTCTTATCCCTTTTACTGTTTTAAGGTCGACATCTAAATGTCTCGTTCTGAATTTTTCTCTTAAAGAAATCTTCAGGGTTGTTGTCTATTGTTTAATTATCAAGGTTCTTTTTATCTTTGTCTGTCTCTCACGAGTCAGCCTATACATAATACCATGTGTTCTTTTATATGTCAAGATGTTTTTTAATCTTTTTTTGATTTTTTTCAACATCTTTTTTTAACACAATATTCTGTATATATTTACCCCTTTTTCTTCTATATATGGGGTCTACATTAGCCATAAAAAACTGTCTGAAACTATTTGTTCCAGACAGTCAATACTGACTAAAACGGAGAAAGAGGGATTTGAACCCTCGCGCCGGTCACCCGACCTACACCCTTAGCAGGGGCGCCTCTTCAGCCTCTTGAGTATTTCTCCAGCAGAAGTTATTATACTAGACCTTCTGCCTATTGTCAATCATTTTTTTCAGTATTTACAAAATACTTCATTTACAATGTATTTGCATTAATCGTTTGCTCAATACGTTGTTTTACCAATGCTGCTATTTCTTTTGTTTTCATATCTTTATAATCTTCATAATATAATGGTTCCAGAAAGTGAACCTGAACCGTTACAGGGCTAATACTGTTTGTATCAAATGGTTTAAATGAATCTATTAAAGCAACTGGTATGATTGGACATTGAGCCTTTGTCGCAGCTTTAAAACTACCACCCTTAAAATCACCTGGATGATTTCCATTTTTAGATCGTGTTCCCTCTGCAAATATGAGATAATTTCTTCCCTTTTTTACTTCATTTGCCACATCAATAATTACTTGCATCGCCTGACGAACATCTTCACGATCCAGCATATAGGCTTGCATACATGCAAATACTTGTTTTAAAAATTGGATATTAGAAACTTCTTTTTTTGCAACAACGGAAAATGGATATGGACACACATCTACAATCGCAAGAACATCGTATAATCCCTGATGGTTCGGGAAAAACATAAATCCTTGTTCTTTTGGTATATTTTCAAGGCCATGTGCATCTATTGTAACATTTCCACCTTTATTTGCCCTATGACAGATAAATTGTAACATCTTATAATGTTCTTTTTCTTCATATTTATCAACATGATGTGCATGATAACACAATTTTATCCACATAAACGGTACAAGGAAAATATTTCGAAATACCATTAATAATATTCTCTTCATTATCTTTGATACTCCTTAATCGCAGTTTCATATAAATTATTTCCTTCACAGTCCGCAACAACAATTACTGGAAAATTCTCAACTTCTAATTTCCGAATTGCTTCTGTGCCTAAGTCATCATAAGCAACAACTTCTGATGATTTGATACATTTTGACAATAATGCGCCTGCTCCACCTACAGCAGCAAAATAGACGCTTTCATTTCTAACAACTGCATCTAGTACTTTTTTGCTTCTTTTTCCTTTTCCTATCATTGCTGATAAACCAAGATCAAGAAGTCTGGGCGCATATTTATCCATACGGCTTGCTGTTGTTGGTCCGGCAGAACCAATTGGACGTCCTTCTCTTGCAGGAGATGGTCCCATGTAATATATGACCTGATTTTCTATATTAATTGGAAGATTTTCTCCATTTGATAATGCTTCATCCATCCGTTTATGCGCAGCATCTCTTGCAGTATAGATTGTTCCTGTGATATATACATAATCACCAACATGTAGCGAACGAGATACTTCTTTTGTTATTGGTGCTTTTATGTGCTTATCCATCTTATACCTCCCTGATAATGTGTCTATTTACGTGACAGCAAATGTTAATTCCAACCGGAAGTCCTGCGATATGAGTAGGATAAGTATTTACATTTACTGCAAGTGCAGTTGTTGTTCCTCCCAATCCACCTGGGCCAATACCTAATCTGTTAATTTTATCAAGCATTTCTTCTTCTAATTCTTTTACCCATGGAATATCTGAATGTGATCCAACCTCTCGAGTAAGTGCTTCTTTTGCCATAAGTGCGCATTTTTCAAAAGTTCCTCCTACTCCAACGCCTACAATCATCGGAGGACATGCATTCGGACCAGCATCTTTTACTGCAGTTAAAATTGCATTTTTTACACCTTCAATTCCATCTGCCGGCTTCAACATGAATACACGGCTCATATTTTCACTTCCAAATCCCTTTGGAGCAACTTTTATCTTTACTTTATTGCCTTCTACAATACTATAATGAATGATTGCAGGTGTATTATCCTTAGTATTTTCACGAAGGATCGGATCACCTACTACTGACTTTCTCAAAAAACCTTCTGTATATCCCTGGCGTACTCCTTCATTTATAGCATCTTCAAGACTTCCACCTTCAAAATGAACTTCTTGTCCAATTTCCATAAATATTACTGCCATTCCAGTATCCTGGCATATGGGAATCATATCTTTTGCTGCAATCTGAAGATTCTCCTGAAGTTGATCTAAAATCTGTCTGCCAAGAGGTGATTCTTCTGTTTTTACAGCGTTCTTCAAAGCTACATCCATGTCCTTTGACAGAAAATGATTCGCTTCTATACACATTTCTTTAATATTCCTTGTAATTTCACTTACATCGATTGTTCTCATCTACTTCCTCCTTCATTTGGGACGGGGGTTTTTCAAAAATACTCCGTCCCAAATTAATTTTACCCTGTCCCCACTGAATATACAAGTTAATATTCTGAATACTCTGTATCTTTATCTCTCTTATATAAAAAGCTTATATGATCATACACTTCCTGAAAATCAATCTCCAATTCATTATCCCATATACCAACTGGAATCTTTGCATCAAATCCATAAATTACCGGATAATTTTCTGTTTCAAAATTATATACAATAACCTTTTTTCTGTTCGGATCTATCATCCAGTATTCTCTTACCCCGGCATTTAAATATTTATTAAGCTTGATCACAGAGTCTCGTTTGGTCGATGAACGGGATATGACTTCAATAATAAAATCCGGAGCTCCATAAATACAGCGATTAATGATTTTATCCCTGTCACACACAATAACTACATCCGGCTGTACCATCGTCTTATTATCACAATCAAGCTGTACATCAATCGGTGATATCATCGGAAGACACTTTCCTTTTTTATCTAACACATGAGAAATCATCTTACTGTATATAAGTCCTGCTATTAGCTGATGTGCAGAGGTAGGAGATGACATATCGTATATCACTCCATCAATTAACTCGACACGCCTCTCATCCGGTATCTTATAATAATCTTCTAAAGTATATTCCCCTTGCTTCTTCACCTTATAAGAATTCTCAGGTTTCTTTAACACCTGCTCCAATGCACGAAGTGTCTCATATCTTGGTGAACTTGTTACTCCTGAAAAAATCTTCTGGATTGTACCTACAGGTACACCGGAAAGCTCCGAAAGTTGTGCATAAGTATAGCCAAGCTCTGTCTTTCGTTTTAACATTTCCTGAATTGTCATTTTAATCACTTCCATAATAAAATGTGAATCTGTAAGCATATTATATTTTATATATCACCATAAATCAACCATTTGTATTTTATTATATCCATAATATTTCCATTTTATATATTTGTGGAAATATTATGATTATATCTATAATTGACTCGCAAATATTTCTTTTAAAACAACCTCTATTGGTATAAAATACTAATTAAGAACAAGATAAAATCCAAAAAGGGGGATTATTATGACTACAAATATCAACATAGAGCAATTACAGAAGGATGCCGTAGATATTTTTAATGCTGGCTTTGCCTGTTCAGAATCTGTGATCTACGCTATCAGAAAGCATTTTGAGATAGATCTTTCTGATGATGCCATCGCTATGAGCTCAGGTTTTCCGTGGGGACTTGGTGGAGGCGGATGTATCTGCGGTGCGTTAGCAGGCGCAACAATGTGTATTGGTTATTTCTTTGGACGAAGAACTCCTGGAGATCCGAAAATCACAAAATGTTTTGCATTAACAAACGAAATGCATGACGCATTCAAAGATTACTGCGGAGGTACATGCTGCAGAGTTCTTACGAAAGGAAAAGAAAAAAATTCTCCTGAAAGAAAGGCTCAATGTACAGATTTTGTTTCCTTTACAGTAAAAAAAGTTGCTGAAATAATTATCCGTGAACTTGAATCTGAAAACTAATTACTGTCAAAAAGTTTACATAAAAAAATCGGGACAAAAGATTTTTTGTCCCGATTTTTTTACATTATTACTCAATAGGATCCATTATTTCTTCTGAAGCTTTTTCTTCCTCGTCACCTTTTCGCACTTTTGCTATACTTGCAACGATATCTCCTTCTGGAAGGTTTATCAGTTTTACTCCAGATGTTACTCTTCCAAGTGTAGATATTCCTTCACATTTCATTCGAATGATAATACCTTCTGTATTGATAATCATAATCTCATCATCATTATTTACAGCTTTTACTCCGACTACATTACCAGTCTTCTCTGTAATCTTATAACACTTTACACCTTTTCCTCCACGGTTCTGGCGTGTGAATTCTTCCATTGAAGTTCTCTTTCCCATACCTTTTTCTGATACGATCAAAAGTTCTTCGCCCTGGGAATCCAACTGCATTCCAATGACTTCATCACGATCCGACAGATTCATTCCGCGTACTCCCATAGATGTTCTTCCTGTTGGGCGTACATCTTTTTCATTAAAACGAATACACTGACCATACTTGGTTATCATGAAAATATCTCTGTCATTATCGGTATATTTTACTTCAATCAATTCATCTTCTTCCCGAAGTGTAATAGCTGCAAGTCCTGTCTTACGGACGTTCGCATATTCTTTGATAGGAGTCTTCTTTACAAGACCTTTCTTTGTAGCCATCAGAAGGTACTCTCCATCTCTGTATTCATCAATTGGAATAACGGCACTGATTTTTTCTCCAGGCATTAATTGAAGAAGATTCACAATTGCTGTTCCTCTTGAAGTACGACTTGCTTCCGGAATTTCGTACCCTTTTAGACGATATACACGTCCCGTATTGGTAAAGAACATAATATAATGATGTGTATGAGTCATAAATAACTCTTCTACATAGTCTTCTTCCAATGTCTGCATTCCTTTGATACCTTTTCCTCCCCTATTCTGAGATTTGAAAGTATCATTTGACATACGCTTGATATATCCAAGCTTTGTCATTGTAATAACAACATCTTCTTTCGGAATCAAATCTTCCATAGAGATGTCGAACTCATCGAATCCAATTGAGGTTCTTCTTTCATCTCCGTATTTATCACGAATGACAAGAATTTCCTCTTTGATTACTCCAAGAAGAAGTTTTCTGTCAGCTAAGATTGCCTTTAATCTGCTGATCTGTTCCATCAATTCGTTATATTCTTTTTCCAGTTTTTCCCGTTCCAGACCGGTCAGAGCACGAAGACGCATGTCAACGATTGCCTGAGCCTGAACATCAGACAACCCGAATCTCTCCATTAATTCTGATTTTGCAATCTGAACTGTCTGTGAACCTCTGATAATCTTAATAACTTCATCAATATTATCAAGAGCAATCAACAAACCTTCTAATATATGTGCTCTTTCTTCTGCTTTATTTAATTCATATCTGGTACGTCTGGTTACAACCTCTTCCTGATGCTGCAGATAACAATTCAACATTTCCAGAAGATTCATAACTTTTGGTTCATTATTGACCAGTGCCAGCATGATAACTCCAAAAGTATCTTGAAGTTGTGTATGTTTATATAATTGATTTAAGATAACGTTTGCATTGACGTCTCTTCGAAGTTCAATAACAACACGCATACCCTCACGGCTTGACTGATCGCTTAAGTCTGTAATTCCTTCTATCTTCTTATCTCTGACCATTTCAGCGATCTTTTCTATCAATCTTGCTTTATTCACCATAAATGGAAGCTCAGTTACAATAATTCTGCTCTTTCCATTTGGCATAGTCTCAATATCTGTCACGGCACGAACACGAATCTTGCCTCGTCCGGTTCTATATGCTTCTTCAATTCCTCTGGTTCCAAGAATCATACCGCCTGTCGGAAAATCCGGTCCTTTGATAATCTTTAAGATCTCTTCTATTGTAGTCTCTTCTTTATCTTCAATCTGATTATCTATAATTTTTACAACTGCATTGATAACCTCTTTCAGATTGTGTGGAGGTATATTGGTTGCCATACCAACGGCAATTCCGGAAGTACCATTTACCAGAAGATTTGGAAATCTGGCCGGAAGTACAGTCGGTTCTTTCTCTGTCTCATCAAAGTTCGGTACAAAATCTACGGTATCTTTATTGATATCGGCAGTCAGTTCCATAGATATCTTACTTAGTCTGGCTTCTGTATATCGCATAGCAGCCGCACCATCACCATCTACAGAACCAAAGTTTCCATGACCATCTACCAATGGATATCTGGTAGACCATTCCTGAGCCATATTAACCAAAGCACCATATATAGAACTGTCACCATGTGGATGATATTTACCCATAGTATCACCGACAATACGTGCACATTTTCTATGTGGCTTATCAGGACCATTATTTAATTCTATCATAGAATAAAGTATTCTACGTTGAACTGGTTTCAAACCATCTCTTACATCTGGTAATGCACGAGAAGCAATAACACTCATAGCATAATCAATATAGGAGGTCTCCATTGTTTTTTTGAGATCCACTTCGTGGACTTTATCAAAAATATTATCTTCCATTAGTTGTATCCCTTTCTATGTGTTGTGTTATACGTCTAAGTTCTTTACGTATTTTGCATTTTCTTCAATGAACTCTCTTCTCGGTTCTACTTTATCTCCCATCAAAGTTGTAAATGTAAGATCTAATTCTGAAGTTGACTCTTCATCCATCGTTACTCGAAGTAAGATTCTGTGTTCCGGATCCATAGTTGTTTCCCAGAGCTGTTCTGCATCCATCTCTCCAAGACCTTTATAACGCTGGATTTTATTATTGGTATCACGTCCTACTTCAGACAGGATACGGTCTAACTCTTCATCACTGTACGCATACCATACCTTTTTATTCTTTTCCAGTTTATATAATGGAGGCTGAGCCAGATATACATACCCTTCTTTAATTAGATCTGGCATAAACCGATATAAAAATGTCAATAATAAGGTACTGATATGAGCACCATCTACATCGGCATCCGTCATAATAATAATCTTATGATAACGTAATTTGGAAATATCAAAATCATCATGGATTCCTGTACCAAAAGCAGTAATCATTGCTTTAATCTCTGCATTTCCATATATCTTATCCAGTCTTGCTTTTTCCACATTCAATATCTTACCACGAAGAGGCAGGATTGCCTGTGTTGCCCGGTCTCTTGCCGTCTTAGCAGAACCACCCGCAGAATCTCCCTCTACGATATAGATTTCACAGTTCTTAGGATCCTTGTCTGAACAGTCCGCTAACTTACCAGGAAGTGACATGCCATCCAACGCGGATTTTCTTCTGGTCAGATCTCTTGCTTTTCTTGCAGCCTCTCTTGCACGCTGAGCCATTACAGATTTTTCAATAGTCATCTTAGCAACTGCCGGATTCTGTTCAAGATAAACTTCCAGCTGCTTACTTACAACACTATCCACTGCACCTCTTGCTTCACTATTTCCTAATTTTTGTTTTGTCTGTCCTTCAAACTGGGGATCTTCAATTTTTACACTGATAATTGCAGTCAGACCCTCTCTAATATCTTCACCTGACAGATTCGGTTCACTGTCTTTTAATAATTTGTTTTTTCTTGCATAATCATTAAATGTCTTTGTCAATGCATTACGAAATCCCACAACATGTGTTCCGCCTTCCGGGGTTGTAATATTATTGACAAATCCATACGTATTGTCTGAATATGAATCATTATGCTGCATTGCAACTTCTACAGATACGTTATTTACCATGCCTTCACAATAAATAATATCTTCATACAACGGTGTATTACTTCTATTCAAATATTCTACAAATTCTTTAATTCCACCCTCATAATGGAATGTCTTTTCTATTGGTTTTTCTTCTGGTCTCTCATCGCGAAGTACAATTTTTAATCCTTTTGTCAAAAATGCCATCTCGCGGAATCGCTGCTTTAAAATATTGTATTCAAAAACAGTATCTTCAAAAATTGTATTATCCGGGAGAAATGTTACTTTTGTTCCTGTTGTTTCAGTATCACATTTCCCAATTACTTCTAATTTCTGAACTACTTTTCCACGTTCATAACGCTGTTTATAGATATTACCTTCGCGATAAATCTCTACTTCCAGCCAATTAGACAATGCATTTACAACAGAAGCACCAACTCCATGAAGTCCTCCAGATACTTTGTATCCTCCACCTCCGAATTTACCACCGGCATGTAGAACAGTAAATACAACTTCAACAGCAGGAAGACCTGATTTGTGGTTAATTCCAACAGGGATTCCACGGCCATTGTCCAATACAGTTACAGAGTTATCTTTATTAATTGTTACAAATATCGTATCACAAAAACCAGCTAATGCTTCATCTACAGCATTGTCAACAATCTCATATACAAGATGATGAAGTCCACGGGATGAAGTACTTCCAATATACATACCAGGACGTTTTCTAACAGCTTCAAGGCCTTCCAAAATCTGAATTTCATCCGCACCATATTCGTGCTGTACTTTTTCTGTACTCATTCTTATCCTCCTAGTTCTCATTAGTCACTTGTCCATTCTGGACATGAAACACCTTATTTATAGAAAAACAATGATTTACAAAATCTTCTACCCCTGTACAGGTAATAAGTGTCTGTATATCATGAATACTATCTAATAAATAGTTTTGCCTATGTTTGTCAAGTTCAGACAATACATCATCAAGCAATAAAACAGGCGTGTCATGTATGGCCTGTTTTACTAATTCTATTTCAGAAAGTTTTAATGATAATGCAGCAGTTCTCTGTTGTCCTTGTGATCCAAAACGTCTGATATCCAGATCTTGGATCATAAAACATATATCATCTCTGTGAGGTCCTACAGATGTACTTTTAATTCTCAGATCTCTCTCTCTGTTCTTTCTTAATGCTTGTTCTAATGTAAGATTTCCATTACTGGGTTCATAGATTATCTGTATTTCTTCTCTTTTACCAGTTAATTTTTTATGGACAGAAGAAATTATTTTATTAATTTCTTTTATGAATTCTTTTCTTCTATCTATTATTTTAGTACCATATTGAATTAATTGCAATTCCCAGATGTCAAGAGTATCCATCAGTTGTTCTTGCCTGAATGTTCCCATCTCTTTTAATAGATGATTTCTTTGATTCACAATACGATTATAATTGGACAGATTATTCAGGTATACCTTATCCAATTGAGATAGCTCAAGATCAATAAATCTTCTTCTCTCAGAAGGACCATTTTTGATAATATTCAAATCCTCTGGTGAAAAAAATACAAGATTTACAATTCCAAATAGTTCACTGGCTTTCCTTATAGGAATTTTATTGATTGCAATTCCCTTTGGATTATTTTTTTTCAAATGCATATCTAACTGATATTCAATTCCATTTTTTTCGACAACTGCCTCAATATGTGATTCATCTTTTCCAAATTGAATCATATCTTTGTCCTTGGCACCTCGATGCGATTTTGTTGTTCCAGAAAGATATACAGCCTCTAATATATTTGTTTTTCCCTGAGCATTGTCACCATAAAATATATTAGTATTATCATCAAAATCAAGTTTTAAAAGATCATAATTTCTAAAATTTTTGAGTTTTAAAGATTTAATCTTCAATTCTTATTTCTTCTCCATCAAAAGTAACAATATCTCCGGCATATAATTTGCGTCCTCTTCGGGTATCTGTTTCACCATTTACCTTTACCAGACCATCTACAATAACTTCTTTTGCTTCTACCCCAGACTCTACCAGACCTGCCGCTTTTAATGCCTGTCCGAGTTTAATATATTCTTCACGTAATTTTATAGTTTCCATTTTTCCCCCTACGCTACTGCATTAAAGTTTACCGGAAGAATGAGATAGATATAGCTCTCTTCTTCATCTTTGATAAAGCATGGTGCTTTTGCGTTCATCAGATACAAAGTTACCTCTTCGTCATCAATAACACGAAGTGCATCGATTAAAAATTTGGGATTAAAACCTATCAACAGATCTTTTCCTTCTTTGCTAATAAATATTTCTTCATTCATAGATCCAATCTGTGATTTTATCTTTAATTCCATGACTTCATCACCAATATTGATGATAATTGGCTTTTTATCTCCTTCTTTTACAAGTAATGTTGCTCTGTCAATACAGTTTAATAACTCTTTTTTATTAATTCTTACTTTTGTCTCATAATCATTAGAAAGCATCTGATCTATTTTAAAATACTCACCTTCGATCAGTCTTGACACTACAACCGTATTATCAAACTCAAATACAATATGATTGTTGGTATAAGAAATATAAACTATGCTTTCTACTTCTCCAGACAGAATCTTACTTACTTCAATCAAAGTCTTTCCTGGAACAATTAATTTTTTATCACTTACTGAATCTTTCAATTCTATTTTACGAATGGATATACGATGTCCATCCAAAGAGATGACTCTCAGAATATTATTTTTTATCTCAAATAATTCTCCGGTCATTAATTTGTTGCTTTCTGTATCTGCAATAGAAAAGATTGTCTGTCTGATAACTTCTTTCAAAGTAAATTGAGATATTTCAATGGATTCTTCTTTTTCAATAATTGGAAGATAAGAGAATTCTTCTCCAGGCTTTCCTGCAATATCAAATTTTGCTTTTTCACAGGTAATAACAGTCTGAAGATTCTCATCCGTTTCGATGGTAATCTCATTGTCTGGGAGCTTTCTTACAATCTCTGAAAATATCTTGGCATCAATGGCTATCATTCCACGGTCAATGATCTCTCCCTCAATATCTGTCTGAATTCCTAATTCCATATCGTTTGCAGTCAATCGTATAATATCATTTGTAGCATCAATTAAGATACATTCCAGAATTGGCATCGTTGTTTTTGATGGTACTGCTTTAGATACTGTGCTAACTCCTTTTACCAAATTGGATTTATTACAAATTATTTTCATGTGTATAACTCCTTTCACGGGGACATAAATAAATATATATATTAAATAATTACGTCTCCTTCTTATTAGGGGCTGTGGAAAAGAGGATAACTGCTTTCAGCCCTTTATTTATCAGTGTTTCAGGTTTTGAAATGTCTGTGGAACAGCTTTGAATCTGATGTGGAAGTACTGGTGATAACTTGTCTTTAAATACTTTTTTATTTCTAAAAAAAATGAATTATACCTGATTATCCACATCTTATCCGAAGGTTGTCCACATGTTATAAACATTATGCAGGATTGATTTTCTTCTTTATTATATTAATTGTATTAGATAAAGTTTCATCTGTTTTTAATTCTGCAGTAATTTTTTCAACTCCATATTTGACAGTAGAATGATCTTTACCTCCCAGAATGATACCAATTGCTTTTAAAGGTGTCTCAGTCATGGTACGAATCAGATACATGGTGATCTGCCGTGGATTTGCAATATCTGCATTACGTTTATTGCTCTTTAAATCAGCAATGGATACACCGAAGTGTTCAGATACAATATCCAGAATCAATTCTGGAGTTACTTCTCTATTATTAGAAGAAACAATGTCTTTTAATGCTTCTGCCGCCAGGGTAATATCGATTGGCCCGTTATTATTTAATTTGAAAAGAGCAATCAGTTTATTAAGTGAACCTTCCAGTTCACGGATATTTGTTTTTACATTTGTAGCAATGTATTCCAGAACATCACGTGGTATATTATATTTTTCCAGATGATCAAGTTCGATCTTCTTCTGGAGAATTGCCATACGTGTCTCATAATCTGGGGATGATATATCAGCAATCAATCCCCATTCAAAACGTGTGCGAAGTCGTGCCTCCAAGGTCTCGATATCTTTTGGAGGCTTATCGCTGGAGATAATGATCTGCTTTCCAGAAGTATGAAGATGATTAAAAGTGTGGAAGAATTCTTCCTGTGTACTTTCTTTTCCAATGATGAATTGAATATCATCAATTAACAAAACATCGTTATTGCGGTATTTGTCGCGGAATTTAGACATTGCAGATTCATTGCCTGCTGTTTTACCATTTTTCAATGCTTCGATCAGTTCATTTGTAAATGTCTCGCTAGTGACATATAATACCTTCTTTTTTGGATTTTTGTCTAAAATAAAGTGTGCAATCGAATGCATAAGATGAGTCTTTCCAAGTCCAACTCCTCCATATAAAAACAATGGGTTGTACACTTCGCCAGGAGATTCTGCTACTGCAAGTGAAGCTGCATGAGCAAAATTATTGTTACCTCCTACAACAAAAGTATCAAAAGTATATTTTGGATTCAGTCCTGCCTTTTCAGCAGCGGACTTTGTCTTCTTTTTATTTGTTGCTTCAATAGACATGCTTTGAATTTCATTCAATTTGTCATCATCTTCGGAGATGAACACAACTTCAAATTCAATACCGGTAATTTCAGCAATACAAACTTTCAACGGAAGAAGATATTTTTTTTCAATATATTCTACACTGGCATTCATATTTACCAAAATAAATACAGTATTATCGATGACATCATATACTTTCAGAGGTTGTATCCAAGTCGAGAATGATACGTTGGACAGTTCATGTTCTACTCTAAGATGTTCAATAATTTCAGGCCACTTTTCCTTCACAATGTTCATTACAATAAACTCCTAATTCTATCCAATTCGTGGTATTTTAAATAATAACCCACTCTTTACTATTCTACATCAAAATAGAGATTTAAGCAATCTTTAATCAGTGTGGATAACTTTATTCACAAGTTTAAAATGCAGATATTCGAGATAAAAATAAAAAAAATAAATGATATCCACACGTTATCCACTTAAAATCCACGTGTTATCCACATTTTGTGGATAAATTAATTTAGAAAAATCCAGGTTTTGCTTGACGTAGAGGCATTTTTTTAATATAATCAAAAATGATGTCTTTAGAAAAAAAGTGGGATTATTCCCTTATAAAATATAAGGAGGTGGATATCTATGAAAATGACATTCCAGCCAAAAAAGAGACAAAGAGCTAAAGTTCATGGATTTAGATCTAGAATGAGCACAGCAGGTGGAAGAAAAGTACTTGCAAGCAGAAGAGCAAAAGGAAGAAAGAGATTATCAGCGTAGGCCGCATATATGTGGCCTTTTCTTCTACAAAAATTGGGAGAATTAGTCAATGAAATATTCCGAATCATTGAAAAAAAATAAGGATTTTCAGAATGTTTATAAACATGGGATATCCTATGCAAATAAGTATCTGGTCATGTATGTACTAGATAATAAGACCAGTCAGAATCGATTAGGAATATCGGTAAGTAAAAAAGTAGGTAACAGTATAGTACGACACAGATTAACAAGATTAATCAGAGAAAGCTATAGATTACAAGAAGATAGATTCAAATGTGGATTTGATATAGTTGTGATAGCAAGAATAGGCGCTAAAGGTAAAAGTTATAAGGAAATTGACAGCGCAATGCTCCATTTGGGTCATCTTCATGAAATTATAGATTAGGGGTAACGTATTATGAAAAAGATTCTGTTAGGCTGTATTAAGTTCTATCAGAAGTATCTATCCGGGCTGAAAGGGTATTCTACCTGTATCTATTATCCAACTTGTTCTCAATATGCAGTAGAGGCAATTGAAAAATATGGTGCATTAAAAGGTGGACTCATGGCAGCATGGAGAATACTTCGTTGTAATCCGTTTGCCAAGGGTGGATACGACCCTGTTCCTTAAAAAAGAATTACAACAATAGGGAGGAAAAAATTATGACTGTGAGTTTACTGACTGCAGCGAATTGGCCGATTGTAGGTCAGATTTGCTGGCTGTTAGGTAAAGTTATGAACTTTATCTATACGATATTAGATAATGTTTTACCAAGCGACACTGGTTTAGTTGGTTTATCAATTATCATTTATACTGTTTTGGTATATACATGTATGATGCCTCTTACCATTAAGCAACAGAGAACGTCAAAGATGACTTCTGTAATGAATCCGGAGATTCAGGCAATTCAGAAAAAATATAGAAATAAAAAAGATCAGGCTTCTATGATGAAGCAACAGGAAGAAATCCAGCAGGTTTATGATAAATATGGAACCTCTATGACTGGTGGATGTCTTCCAATGTTAATCCAGATGCCATTGCTATTTGCTCTATATCCGGTCATCTATGATATTCAGAATTATGTACCTGCAATAAAGAATGCACCTGCAGCGGTAAATAGTTTCCTTACAATTCCTGATCTTACAATATCTCCGATCACAATGATCAAGAATAGTGGTTCTTATGCATTTCCCGCAGTTGTAATTATTATTACAGCAGTTGTATTGCCAGTATTGTCTGGATTGACACAGTTCGGAAGTATCAAATTATCACAGGCAATTTCAGGACAGCAGATGGATAAAGATAATCCGATGGCAGGTACTATGAATACAATGAATTATACAATGCCTATTTTCTCTGTATTCATGGTATTTACACTGGCATCAGGTATTGGTCTTTACTGGATTGTAAGTGCGGTTGTTCGTATGGTTCAGCAAGTATTTATTAATAAGCATCTTTCTAAAATGTCTGTAGAAGATCTGATTGAAAAAAATAAAGAGAAAGCAGAAAAGAAAAAAGCACAGAGAAGTGAAAAAGCCGAAAGAATTAATGCAATGGCACAGACAAATACCAGAGGTATCAAGGATTCTGCAAAACTCAATGTATCTGGTATGAGTGAGAAAGAAAAAGAAGAAAAGATCGCAAAAGCGAAAGCAAATGCAAATAATGCAAAGGCAGGAAGTCTTGCAGCAAAAGCAAATATGGTTAAGAAATTTAATGAAAATGATTAGGGGGCGGCTGTTATGGATTATATTACTGTATCAGCAAAAAATCTGGATGATGCAATTACAGAAGCATTAATTCAATTAGGTGTAACAAGTGATCAGTTAGATTATGAAGTTATTGAAAAAGGCAGTGCAGGTTTTTTAGGAATTGGAATGAAACAAGCTGTCATTAAGGCACGCAAAAAAGTTGTTGTTGAAGAAAAGAAAGAAATTGAAGAAGTAGAGATTCCAAAGGAAGAACCTGTGAAGGAATATCCAAAGAAAGAACCTAAGAAGAAGAACATTTCTAAGGATAGAAAAGAAAAGAAAGAAAAGAAAGAAAAGCATGATGAACCTGTAAAAGAATCTTCTGCAGCTGAGAGAAAAGAAGTTGAACTTGCCAAAATTGAACCTCAGACAATAGAAGCATGTGAGAAGTTTATCTATGATGTATTAAATGCAATGGATATGAAAGATGTAAAGGTTACATCTACTGTAGATGAAGAGGGAGCACTTTCTATTGATATGGAAGGAAGCAATATGGGAATTCTGATTGGAAAACGTGGACAGACTCTTGATTCCCTTCAATATTTGACAAATAGAGTTGCAAATAAGATGCAGGATGGATATGTAAGAGTAAAACTCGATACAGAAGATTATCGCAGAAGAAGAAAAGAAACTCTTGAAAATCTTGCAAAGAATATTGCAAGTAAAGTAAAGAGAACAAGAAGAACAGTTTCTTTGGAGCCTATGAATCCATATGAAAGAAGAATTATCCACTCAGCATTACAGTCTGATCCGGCTGTATCCACACATAGCGAGGGCGAGGAACCATATAGAAGAGTTGTAGTAACACTTGTACGTAGATAAATGATAGAAAGTAGGGGTTGAAAAATCCCTACTTTCTTATTCTATTCAAATAAAGATGATAATGGAGGAAACCATGAAAAATCAATATAATACAACAATAGCGGCAATTTCTACTGCTATGAGCAATTCAGGAATTGGAATTGTCAGAATGAGTGGTTCAGACTCTTTTGAGATTGCTGATAAGATTTATAAAGGAAAGAGAGATAAAAAGTTATCAGATCAAAAATCACATACAATTCATTATGGATACATTATGGATTGTGAAGATACTGTAGATGAAGTTCTCGTAATGTTAATGAGAGGACCTCATAGTTATACAGGAGAAGATACTGTAGAAATTAACTGTCATGGCGGTGTATATATTGTAAAAAGAATTCTTGAGATACTGATTAAAAATGGTGCAAGACCGGCTGAACCTGGAGAATTTACAAAAAGAGCATTTTTGAATGGAAGGATCGATCTTTCTCAGGCAGAAGCAGTAGGAGATCTGATTGTTTCTCAAAATGAATATGCTCTTCAAAGTTCTTTACATCAATTAAAAGGAAATTTAAAAGAGAAAATTAGTAATATAAGAAATGAAATAATTTACCACACAGCATTTATAGAGACGGCATTGGATGATCCTGAACATATCAGTGTAGATGGTTATGGCAAAAAACTTAAGATTGTTGTAGATAAGTTAATGAATGAAATCAAAGTATTATTAAATACGTGTGACGATGGGAGAATTATAAAAGAAGGCATACAGACTGTTATATTAGGTAAGCCAAATGCAGGAAAGTCTTCTTTATTAAATGTGTTAATTGGAGAAGACCGTGCAATCGTTACTGATATTGCAGGAACAACCAGAGATGTTCTGGAAGAACATATAAATCTGCAGGGGATATCTTTAAATATTATGGATACTGCAGGAATTAGAAGCACAAAAGATGTTGTTGAAAAAATTGGTGTAGAAAAAGCAAAAAGCTATGCAGATAAAGCGGATCTTATTCTATACGTAATTGATGCATCCTCTCCATTAGATAAAAATGATGAAGAAATTTTTGGTATAATACAGGATAAACCATCAATTATCTTGCTAAATAAGTCAGATTTAGATATGATAGTAACGGAAGAAAACGTGAAAAAAGCATATTTTGCAAGTAATCTTGCAAAAGAAAATAATTTTAAAGAAATTAAAAAGTTTACAACTCCTATAATAGAGGTATCTGCAAAGAATAACTTGGGAATTGAAAAACTTGAAGAAGTTTTAAAAAATATGTTTTTTGAAGGAAATCTTTCATTTAACGATGAGATTTATATTACAAATATCAGGCATAAGACAGCACTTCAGGATGCTTATGCATCTTTGCAGCGTGTGATAGAAAGTATTGATTCGGGGATGCCGGAAGATTTTTATTCTATTGATTTGTTAGATGCGTATGAGTCTCTTGGAAGTATAACTGGTGAAACGATAGGAGAGGATTTGGTTAATGAGATATTCAGCAAATTCTGCATGGGTAAATAATGATGAATATGATGTGGCAGTAATCGGTGCAGGACATGCAGGGTGCGAAGCTGCACTTGCCACAGCCAGACTTGGATTTCGAACAATAGTATTTACAGTTAGTGTTGACAGTATAGCATTGATGCCATGTAATCCTAATATAGGAGGAAGTTCTAAAGGACATCTTGTCAGAGAACTTGATGCTCTGGGAGGAGAAATGGGAAAAGTGATTGACCGTACTTTTATACAGTCAAAGATGCTCAATAAGTCTAAAGGACCCGCCGTACATTCTCTTCGTGCGCAGGCTGATAAAGCACATTATAGCAGAACGATGCGTCAGGTATTAGAAAATCAAGAGAATCTTGAAATTAAGCAGGCTGAAGTGGTCAATATATTAACGGAACATGGGAAGGTTACAGGCGTTCAGACATTTTCTGGTGCAATATATAATTGTAAAGCCATAATACTTTGTACCGGAACATATCTGAAAGCCCGATGTATATATGGAGATGTGAGTAATGATACTGGTCCTAATGGTCTTCAGGCTGCCAATTATCTGACAGATTGTCTGAAAGAATTAGGAATTAAGATGTATCGCTTTAAGACCGGAACACCTGCAAGAATTGATAAAAATACGGTTGATTTTAGCAAAATGGAAGAACAGGTAGGCGATGATAGAGTTGTACCATTTTCTTTTACTACGAATCCAGATGATGTACAGATAGATCAGGTCTCTTGTTGGTTGACTTATACGAATTCAAAGACGCACGAAATTATTCGTAATAATTTGGACAGATCTCCGTTATTTTCCGGGATGATTGAGGGTACAGGTCCCAGATATTGTCCTTCGATTGAAGATAAAGTTGTAAAATTTGCAGATAAAGAGAGACATCAGGTATTTATTGAGCCAGAAGGCCTGGAAACAAATGAAATGTATATCGGTGGAATGTCCAGTTCTTTACCGGAAGATGTTCAGTATGCGATGTATCGTACAGTTCCAGGTCTTGAAAATGTCCGAATTGTCAGAAATGCTTATGCAATAGAATATGATTGTATTGATGCAAGACAATTGAAACCATCATTAGAATTTCGAACAATTGAAGGATTATTTAGTGGTGGTCAGTTTAATGGAAGTTCAGGATATGAAGAAGCAGCAGCTCAGGGACTTGTTGCAGGAATCAATGCTGCAAGAAAATTGCAAGAAAAAGAACCTTTGATCTTAGACCGTTCAGAAGCCTATATTGGAGTGTTGATAGATGATCTGGTAACAAAAGAAAGCCATGAACCATATAGGATGATGACATCCAGAGCAGAATATCGTCTGTTGTTAAGACAGGATAATGCTGATCAGAGATTGACAAAAAAAGGATATGAGATTGGTCTGATATCAGAAGAAAGATATCAGAGACTTTTGAAAAAAGAAGAACTGATTCAATCAGAAATAGAAAGATTAAAGCATGCTAATATTGGAAATACAGATAAGGTACAGAAATTGTTAGAATCCTTTGGAAGTACACCATTAACATCAGGATCTTCACTTGCTGAATTGATTCGTCGTCCCGAATTATCTTATGAAGCTTTAAAGGAAATAGATGTTAACAGACCAGAACTTCCTGTTGATCTTAAAGAAGAAGTAATTGAGCAGGTAAATATTTCTTTAAAATATGATGGATATATTAGCAGACAAAAAAAACAAGTAGAGCAATTTAAAAAACTTGAAAATAAAAAAATCCCAGAAGATATTGATTACGATGCAGTGAAGAGTCTTAGAATTGAAGCTGTACAAAAATTAAAAGAGTATCGTCCAATTTCCATTGGACAGGCATCTCGTATATCAGGAGTATCCCCGGCAGATATATCAGTACTATTAGTATATCTCAGTGGAGGGCATTAGATAACATATTGGAGCAGGGCATGAATCAATTATTAGAAATTAAATTAAAAGAATTAAATATTCAGATTAATGAAATACAAAAGAAACAGTTTGATACATTTTATTCTATGCTGGTAGAATGGAATAAAGTAATGAATCTTACAGGAATCACAGAATATGAAGAGGTTATAGAAAAACATTTTGTAGACAGTCTTTCCATTGTAAATATTTTTGATTTGTCTGAGATAAATACTGTAATTGATGTTGGAACCGGTGCCGGATTTCCGGGAATTCCACTTAAAATTGCATTTCCTCATTTAAAAATTACACTTTTGGATTCTCTGAATAAACGTATTAATTTTTTAGATTCGGTGATAGATGAATTAAAGCTTGATGGTATATATACAATTCATGGTAGAGCAGAAGACTTTGCAAAAAAAGATGATTATCGAGAAAGATATGATTTGTGTGTATCAAGAGCAGTTGCTAATCTATCTACGTTGTCAGAATATTGTCTGCCATATATACGTGTAGGGGGTATGTTTATTTCTTATAAATCAGGTGATGTTGATGATGAAGTATTAGAATCCAAAAAAGCAATTTCAATACTTGGCGGAAAACTTGATAATGTGGTAAAATTTCAGCTTCCGGGAACTGATATTAATCGTTCTTTTATAAAAATAGAAAAAATAAAGAATACAGGAAAAAAATATCCCCGAAAAGCTGGTTTGCCTTCAAAAGAACCTTTAAAATAACAAGTTTATGTTTGTTTGGCAGAAAAAGCTCTGTATGAATTTGTCATACAGAGCTTTTTCTTATAGTTTTCTTATAATTTATTTTAGTTATGCGGATTAAAAATCATCTTCTAAAAAGATTTTTACTTGATCTATAAATTCTTTACTTCTTTCTAATTGAGGAAGATAATTTGATTTATCGATATATATAGATTCTATAGAAGGTAATATATTTTCATATTCTTTTGATATACTTTCACTTTCATCTCTTTCTTTCCCGTTAATGATATAAATGCTATTTGTTAATTTTTCTAAACAATGTTTTAGATTTACAGTTGTATAATGTCCAACAAGACTTGCAAATAAGTACTTAGAAGAAGAGACGCTCGAATGGGCAGTTTCATAATATGTATTTATTAAACTGCTTTCAACATTGTGAAAGTCATAGAAAAACTTGTTATGAAATAAATCTTCGATATCTTTTTTCTTAGTCAGCATATTATATAAGAATGTTCCGATAACAGGAAAATTAATTAATTTAGCAAGAATTTTTGTGCGTTTACTTGGAATTCTTTCAAGTGTATTCAATGTTAATGGATTTACCATTAATATCTTATCGATAATTGATTGGTTATTCTGACAGGCTGCAATCGTAATTGCAGCAGATTCCCCAGTTGCTATTATATCTGTTTTACTTCCGATAACATGTTTAATAAAATCATCAATTAATTGTACATATAAATAATTAGTATATGTAAGGTTAGGTTTATCAGAACGTCCACATCCTAATAAATCTATACAATAGACGGTATTATTCTTAGATAATTCTGAAATTATATCATGCCATTCATATCCTGAACTATAAGTATTCAAATCATGAATAAGAAGTAAAGGTTTACCCTGGCCCTTTGCAGTATAATAAACTTTACCAAATTTCCATTCATAATATGAACCAGATGGGTTACTCAACAAATTATCTAATGTTGCAGAAAAGTATATTATTTTATTTATCATATGTATCGCAGCTGTAGACGCACTAATTAACGTTATGCCTGTAGCAAGTTTTCTTTTCCAACCCATAATTACACCTCATTAATTATAAAAGTTTATTTTTACTATATTTATTATACTACAGATTAAAAGTAGTGTAAATGTTTCACGTGAAACATAAAATTTAATAATGTTCTGTTAGTGATTTTTTGTTGAAAGAATTATGTAGCAATAATTATAATAAAAGAAAAAATGGATTAGTTTAGTTAAAGTAATAGTTTATATAGATACGAGTATTGATGAACAAAAATATGATTATAAAAATTTTAATTAACAAGACTATTATTAGCCTTTTAACTTATGTATATGATATGTACTTTTATATACTTTATAGTCATACTTGATTTAAACTGGCTTAATTCTTTAATATAATTTCTAGAAATCAGCTAGTCTTATAGTTAGTCAATGTAATTTAGTAGAATATATTAAAATAAAAAATAGATAAAAAGAGACAAAATCATTTGAATTAAGTTTATCTTTTATTTAAAAAACCAGAATAAATACATACATTATATAATTGTAATTTATATATATGATGCCAGGGTCAAAAGGTCTGAACCCGCATGAGCTTGCTCATAAGTAGGTGAAAGGCCTTGAGACCCGCCCCGATGTGAGCATAAAAGTGGGATGTATATTCCACGATATGCGAATATTGGGGCGGATTGTGGGAGTGCGTAGCACGGAACAATCCGTAAGCATCGCAGTTGGGGGCTTTTGACCCCAACATCATATATATAATTCAAAAATAAAAAGGTTTAAACTTATATGAGCTTGCTCATAAGTGAGTGAAAGTCCTTGGGATCTGCCCCAATGTGAGGATAAAAGTGAAATATAAATCCCAAAATATGCGAATATTTGGGCGAATTGTGAGAGTGCGAAGCACGGAATAATCCGTAATCATCATAGTGGGTTTAAACCCCAATATCTATATATAGGTTAAATAGAATATAAAAAAATAAATATAATTTTTTTGTTGATTGGTATAATTATAAAGTTATATATGATTATAGATAAAAATAAATTTCACATTTTGCTTTAATACAAAATTATAAATTAAAATTTGTTTCACGTGAAACAATAAAAACTAATATAGAGTAAATGTTTCACGTGAAACATTTATAAGAAAGCAAATATAAATAAGAATATGATTAACTATATGCTACTTTTAATATATAATTCAATAAAATAAAAATTAACAAAAATGAAATGTTTCACGTGAAACATTTATAAAAAATATAAAATATGCAAATCGAAATAAACATTCTATGGATAACTTGTTTAAAAAGTGATATACTAGAAACATCCTGAAAGAAAGGTGATTAACAGATGGGACGAATTATAGCAATTGCTAACCAAAAAGGTGGAGTCGGAAAGACTACAACTGCAATTAATTTATCTGCCTGCCTTGCCGAAAAGGGTCAAAAAGTTCTTGCCATTGATATGGATCCACAGGGAAATATGTCAAGTGGATTAGGATTAGATAAAAATTCTGTGGAAAAGACAATATATGACTTGATAATAGGTGAATCTGAAGTAGAAGAAGTATTACAGAAAAATGCTTTGGAAAATCTGGATATACTTCCTGCAAATGTGGATTTGTCAGCGGCAGAAATTGAATTAATAGGAATTGATGAAAAAGAGTATATTGTAAAAAAAGCTATCGAAAAGATAAAAGATGCCTATGATTATGTAATTATTGACTGTCCGCCATCATTGAGTATGTTAACCATTAATGCAATGACTACAGCAGATTCAGTATTAGTACCTATTCAATGTGAGTATTATGCATTGGAAGGATTAAGTCAATTAATACATACAGTAGAGTTAGTAAAGGAAAGACTTAATCCAGTTCTAGAGATAGAAGGCGTAGTATTTACAATGTATGATGCAAGAACAAATTTATCATTACAGGTCGTAGAAAATGTAAAGGACAATTTACAGCAGAATATATATAAGACAATAATTCCTAGAAATATAAGACTTGCAGAAGCACCAAGTTATGGAATGCCAATCAACCAGTATGATGCAAAATCAGCAGGAGCAGATAGTTATAGGAGACTTGCTGATGAAGTGATGAATAGAGGACAGGAATAAATGTATAGGGGAGAATGATATGGCAGTAAAGAAAAAGGGATTAGGAAAGGGACTTGACAGTCTGATTCCAGATAACAGAAGTGTAAAGCCAGCCGAAACAGAATCAGGACCCAAAAAGGATACCATATCTGATGTTAAATCAGGCGAGCAAATGATGAAAATCAATATGGTAGAACCAAACCGAGACCAGCCAAGAAAGAATTTTGAAGAAGATGCATTATTAGAACTGGCAGATTCAATTAAACAATTCGGCGTGTTGCAGCCACTTTTGGTAAGAAAAAGAAAAGATTATTATGAAATTATCGCCGGGGAAAGAAGATGGAGAGCTGCTAAACTTGCGGGCATAAAAGAAGTACCGGTAATAGTGAAAGATTATACAGAACAAGAAATTGTTGAAATTGGATTGATTGAAAATATACAAAGAGAAAATTTAAATCCAATTGAAGAAGCAATGGCGTTCAAAAGACTTTTGGAAGAGTTTAATCTGAAGCAAGATGAAGTCGCAGAACGAGTATCTAAAAGTAGAACCGCAGTAACCAATTCAATGCGACTTTTAAAATTAAATGAAAAAGTCCAACAAATGATCATAGATGATATGATAACAACTGGACACGCAAGAGCACTTTTGGCTATTGATGATAAAGAACAGCAATATATTTTGGCAAATAAGATTTTTGATGAAAAACTAAGTGTACGTGAGACAGAAAAATTAATTAAAGATATTAAAAATCCAAAAAAACCAAAAGAAAAGAAAATTGTTGAGAATGATTTTATATACAATGATCTGGCCGAAAAAATGAAAGAAGTGATGGGAACAAAAGTAAACATCTCATCAAAAGGGAATGGTAAGGGGAAAATAGAAATAGAATATTATTCTGATAAAGAATTAGAACGTATGTTCGAAATGATAATGAGCATAAAAAGGGGAGAATAAAATATGGAAAGTAAGATACTGAAAGCACTGGGAATTGATCCAGCATTCATACTTATCTTCTTATTAATTTTAATTATTGTTCTATTCGTGTTATATGTGAATGTTACATTAAAATATAATAGATTAAAAAGTAGTTATAACACGTTTATGAAGGGGAAAGATGGAAAGACTCTTGAAGAGAGTATGAAAGAAAGAGTAGAAGAAATAGAATCTATTCTTAAAGTAACAAAACAAAATCGTATGGAAATTAAAGAAATCAACAAAAAACTAGATAGAAATTATCAAAAAGTTGGAATTGTAAAATACGATGCGTTTAATGAGATGGGCGGTAAATTAAGCTTTGCGTTAGCAATGTTAGATGGAAACAATAGTGGTTGGGTCATCAATGCAATGCACAGCAGAGAAGGATGTTATACCTATGTAAAGGAAATCCTAAAGGGTGAGAGCTATGTCGAGTTAGCTGAAGAAGAGGCAGAAGCATTAGATAAAGCAATCTTCGAAAACTATGATATGGATATCAAAGATATAAAGAATAAATAATTCAACATACGAAAAATGAGGAGGAAATGAACATGTTAGACATTAAATTTGTAAGAATGAATCCAGATGTTGTAAAGGAAAACATCAAAAAGAAATTTCAGGATGAAAAATTACCACTGGTTGATGAAGTATTAGAATTAGATCAGAAAAACAGAGATATTAAGCAAGAAGTAGAAGCACTCCGTGCTGACAGAAATAAGATTTCAAAAGAAATCGGTGCATGTATGGCACAGGGCAAAAAAGAAGAAGCAGAAGAATTAAAGAAAAAAGTTCAGGAGAATGCTGACAGAGTAGAAAGTTTGTCTGCAGAAGAAAAAGAAGTAGAAGCAAAGATAAAGAAAATCATGATGACAATTCCAAATATCATCGATCCATCTGTACCAATTGGAAAAGATGACAGTCAGAATGTTGAAATTGAAAAGTATGGTGAGCCTGTGGTTCCAGATTTCGAGATTCCATATCACACAGAGATTATGGAAAGCTTTAATGGAATTGATCTTGAAAGTGCAGGAAGAGTAGCAGGTAATGGATTCTATTATCTGATGGGTGATATTGCGAGACTTCATTCTGCAGTTCTTGCTTATGCGCGTGACTTTATGATTGGACGTGGATTCACATATTGCATTCCTCCATTTATGATCAGAAGTAATGTTGTGACAGGTGTTATGAGTTTCGCTGAAATGGATGCCATGATGTATAAGATTGAAGGCGAAGACCTGTATCTGATTGGGACCAGTGAACATTCTATGATTGGAAAATTTATTGACACAATGTTGACAGAAGATCAGCTTCCTCAGACATTGACTAGCTATTCACCATGTTTCCGTAAAGAAAAAGGAGCACATGGAATTGAAGAGCGTGGAGTATACAGGATTCACCAGTTTGAAAAACAGGAAATGATCGTAGTATGTAAGCCAGAAGAAAGTAAGATGTGGTATGACAAATTATGGCAGAACACTGTAGATCTGTTCCGTTCTATGGATATTCCAGTACGTACTTTGGAATGCTGCTCTGGTGACCTTGCAGACTTGAAAGTAAAATCTTGTGATGTAGAAGCATGGTCTCCAAGACAGAAGAAATACTTTGAAGTAGGAAGCTGTTCAAATCTAGGTGATGCACAGGCAAGAAGACTTGGTATCCGCGTAAAAGGAGCAGATGGAAAATACTTTGCCCATACCCTCAATAATACAGTCGCAGCTCCACCGAGAATGCTAATTGCATTCCTGGAAAATAATCTTCAGGCAGATGGAACAGTAAGAATACCTGAAGTACTTAGACCATATATGGGTGGAACAGAAAAACTGATACCTAAGAAATAGTATTTGTAAGGAAATAATATGCATCAATATCTAAAAGCTATTGGATTTGGAAACATCAGCAGTAAAAAAGAACTGAATAAGATTCTTACACAAGTTGAGAATTCATTTACCCAGCATAATCTAATCGGACAGGATGAAGAAACTGATTTCTGTGAATATGAAAAAGAATATGGTGCGGGAATGGGAATTGCCCTGTGTGGTGATATGGATGTCAATGAATCATTTGAAAGACAATATTATTATCCATACTTTTTTGGAACAGGAATTACATCATATGCCGATGTGTGTATAGAGAAACGAATGGACAAAGAAGCATATGTTGGAATCTGTGAAGATGTAAAGATAGGGATTAACTTAATCTTTCATCTGCAAAATACAATAGAATACATGAAAGAAAAACAGATGTCAAAAAAAGGAATTAAGTATACATCCGTTACATTATCCGGACTTTCCACCGGAGGCACAATATTGCTTCCGGTGTTGAAAGATAAAGAACAAGAAAGAAGACAACAAGAAGAAGTTCATAACAGAATGTTGCTTGTAAGCGCTGCGAAAAGTGGAGATCCTTCGGCAATCGAAAGTCTTACAATGGATGATATTGATACATACTCGAAAGTATCAAGGCGTCTGGCATCGGAAGATGTATTCAGTATTGTAGACACATATATCATGCCACATGGCATTGAGTGTGATCATTATGCAATCTTAGGTGAGATATTAGAATTGCAGCAGATCATTAATGAAGAAACACAAGAACAGATTTATGTAATGAAATTAGAAGTTAATGGATTGAATTTTGACATCTGTGTTCCGGTAAAAGAAGTGATAGGGGAACCGGCGGTTGGCAGAAGATTCAAAGGAAATGTGTGGATGCAGGGTAGAATAAACTTTTAATTGGGGACGTAGACTTTTTTAAAAAGTCTACGTCCCCAATTAAAAAATGTGGTGTACCTAAACGTAAAATACCCTGTACCCAACCAACACTTGATTTTCTTTTCTGTAAATGTTAGAATATGAAAAGTGCAAATGTTCTCTTAGTTAAATGGATATAACAAGTGCCTCCTAAGGAAGGGGCTTGCCTGACGCCTTTGAACTATAGGAAAAAGAACTCGATAGTTCGAATCTGTCAAAGTAAGTGTTATATAGCTTGCCACCAAAGGCGAATGTATCGAGGAAAGTTGGATGGAGCAATTCATCCAGAAAGCATAAGTAATTGAATAACCGGCTACCGATCCGGAAGCTTAAGAAGTGCCAGAAAGCCTTATTTTAAGCCAAAAATCGGATATGTCTTCGTAGCTCAGCTGGATAGAGCACTCGCCTCCTAAGCGAGGGGTCAGAGGTTCAAATCCTCCCGGAGACGCTAGGCAAAGGCGGAAATGCAGTGGTTTTGATTGACTCACGTGCGTCCGCCTTTTGTTAGCAGAAAGGCAAATATCTCATGATAATTGCCACCAATTGATGGCAGAAATCAAGGCAAATGCCACCAAATTTATCGAAATGCCACCAACGTTTTGAAAGGGTAATTGCCACCAAATGGGAAGAGCCATGTGGAAAGTGATTATCAGGTCTGTCAATCGGAGTAAATATTAGCTTTTGTAGAAATCAAGAAAGAGAAAGCAAAATATCTGCCACCAACTGTTAGCAGGAAACAATTTCATTTTGATGGCACTGCCACCACCAACGATCGACAAGCTCGTTTGGTTCGAATCAATCTTTATCAAGAATGATTTGGACTGAACGGGCTTTTTTGTCGTTCACAAAAGAAAGGAGTTACAGATGTCAGAAGAAATAATGAACATTGGATCTGCAGAGGGAGATCAGGTATTGGAACTGGATATCAATCGGTTAAGAGCTTTCAAGAACCATCCATTTAAAGTGACTGCTGACATGAGCATGGTGGAATTGAAAGACAGTATTGAGAAATATGGAATACTTAATCCTTTGATTGTAAGACCTGTTCCGGAAGGATATTACGAAATAATTTCTGGTCACAGAAGAAAGTTCGCAGCAAAACAGCTTGGATATACCAAGGTTCCGGTCATCATCAAAGTCATGAAAAATGATGAAGCCATTGTAGCAATGGTTGATTCGAATCTTCAAAGGGAATATATCAGCCCCAGTGAAAAGGCTCATGCTTATAAGATGAGATACGATGTGATGAAAAAGAAAGGAAATAACAATGTTCGTGGACGAGTTGTCCACAAAACAAAAGGAAAAAGGACTGTTGAAATACTGGCTGAGGAATATGGAGAAAGCACAAAGCAGATACAAAGATATCTAAAACTTACGGAGCTTATTCCGGAATTGCTTACCAAGTTGGATGATGATCAATTATCGATCAGTGCTGCAGTTGAGATTGCATTTCTAAAAGAAGAAGAACAGAAATGGTTTCTGGAAGCAATGGACTACGCACAGGCAACACCATCACTATCTCAGGCACAGAGAATCAAAAGGTTAAGTCAAAGCAATGAACTGACAGAGGATGATCTAAAAGACATTCTTTGTGAAATAAAGAGGGAAGATATTTCAAGGGTGACATTTAAGACCGAACAGCTAAAGAAGTATTTTCCAAAAGATTATACCGTGGAAAAAATGAAACGTGAGATCATCGATATCTTGAAAATATGGATGGATAAATATTGGGATTTATAAGGGGGATTGTATTTTATGTGTAAAGTAATCGCAGTTGCAATGCAAAAAGGTGGATGTGCAAAAACAAGCGTATCGTTAAATCTGGGAATAGGACTTGCCAGAGCAGGTAAGAAAGTCTTGTTAATTGATAATGATCCGCAGGGAAACCTTACAGCCAGTTTAGGATATGAAGAACCTGATGATATGAGTGATACTCTTGCATCTGTAATGATGAAGATCATTAACGAGGAACCAATCGAACCGGGATATGGGATCCTTCATCATCAGGAAGGGATTGATCTGATACCAGGCAATATCGAACTATCTGGTTTAGAGGTGCTTCTTGCGAATGTAATGAGCCGGGAAAATATCCTGAAAGAATATATTGATCAAATTAAAGAGCAGTATGATTACATCATCATTGACTGTATGCCTTCTTTGGGAATGATACCAATCAATGCTTTGGTAGCAGCTACGTCTGTATTGATTCCGGTTCCTGCAGCCTATCTTCCTGTAAAAGGATTGTGTCAGCTGATCAAAACCATCTCCATGGTAAAGAAGCGTCTCAATAAGAAATTAAAGATTGAGGGTATTGTTCTAACGATGGTGGACTACAGGACAAATTATGCAAAGGATATCACACAAAAATTACGTGAGAGTTATGAATCAACAATAGGTGTATTTAACACGTATATTCCATTTTCAGTCAAAGCTGCAGAATGCAGTTTAGAAGGAGTAAGTATTTACATTCATGAGCCAAAGGGAAAGGTTGCCAAAGCATATAAGAAATTGACAGAGGAGGTTTTATCTCATGAAAACTAGAACTGGTCAAAAATTGAAATTAACTACTGTAGAAGAATTATTGGGAGTTCCTGCTACGGAATCCTCGACAGAAATTGATATTGATATGATCCATATGTTTAAAAATCATCCATTTAAAGTATTGGATGATGAGAAAATGTCGGATTTGGTTGAAAGCATTCGAGTTAATGGCATCTTAACTCCTGTTTTGGTACGTCCAGATGGCGAAGATAGTTATGAAATGATCTCCGGTCATAGAAGGATGCATGCTGCAAAGATTGTTGGATTAACTATGATACCTGCCATTGTAAGGGAAATGTCAGATGATGAAGCCATTGTATATATGGTAGATTCGAATATCCAGAGAGAAGAATTACTTCCTAGTGAGAAGGCATTTGCATACAAAATGAAAATGGAAGCATTAAGACGACAAGGAGCAAGACAAGATTTAACTTCGGACCATAATGGTCCAAAGTTGGCAGCTTGGTCCATAGGGAAAGACAATGGTATTTCAGGCACACAAGTAAAAAGATATATCCGTCTCACAGAGCTGATACCAGAATTATTGGATATGGTTGATTCAAAGAGATTACAGTTTACTGCCGGTGTTGAAATCTCCTATATTGACAAAGAAATCCAACAATGGATATGTGAATACATCCATGAGAATGGAAATGTAAAACAGAACCAGATAGTCATTCTTCGTCAAGAATTGTTAAATGGAGCAATTACACAAAGCCAGCTGATCGATATTTTAAATGAGAATGCAATTGGAAGAATTCCAAAAAAGAAGGTAACTCTTTCAGAAAAGAAATTATCTCAATACTTTCCACCACATTACACATCTGCAGAAATGGAAAAAGTAATCATGGAACTTCTTACCAACTGGAAAGAACAAGGAGGTGCAGAGAATGGCTTTTGATTATATTTATGGTTTATCAGCAGATCAATATAGCTTCTACAGGATTCCAAAGAGCCTGATGTACGGGGATGAATTTCGCGATCTATCCCTGCAGGCAAAGCTTCTTTATGGATTACTCTTAGACCGTATGGGAATGTCCGCAAAAAATCAATGGATCGATAATGAGAACAGAGTGTATGTAGTTTATCCGATTTCCGAAATGCAAGAGGATCTGAATGTTTCAAAGAAAAAGGCAATCGAATACCTGAAAGAACTTGAAACAGTTGGATTGGTAAAGAAAAAGGTAAAAGGGTTTGGATTACCAAATCATTTGTATGTGAAAAATTTCATTGTTTCACAACCGGCATAAGCATTTCAGAAGTTTAAAAATCGACACCCTAGAGGTGCAAATTCAGGAAGGGAGGAGCTTCGCATGGAACAACAGAAGCCACAGTTTCGTTATTATTATGGTGATGAATCTGAGCAATTCAGTTTCTTCAAAATACCGAAGCTTCTGATTACGCATGAGATTTTCCGGGGACTATCAAATGATGCCAAGATTCTGTATGGATTACTATTAGATCGTATGAGTCTTTCTCAAAAAAACAAATGGTATGACGAAGAAAACAGAGCTTATATCGTATGCAGTATTGATGAAATAACAGAATTATTGAATTGTAGTCGAAACAAAGCAATAAAATCACTTCAAGAACTGGATACTGATAAAGGAATCGGGCTGATAGAAAAACGTCGTCTGGGGCAAGGAAATAATACTATCATGTATGTAAAGAATTTTCTTATTCCGCAGGAAATAATCTCGCAGCAATCGAATGCTGATACAATTTCAGAAGTCCAAAATTTAAACTTCAAGAAGTCTAAAATAAGGACTTCTAAAAGTCCAAAAAATCAACTTCTAGGAGTCCAAAATATGGACCTTAATAATACTTATAATAATAAAACAAATAATAATCAGACTGATGATTCTAATCGAATCATATCTGGTGACGATAAGCGATGTGATGAGGAATCAGAGCTTAAGGCATATCAATCTCTGATCAAAGAGAATATCGAATATGAATATCTGCTCATAACCTATCCAACAGAGAAAGAAACCATTGAGGGTATCTTTGAGTTGATTGTGGAGACCATGATGACCAGTAGTGAAAAAATCCTTATCGCAAGTAACTGGTATCCGGCATCATTAGTGAAGAGTAAGTTCATGAAGCTTAATTATCATCACATTCAATACGTTTTGGATATGCTTCGGTCAAACACGACAAAGGTACGAAATATTAAGAAATACATATTGGCTTCACTCTTTAATGCTCCAACCACGATTGAAAGCTATTACAGAGCAGAAGTTAATCATGATTTTCCACAGTATGCAGCAGCAAAATAAAAAGGAGAGATGACTATGTTCGTTTTAAAATTAATCGGGAAAGTATGCGTATTACCAGCGATCGTAGTATTGGCGTTTCTTCTGGGAATCGTCAAAGTATGTGTTGGAATTTATAACTTTGCAAGGGCGCTGTTCGGTCTTTTGATCGGTGCCCTAGTGATTCTTACTGTCATTTTCTATCAGGATTGGTTACAGATCGGTTTACTTGTAATTATTTCATGTATTGGGATATCTATCTTAGCTGCCGGAATATTTTTGGAAATAATACTGGAATCAGGAATTAGCAGATTAAGTAAGTTTGTACTATCATAATTGAAGGCGGTCAAAAATGACCGGGTTCAAATAAGGAGGCATTTACTTTATCGAAAAAGCGATGAATGGTAAAATATAAAAATGATGCTTTCGTGCGAAAATATGTCAAAAGAGTTTTTTCATAAAATAGATTTTCAGGAGGGAAACTAATGAACAAAATGGAAAATGAATATATTCAGTTGCCACCATTAAAAAGAGACACTGATTTAAGAGTGATCATGGCACTGTGGGAATATGTTAGGCTGTCAGATGAAGATAGAGAACATGTTTTAACTATTATGAATGAAATCAAAAGAGATAAAGAAAGTAGAGTGCTTCCACCACTTGAATCGTTTCAAAATCTGCCACAGGAGAATATCAATGATTTTGACAAGGTCATGGGAAAGATAATTAAGGATATTATTGTGGAAGCATGTGACCTTGCATGTTGGGTATACAGATATAAATTTATTGAAGGATGGACTCTAGAACAGATGGTAGATGAAAAAAGAAACTCAGATCAGTTCATTGTTGCTCTTTATTATCTATTTGAGAAATACTTCGATACACCTGATAATATTAATATCAAACCATCATAATAAAACTGGTGTAAGCTGAGATATAAATATGCTATACTGTTATTGTTCCTTATTTTTTTGACTGTATATATCGCAATACCTAAGTATTATACATCGGTACATATAATCTGATAAGTTACCTTGTTTCTCAGTAAAATAAAGGTATCATATCGGAAAAGAGGTGTAGAATACTTGCAAGCTGAGAACTATATTATTGCTAAAATTGAGCAGTTGTGTAAAAAGAAAAAAATCAGCAGATACAGACTAGCTCAGAAATCTGGAATCGCACAGTCATCTATTTCTACATTGTTAAACAGAAAGAGCGTTCCAACGATTCAAACTCTTGAAAAAATATGTGATGGATTAGATATTACTCTCGCTCAATTTTTTACGGAGGATGAAGAATATCCTGATTTAACATCCGATCAAAAACAGCTGCTTTCTGACTGGGATGCAATGGATGATCATCAAAAAGAGCTGGTAAAAGCATATATACAGGGTATCATTAGAAAATAAGGGCAGCTGTGCTTAAAAAACGGCATAGCATGTCCTTATTTTTGTTTCGGGGGGTTGTTATGAAACGATATCACTATTTATGCTGTGTATTTCTTTTAAGTATTATTCTTTGTGGCTGTCAGATACAGACAGTTGAAAGCTCAAATAATAATCAACAATCAGAACAGAAAGTAAAAGATGAGACTGATTTAAATCTATCACTACAATCCTCCATAAGAAAGGAGCAATGCTTTATATGCGGAACTCCTGCAGGGGGACTTCTTGACTACTATTATAAATTCGATTCTATTGGGATTATTCATTGGGCAGATATGTCGGTTACTGACACCCGGATTCGAGAATACGATGATAACAGAAATGAAAAGATCGACTCTGGGCATATGAGCACAATGGTACATTCTTTTGGAGAGGAGTATGGTTCTATTATGACACACTCTCAACCGGATAGATGCATTGCGGAACCGAATATACACCTTGGTGAGAAAGATACCATGGATTGTGAATCACTCATTGATCAGTTGTGCCAAAATTGTCTGGATAAGGTATGTGAGTTTTATGAAGATCAGATAAACAGTGATAATGATGAATATCTGGAAAGCACAGGATATTGTCTGATTGATTTCAAGACAAAAGAATTGTATACTCTGTCCAATCCTTACCGTGGATATAGCATCCGAGATTATATGGTACGGTATGACTATAGAGAGCAGGGAGACGGAGAAAAGTATATTGATCTATTGATTTTCTATGCTCCTGTCCGTGGCGAAAAAAGATAGGTGTAATATTAAAAAAATGGACGTATTGGATGTTTACCATTACGTCCATTTACATCAATTCTACTGGAATTTGTCAGTATCTGTCGCCATATATCCTGCGGGCTTCTGTTGTCCACTTGCGAATGAATTCAGTCTTTGCATCTGTATAGGCGTCTCTGTCATGCTCATATTTCTTCCATAATTCCAGCTTCAAAGATTCATAATCCTTTGCGACCTGCGGATGCTCGTTCAGATAGTCGCGGAAATACAGTTCATCATTATCTCCGGTGTATCTGAGATGAATGTGATAAACCTTATCCGCAAAGCCTTCTTTGGTATACCCTTTATTGAGTGAAATCCGGTTTGTTTCAGCGGACATTCCGATAAAACCAATCCGCTCCATAACATGTGCCAGTTCTTCCATGTCGGCTTTTTCAGAAATCTCAACCATCACATCAACAATGTTCTTCGCCCATATGCCCTGTATCGCTGTACTTCCAATGTGACTGATCCTTTCAACAGGATAGTCTGGCAACAGGTCCATTATTGAGGATTCTATCTCCTTGTAGTAGTTTTTCCACTTATCATCGTGCTGAACAAGAAAAATGGGAAACAATTCCCACAGTTCGGCCAGCGTCATTTCCGACAGTTCCTTTCCCATCGTCAAATCCTCCACAAATGCCGATTTCCGGCTCTAAAACTGAAATTGAACAAAATCGCTGCGCGATGGCCTGCAAAGGCTATGGCGCAGCGATTTTGTTCAATTCATATTTTACGAAGGAGGCCCGGAAAAAATCACCGGATTACATACAGAAGCTCTGGGAGTGCTTTTCCCGGTTGGCAGTATGGACATCTGTGAGGAAATGATGATTCAGGACTGGCCGGGCGCTCTTTACAAGAAAGATGACACGGCATTTCTCTGTTGGACTTATTCTCCGGAAGTCACTTATGTTCTGGAATACACTCCAAGCAAAATTGATGATTCCGAAATCATCAAGATGGCTGAAAGTGCAGAACCTGTAAAATAAAAACCACAGTCTACACTTCAAATCGGAGCGTGACTGTGACTTTTTATTTATGCACGGGCATGATTTTTCTATCATTCCTTCTTGGAAAAATGTGATTTTATCACGGAGAGCGCCTCCGAAACAGGTTATACTACAAATACAAAACACAAGGAGGTATTCTTATGAGACTGAAAAATAAAGTTGCAATCATCACCGGAGGCAGCCGTGGCATTGGCTACGCTACCGCAGACAAATTTTTGAAGGAAGGTGCTACGGTAATCCTGACCGCAAGCTCACAAGGTTCTGCTGACAAAGCGGTTGCGCAGCTGAAAGAAAAGTACCCTGATGCAACAGTTGCGGGAATCAGTCCTAACCTGTCCAATTTGGAATCTGTCCGCAATGCGTTCCGAGAAGCTGCCTCAAAATACGGTTGCATTGATATTCTGGTGAACAATGCCGGTGTATCCGAAAGCACTCCCTTTACCGAGTATACGGAGGAAACCTTTGATAAGGTTATGGATCTGAATGTAAAAGGCGTGTTCAATGCTACAAGAGCCGCCAGTGAGTGCATGATTGCAAAAGGTCAAGGTGTTATTCTCTCCACCTCCTCAATGGTCAGCATTTACGGCCAGCCAAGTGGCTTTGCTTATCCCGCATCCAAATTTGCTGTCAATGGCCTGACGGTTTCCCTTGCCCGAGAATTGGGTCCGAAGGGTATTCGAGTGAATGCAGTCGCTCCCGGTATTACCCTGACCGATATGATGAAGGCTGTTCCCAAGGAAGTAATTGATCCGCTCATCAAGCAGATCCCTCTGCGCCGCCTGGGTCAGCCGGAGGATATTGCCAATGCATTTGTGTTCCTGGCATCTGACGAAGCATCCTATATCACGGGCGTTGTGCTCAGTGTAGACGGAATGGCAAGAACATAAAAAAGGAAACAGGGCAGCTGGAAACGGCTGCCCTATCTTCAAAAGGTAGTGTAAAGTAGCCTATGAAAAATTGGAGCTGAAAAAATGGCTCCATTGGAACCTTGAAAATTGCAGATATGTTAGTTTTCGGCAGTGTACGCCACCCTTGACGGCACACTAAAATA
>NZ_JBDOHT010000021.1:0-40008 GCF_039832125.1 Dorea chungnamensis | reverse complement strand
TGGTAGCCTACATTATACACGAAAAAGGGGGTCATTGCTTTTTTATATGCAAAAAGTGGTGAAGTCCTTGAAAATATAAGGTTTTAAAGAAAAATAGGACTGTAAAACTTTACAGTACCGATGATAAGAAGGGGAGAAGGATATGAAGATTGCAATGATGACAAACAATTATAAACCCTTTGTGGGAGGTGTTCCTGTGTCCGTGGAACGATTGACATGCGGGCTGCGTGAAAGGGGACATGAAGTCTGTGTATTTGCACCAGAGTACCGAGAACTGGAGAATGAAGAGACAGGAGACCAGAGAGTAGAAGAACAAGAAGATGTAGTGCGTTACCGGTCTTGCCGAAGAAAATTTGAAAATGGAATGGTTATCCCTGATGTAACGGATCCAAGAATAAGGGAAGCATTTGCAAAAAGAAAATTTGATCTGATTCATGTGCATCATCCAATGTTGATCGGAAATGTGGCAGTGGCTCTAAGCCGCAGATATCAATTGCCTCTGATCTATACATATCATACGAGATATGAGGAATATCTGCATTACATCAATGTGTTTTCAGGAAAGCGAGAGTGGACAGCTGTGGAAAAATGTCTGGAGCAAAGCAGAAAATGGCTTCCCAGGTATATGGCATCATTTATGAACAAATGTGACCTTGTGCTGGCGCCTTCTGCCGGTATGAGAGATTCTATCTTACGACAAGAAATTTCAACACCTGTCCGGATTCTTCCGACGGGTCTGGATGACGGTTCTTATGTGAAAGATGAGAAAGTATCCGATGAAATCAAAAGAACATATCTGGGGGATAAACGCTGTTTGTTCTGTACGGTGTCAAGATTGGAGAAGGAAAAGAATCTTTATTTTCTTCTGCGAAGTATTCAATGTCTTCGGCGACGTGTGGGGGATGGATTCAGCGTAATGGTAATTGGTGATGGAGCAGAACGACCGGCACTGGAACTATATGCAAAAGAGCTCGGTATCGAAGGGGTGGTGAGATTTGTCGGAGAAGTACCGAATCAGAAAGTGAAAAATTATCTGTTTGCAAGTGATGTGTTTTTGTTTGCTTCCCAGTCAGAGACCCAGGGAATTGTACTTGCGGAAGCGATGGCTGCAGGGCTGCCAGTGGCTGCTGTGTCAGCCTGTGGAGTCAATGATATTGTAAAAGATGCAAAGAATGGTTATCTTACAGCGGAGTCGGAAGATATATTTGCTGCAAAGGCGGAAGAACTGATGATGGATCACGAGAAGAGATGCAGATTTGGTGCAAATGCGCTTGGGATGGCACAGAATTATCAGATGGCTTATATCGCGGCAGAGGCAGAAGAAGATTATCGTATGATTTTAGAAGAGAGAAGGAGGGCGGAAGAATATGGACATGAAGCTTATGAAAAGAAAGATGTTATGTCGTCTGTTTTACATTTATTTAAAGCTTCTTGAAAAAACAGTATGCATAGAATGGCAGCAGCCAGAGATGTTTTCTGGACATAATATCGTGGGATTCTGGCATGAGGACAGCTTTGCTATGAATCTGGTACTCCAGGCAGTCACAAAAGAATGTGCAGACGTATCTGTTCTGGTAACTGCAGATGAACGTGGAGAATATATTCAGAATCTTCTGGAGCGTTGTGGAGGAGAAGCGGTCAGAGTAGGATATGGTTTCTGCAATGCCGGTACCTTGAAAGATCTGTTGAAAGCCTTGAAAGAAGCAAAAAGAAGTGTGGCAATTGCCATGGACGGTCCATTAGGGCCTAGACATATCCCGAAGAAACTGACCTATTTTTTGTCTGAGAAGAGTCAGACGGAGTTGACTGGAGTCACGATTTCCTATTCACATAAAATTTCTCTGAACAGACGATGGGATCATTATCACATTCCATTGCCATTTTCCAGGATTACAGTGCGGTTCGATAATTATGGAATCGTATCCTGCCATTGTCCTCCGAGAATCCGGGTATATCCCTGTGAACGGGAGTGTAGTATAATGATTGGCGGGGAAACATCCTCCTGAGAATATTCTTCTTCATATGTAGAAGGAAGGAAAGGAATCATCGGAATGAAAATGAATCATGTGTTAATCGTAGAAGATGACAAAGAAATCCGTGAAGGTGTGGAAATATATTTAAAAAGTCAGGGATATGAGGTGTATCAGGCAGCAGATGGATTGGAGGGTCTGAAAGTGATTGAATCCCAAGAGATTCATCTGGCAATCGTGGATGTGATGATGCCGCGAATGGACGGAATTCAGATGACTATAAAGTTAAGGGAAAAATATGATTTTCCTGTGATATTTTTATCAGCAAAATCAGAAGAAGTGGATAAGATCATGGGGCTTAATATGGGGGCGGATGATTACATAACAAAACCATTTACGCCAATGGAATTACTGGCAAGAGTTAATTCACAGCTTCGGCGTTACCGTAGATTTATGGAAAAACTGGATCAGAAAGAGAAGATGGAGAATATCTATATAATCGGAGGACTAGAGCTTAATGAAGATACGATGGAAGCTTCTGTAGATGGTGAACCTGTAAAATTAACCCCGACAGAATATAAGATCTTGTTACTTTTGATGAAGAACCCGGGCAGAATCTTTTCCGCAGAAGAGATCTATGAACGCGTGTGGAATGAACGGGCAGTAAATACAGATACCATTATGGTCCATGTGAGGAATATTCGTGAAAAAATAGAAATCAATCCAAAGGAACCAAAATATTTGAAGGTGGTGTGGGGTGTTGGATACAAAATTGAAAAACAGGCATAAATTGGCAGTCGTATTGATACTGCTGACTATTATGACAGCATCGCTATCAGTAATGACACAATATCATCAATGGTATCAGGAAGAAAATAAAGCCATTGAGCAGGACAGACGAGAAGAGCTTACTTCAGAAGATTTCCTGGAGCAGTTTATTGAGGCGTCGTATATTTTGTACAATACGGAAAGTACAAGAGAAGAAGCAGATTCTGATGGATTTAATGAATTTCTGGAAGAGTACATGTCGGACGTAAAAGAAGAATTTGATTCTTTCTATCCTTATCTGGATTATCAGGTCAAAGATGAAGATGGAAAAGTTGTGGCCAAGAGTAAAGTGGAGTCCAAACAATCTCTATCAGAGAAGAATATGGATGCATTTGCACTGGGAATGGTCATCACATATGATGAAAATGGTACGCCAAGCGTCAAGATCGAAAAAAGTGATTATCAGGCTGAACAGATTACCGAGTTGAGGGAAGTGCTGAATCGATTTCAAGAAGATAATCCGGAATGGGATGATGATTATTATGAGACAGACACACAGGGGATGTTTCAGACTCCAAAGGATCGCACTTATATATTTGCAATGACAGAAGAGAATCTCCAGACATATTTTGAACACTACTTTTATGTGGGAACCCATGCTCCAGAGAGTGCAAATAATTTTATTGTGATCCTGATGATCATAGTAGCTGCACTGGCGATGCTCTATCCGGTATTTCCATCGTTGAAAACAGGAGAAGAAAAAATCTTTCATGCACCGCTGGAAGCTGTGGTGATCATCTTCTGGATAATGCTTGCGGTCATATTTAACCATTGTGGATGGCTCTTTCAGAGAAATAATGGAATTGCAGATTTCTTTGATTTTACAGTCTGGATTCTGGTGTTTGCCATTGTCTATTGGACGGCGTCCTGCGTGCGCCATATTTACACAATGGGAATCCGACGTTACCTGAAAGAAGAGACACTCACAGGTTCTTCATGGAAATATATCAGACAGATATGGCAGCTCCTTATGACCAAAGGAAAAAACGGACTTCAGAAATGCTACCACTCATTGACAGATATTGACTTCCGTGAAAAAAGTAATAAAACAATCCTGAAAATTGTTGGGGTGAATTTTCTTATACTTGCCATCACATGTTCCCTCTGGTTCTTTGGTATTATGGCACTGGTTGTATATTCTGTCGTCTTATTCTTGATTCTTCGCAAATACTATAATGATCTGCAGGAAAAATACGCGGTACTTCTAAAAGCAACCGGTGAAATCGCTAAAGGGAACCTGGATGTCAAAATTACCGAAGATCTGGGCGTGTTTCAGCCATTTAAACCAGAAATTGAAAAGATTCAAAATGGATTTAAAAAGGCAGTGGACGAAGAAGTCAAAAGTCAACGCATGAAGACAGAACTTATTACCAATGTATCACATGATCTGAAGACCCCGCTGACAGCAATCATTACATATGTTGATCTTTTGAAAAATGAAAAAGATGAAGAAAAGAAAAAAGAATACATTGATGTTCTCGAACGTAAATCCCTGCGGCTAAAGGTGCTCATAGAAGATTTGTTTGAAATCAGCAAGGCAAGCAGCAAAAACGTTACACTCAATATTATAGATGTAGATGTAGTCAACCTGTTTAAACAAGTCAAATTCGAGCTGGAAGATAAGATTAAGGCAGCAAACCTGGAATTCCGCTGCACTTACCCAGAAGAAAAAGTAATTCTCCCACTCGACAGCCAGAAGACCTATCGAATCTTCGAAAACCTCCTGGTCAACATCGTAAAATACGCAATGCCGTATACTAGAGTATACGTTGAAATCACAAAAGAAAAAGAAAAAGTACGGATTCGGATGAAAAATGTCTCCGCAACAGAACTAAACTTCAATCCCGAAGAACTTACCGAACGCTTCGTTCGAGGCGATACCGCAAGAAATACCGAAGGTTCAGGGCTTGGACTGGCGATAGCAAAAAGCTTTACAGAACTGCAGAAAGGAAAGTTGAAAATAGAAACAGAGGCAGATCTGTTCAAGGTAGAAGTTCAATTGGGGACGTAGTACTTTGCAAAAGTACTACGTCCCCAATTGAAAAATGTGGTGTCCCAAAATGAAAAATGTCCTGTACCCGATTGACATTTTTTGCGTTTTCACATATTATATATCCTATACGAGAAAAACGATGAACGGAAAGAGTAGCAGATTGTGGAACTATCAGAGAGAAACTGTCACCGGCTGAAAGCAGTTTCGAGGGAAGCGGCTGTGAAGTGCCTCCGGGAGTTGATTCGGTGAAAGGTTGGGTCATGGGAGTGGCTGATGAATGGAAGTAGCCGGATACGGAATTACACACGTTACGTGTATCAAGGTGGAGGAAGATTCCGTGATCTGTTAAGGTGTGCTTTGGTTTTACGTAATCAGAGAATGTCTTTTGGTGACAGATCCTGTAAGTGGAAGTTATCCTCTAAAAGAGTGGAACCGCGGAGTTGCTTCGTCTCTTAGATTTGATAAGAGACGAAGTTTTTTTATTTTGATAGAGCTATTATTCTGAGAAATACATTTCAGAGAAGTATCTTCCAGATAAGCTCATTTTATTAGTGATGAACTCTGCAAAAAAGGAGAAATTTTTATGGGTATGATATCGTATGTCAAAGAAGAGATTCAAGTGATCCGGGAGCGTGACCCGGCAATCAAGTCAAATATGGAGGTGTTCTTATATTCCAGTTTTAAGGCAATCCTGCATTATCGTGTGGCACATAAGCTGTATCTGAAGAAGCATTATTTTCTGGCTAGATGGGTATCCCAGAGGGCTGCCAGAAAGACGGGAATTGAGATTCATCCGGGCGCGACTATTGGAAAAGGTCTGTTTATTGACCATGGAAGCGGGGTGATCATTGGAGAGACTGCAGAGCTTGGAGATAACATTACATTGTACCAGGGGGTGACTCTGGGCGGTACTGGTAAGGAGCAAGGCAAGCGTCATCCTACGCTTAAGGATAATGTTATGGTAAGCGCCGGCGCCAAAGTACTTGGTTCATTTACCATTGGAGAGAATTCCAAGATCGGGGCAGGAAGCGTTGTGTTAAAAGAAGTGCCGCCGAACTGTACGGTTGTCGGAGTCCCGGGAAGAGTGGTCAAGATGGGGGATGAGAGAATCCCGAGACTGGATATGGATCAGGTACATCTTCCAGACCCGATCAGTAATGATATCCGGGAACTGCAGGCAGACAATCTCAGAATGCATAAGCAGATTCAGGAGATGGAAAAACGTATGAAATGTATGAGAGATGAGAACATAGAGATTATAGAAGAGGAGAAAGCGTAATATGAAGATTTTTAATACATTATCAAGAACAAAAGAAGAATTTGTACCTTTGGAAGAGGGAAAGGTCAAGATGTATGTGTGCGGTCCTACCGTATACAATTTTATCCATATCGGAAATGCAAGACCGATGATCGTATTTGACACGGTCAGACGTTATTTTGAATACAAAGGATACGATGTGAACTATGTATCTAACTTTACCGATGTAGATGATAAGATCATTAAGAAAGCTATTGAAGAAGGGGTTTCTTCAGATGAGATTTCCAAACGTTACATTGCAGAGTGCAAGAAAGATATGGAAGGTATGAATATCAAGCCGGCGACCAAGAATCCACTGGCAACAGAAGAAATCTGTGGTATGGTAGATATGATCCAGACACTGATCGATAAAGGATATGCTTATGAGAAAAATGGTACTGTATATTACCGCACCAGAAAGTTCAAAGATTATGGAAAGCTTTCTCACAAGAATCTGGACGATCTCCGCTCCGGCGAACGTTCTCTTCTGGTTACTGGAGAAGATGAGAAGGAAGATCCATTGGATTTCGTACTCTGGAAACCGAAAAAGGAAGGCGAGCCTGCTTGGCAGTCTCCATGGTGTGACGGACGTCCGGGTTGGCATATTGAGTGCTCTGAGATGTCTAAGAAATATCTTGGTGAACAGATTGACATTCATGCAGGTGGAGAGGATCTGATCTTCCCGCATCATGAAAATGAGATTGCGCAGAGTGAGGCCGCCAATGGAAAGGAATTTGCAAAATATTGGATGCACAATGCATTTTTAAATATTGATAATCGTAAGATGAGTAAATCCCTTGGAAACTTCCGGACTGTCCGTGAGATCAGCGAGCAGTATGATCTGCAGGTACTTCGTTTCTTTATGTTGAGTGCACATTACAGAAGTCCATTGAACTTTAGTGCAGATCTGATGGAAGCTTCTAAAAATGGTCTGGAGCGTATTGTCAATGCAGCAGATAACCTGAAGTTTTTAATAGGCAATGCGAAGGCAGAAGTGATGACTGAAGAGGAAAAAGAAGCATTTACAAAGGCAGGAGAATTTACCCAGAAGTTCGAAGAGGCAATGGATGATGACTTCAATACAGCAGATGCAGTGGCAGCAGTCTTTGATCTGGTTAAATACATCAATACGACAGCAAATGCTGACAGTTCCAAAGAGTATCTGAAGAATCTGTTCGATCTTCTGGTAAAACTTACAGATGTTCTTGGTCTGATCGTGGATAAGAAGGAAGATATCCTGGATGAAGAGATTGAAAAACTGATCGAAGAACGTCAGGCCGCACGTAAGGCAAAGGATTTTGCAAGAGCAGATGCAATCAGAGATGAATTATTGGCAAAGGGAATCATCTTAAAAGATACCCGTGAAGGAGTGCAATGGAAAAGAGCGTAGAATGGCAGTTTGACTCCTATATGCAGGAATTATTCCAGATGAAAGAGGTGGATATAAAAGAATATTCACCTCTTACTTTGGCGTATATCGGGGACAGTATTTATGATCTGATCATCAAGTCACTGGTGATCAATGAGGGAAATAAGCAGGTGCAAAAGCTTCATCGTGAGACCAGTTCTATGGTACAGGCATCTGCCCAGTCGAAGATGATGCGTACGATTCAGGAGCATCTGACAGAAGAAGAACATGCAGTATTTAAGCGCGGGAGAAATGCAAAAAGTGTATCTCCTGCCAAGAATCAGTCGATTACTGATTATCGAAGGGCAACAGGCTTTGAGGCATTGATGGGATATCTGTATCTAAAAAAAGAGTGGAAAAGAATGCTGGATCTGGTTAAAATAGGATTAGATAGTCTAGAAAGCGTATAGGGAGCATATATGAATAACGAAAAAAAAGTGAATGAAAATATGATAGAAGGACGTAATGCAGTTCTGGAGGCATTTCGGTCTGGTAAGCCAATTGACAAGTTATATGTATTGGACGGATGCCAGGACGGTCCGGTGCGGACCATTGTCAGAGAGGCAAGAAAGCATGATACAATTATTCATTTCGTAGAAAAAGAACGGTTGTCTCAGTTATCTGTAACAGGAAAACACCAGGGTGTGATTGCCTGTGCAGCAGCATATGAGTATTCAGAAGTAGAAGACATGTTGAAGCTGGCAGAGGAAAAGGGCGAAGATCCTTTCCTGATTCTTCTTGATAATATTGAAGATCCGCATAATCTTGGAGCGATTATTCGTACTGCCAATCTGGCAGGTGCACATGGAGTAATCATTCCTAAGAGAAGGGCAGTGGGGCTTACTGCTACAGTGGCAAAGACTTCTGCGGGAGCCTTGAATTATACACCGGTTGCAAAAGTAACGAATCTTACAAAGACGATGGAAGAATTAAAAGAAAAGGGTCTTTGGTTCGTGTGTGCCGATATGGGCGGCAAGATGATGTATGATCTGAATCTGAAGGGACCTGTCGGATTGGTCATTGGCAATGAAGGAGATGGTGTCAGCCGCCTGGTAAAAGAAAATTGCGATTTTGTGGCAAGTATTCCTATGAAAGGCGTTATAGATTCTCTGAATGCATCTGTTGCTGCAGGTGTACTGGCCTATGAGATTGTGAGACAACGGATGCAATAAAAGAAAGTGGTTCATAATGGTGGGTATATGGCAAGTTATGAGAAGATGTCGGACGAACAGTTGATCCGAAGACTCCGAGAAGGAGATAAGAGTATTATCGATTATATTATGGAGAAATATAAGAATCTGGTGCGAAAAGAAGCCAATGCCATGTATCTTCTGGGAGGAGAGAATGATGATCTGATCCAGGAGGGGATGATCGGGCTGTTTAAAGCAGTACAGGATTATGATGTGACACAGGAGGCATCTTTTTTCAGTTTTGCAAGACTTTGTATTACACGCCAGATGTATTCAGCAATCGAAGCGTCTAAGAGAAAAAAACATAGTCCGTTAAATAGCTATATTTCCTTATATGAGAAGACGGATGAGCAGGTCACTCTTTTGGAGACAATGGAAGCGGGCGGTGAAAGCAATCCGGAAGAATTACTGGTGAATCGTGAATATGCAGAATTGCTGGAAAGTAAGCTGGAGGAATCGCTCAGTGACCTGGAAAACAGAGTATTATATCTACATCTTCTGGGAACCGATTATAAGACGATCGCTCGACTATTGGATAAAAGCCCTAAGACAGTTGATAATGCACTGCAGCGGATTAAAAGTAAGACAGAAAGGATTTTGGAAAAAGAAAAGGGAGAAAATCACTGAAATTTTTATTGACAAACTGAGGATTAATATTGTATAGTATCAATGTTGCATATATGATATGCGTGCTGCCTTGGCTCAGTCGGTAGAGCGTCGCCTTGGTAAGGCGGAGGTCGGCGGTTCGATTCCGCTAGGCAGCTTACAGAAAACCCTTGATTGATATCAAGGGTTTTCTTTGGTATGTGGAAAAGAGGGAACAGAAAATGAAGAAAACAACAATTATGACAGAAGGATCTATATGGAAGAAGCTTCTGATGTATTCTATACCGCTGATCTTGGGAAATTTATTTCAGCAGTTATATAATACAGTGGACTCTATCATTGTGGGGAATTATATTGGAAGTGAAGCACTTGCGGCGGTAGGATCAAGTGGAAGTATCATTAATCTGTTGATTGGATTCTGTGTAGGAGCGTCCGCGGGGGCGGGAGTAGTCATTGCACAGTTTTTTGGTGCGCAGGATAAAGAGGGCGTCAGAAAAGCAGTACATACAACGCTTGCAATTGCGATTGCAGCAGGTGTTGTCATGACAGTAGTGGGGATTCTTTTGGTTCCATTTTTGTTAAGAGCGATGGGGACGCCAGAAGAAGTATTTGGACAGGCAGTGACATATCTACAAGTATACTTTGGAGGGATTTTTTTCTCTGTTATCTATAATATGTCAGCAGGAATCTTAAATGCAGTAGGCAATTCCAGACGGTCATTGATCTACTTAATGATTGCTGCTGTATCCAATATATTTCTGGATCTTTTACTGGTCGTGGTCTTAAAAATGGGAATTGTCGGTGCGGCCTTGGCGACCGACATCAGTCAGCTGCTTTCTTGTATTTTTATTCTTTTGTTTTTAACGAGGAGTCAGGAAATATATCGTGTGCGCCTGAGAGAAATCCGATTTTATGAGCGGATGCCATCTAAGATTATTAAGATTGGACTTCCAACAGGAATTCAGCATGTCGTGATTTCATTTTCAAACGTGCTTGTTCAGTCCAGTGTAAATAGTTTTGGTGCGGCTGCGATGGCTGGATTTGCGGCTTACATTAAAATAGACGGATTTAATATTCTTCCGGTTATGAGCTTTAGCACGGCGGCAACAACATTTACTGGTCAGAATATTGGAGCGGGAAAATATGATCGGGTGAAGAGAGGAATGTATGTTTCTCTGGCGATGGGAATTATCTATACGATAGCGACAGGAATTCTTCTGCTGATTTTTGCACCACAGGTAATAGGCGTCTTTACAGACAACCAGGAAGTTGTGACATATGGAGTTTATATTATGAAGTTTTTCTGTCCGTTTTACTGGTCTTTGGCAATTCTCCATGTATTGTCCGGGACTATCCGAGGGACAGGTCATACGCTGGAACCTATGTTAGTGATTCTGTTTTCACTATGTGTGTTCCGTGTCATTTGGATTACAGCGGCTTTGTCAATTGCACATCAATTTTCTTATGTTATGGTTGTGTATCCATTGTCTTGGATGGTTGGTATGATATTGATTTTGCTCTATGCATGGAAGGGAAGATGGATGCCGAAAAAAGTAGCATGATTCATATATCAGAAGTAAAAGGAGGAGATAGAGATGCCATCATTTTTAAGTGACTTGTCAAAATTTCAGGGAACGGGCGAGAAAAATGCGGATGGAAAAACGTTGGAAGAATTTTTGGAAGAATACGATCCATATCGTTATCAGACACCGAGCTGTACTACAGATGCAGTCATATTTGCGCACTCGGGAAAATTAGAGAAAGGTCTGGAAGGGTTGAAACTTCTGCTGGTTAAGCGAAGTAATCATCCAAGTATTGGTTATTGGGCATTGCCGGGAGGATTTATCAATATAAAGGAAGATCTGGATGACACAGCCAGAAGAGAACTGGAAGAGGAGACAGGTGTCAAGGGACTTGTGATGGAACAGATTGCAACTTACGGAGATTATGATCGGGATCCTCGTGCCCGTGTGATTACTACGGCATATATGTCTTTGGTTGATGAGAAAGATGTAAAGGTACAAGCCGGAGACGATGCGGCAGATGCAGTATGGTGTGAGGTAGGCCTGGAGATGACTCAGACAGAATGGACAAGGGATTGTGAGAAGAATCTGTATACACTTCGGATCCGGAACAAAAGCCGTCATCTGGATACAACGGCGCTTGTAGAACAGACAGTAGTGACAGGGTTAATAAGAGAACAGAAATTCCAGGTGAAAGAGATGGGAACGCTGGCGGCTGATCATGCAGCGATCATTGTCCATGCTCTCGTATTGTTGAAAAATCGTCTGTAAACTGCTGAAAACGGTGGAATCTACCTTGTTTCACCATATTTTTTATGATAAGATAATGTGCATAATGTAAGTATCTACAAGGAGGAGCCCCATGGGAGAAGAAACAGTTTCTAAAAATTTTATTGAACAGGAAATAGATAAAGATCTGGCGGAAGGAGTTTATACAGAGGTATGCACAAGATTTCCGCCTGAACCGAATGGATATCTGCATATTGGACATGCGAAATCCATTCTTTTGAATTATGGATTAGCACAGAAATACAATGGAACTTTTCATCTTCGATTTGATGATACAAATCCAATGAAAGAAGATATGGAATTTGTAGAGTCTATCAAGGAAGATGTAAAGTGGCTGGGAGCAGATTGGAAGGAACATCTGTATTTTGCTTCCGATTATTTTGATGTTATGTATGAGTGTGCTATTAAGCTGATCAAGAAGGGAAAAGCATATGTCTGCGATCTGACTGCAGAAGAGATTCGCGAATATCGTGGAACACTGACAGAGCCAGGAAAGAATAGTCCATATCGTGAACGCTCCGTAGAAGAAAATCTGCGATTGTTCGAAGAAATGAGAGACGGAAAATGTAAAGATGGTGAGAGAGTTCTTCGTGCGAAGATTGATATGGCATCTCCGAACATCAATATGCGTGATCCGGTCATCTACCGTGTTGCACACATGACTCACCACAATACAGGTGATAAATGGTGTATTTATCCAATGTATGATTTTGCACATCCGATTGAAGATGCTGTGGAAAAGATTACACATTCTATCTGTACATTGGAATTCGAAGATCACAGACCGCTGTATGACTGGGTAGTAAGAGAATGCGAGTTTGATCCTGCACCGCGCCAGATTGAATTTTCCAAATTATATTTGACGAATGTGGTAACCGGTAAGAGATATATTAAGAAATTGGTTATGGATGGTATTGTAGATGGTTGGGATGATCCAAGACTGGTCTCTATCGCAGCATTGAGAAGAAGAGGATTTACTCCGGAATCCATCAAAATGTTTGTTGAGATGTGCGGGGTATCCAAGAGTCAGAGCTCTGTTGATTATGCAATGCTGGAATACTGTATTCGTGAGGATCTTAAGTTGAAGAAGCCTCGTATGATGGCAGTGTTAGATCCAATCAAACTTGTGATTGATAATTATCCAGAGGGAGAAGTGGAATATCTGGATGTTGATAATAATATGGAGAACCCGGAACTTGGAGCACGTAAAGTTCCGTTTTGCCGCGAACTGTATATAGAGCGTGATGACTTTATGATCGAGCCTCCGAAGAAATACTTCCGTCTCTTCCCCGGAAATGAAGTCCGTCTGATGCACGCATATTTTGTAAAATGTGAAAGTTTTGAGACGGATGCAGATGGTAATGTGACCGTGGTACATTGTACTTATGATCCGGAGACGAAATGCGGAACTGGATTTACTGGAAGAAAAGTAAAAGGAACAATCCACTGGGTAGCTGCTCCATATGCAAAACAGGCAGAAGTTCGTCTGTATGAGAATTTGATTGACGAAGAAAAGGGAGTTTATAATAAAGAAGACGGTTCGTTGAACTTGAATCCGCATTCACTTGAAGTTCGCAAAAATTGTTATGTAGAAGACAGCTTTGCAGAGGCAGAAGGCTGCGACAGCTTCCAGTTCGTAAGAAATGGATATTTCTGTATAGATTCCAAGGACTCAACACCAGATGACCTGGTATTTAACCGAATCGTGTCCTTAAAGAGCTCATTTAAATTGCCAAAATAAGGACAGGTGATGATGGAGTTGCCTTATGAATGAATTAACCATGAACCTGAAAACGCATTCAAAGATTCCTCTGTATGAGCAAATCTACAATTATATCAAGTCGGATATTCAGAATGGAAAAATTGCATATGGAGAGAAGTTGCCATCTACCAGAGCACTGGCAAAGCATCTGGAAATAAGCAGAAGTACGGTGGAACTTGCCTATGAGCAATTATTGTCAGAAGGATATATTGAGTCGGAACCTTATCGGGGATTTTTTGTGGCGCAGATTGAAGAGTTATATCATCTTCAGAAAGGAAAGATTACATCTGCAAAGGTATATAAAGAAAAGAAGAAGTACAAATATGATTTTACTCCCAATGGAGTAGATTTGAGAAGTTTCCCATATAATGCATGGAGAAGATTGTCAAAAGATATTCTGATGGATGATAAAACTGAATTATTCAGAGCGGGAGATTCACAGGGAGAATATGGATTCCGCAATGCAATCTGCAATTATCTGTATCAGGCGCGAGGAGTTAACTGCACACCGGATCAGATTATCATTGGAGCAGGTAGTGACTATATTCTTATGCTGCTCAGTACGATATTAGGGATTCATCATCGAATTGCGTTCGAAGACCCCACTTATAAACAGGCATACCGAATGGTCAGAAGCCTGTCTTATGAGACGGCTCCGGTATCAATGGATAAGAATGGTATGAAAGTATCTGAATTAGAAAAGTCTGGGGCAGACATTGCCTATGTAACACCATCTCATCAATATCCTACAGGAGTTATCATGCCGCTCAAACGACGGCTGGAACTTCTGCGCTGGGCTTCTCAGGAAGAAGGAAGATATATCATAGAAGATGATTACGATAGTGAATTCCGTTATAAAGGGAAACCGATTCCTGCACTTCAGGGATATGATGGTGAAGATAAGGTTATCTATCTTGGAACATTTTCCAAATCCATTGCTCCGGCTATCCGTCTTAGTTATATGGTTCTTCCGAAGCCATTGCTGGAAGTGTATGATCAAAAGAGCCGGTTTGTTAATTCTACCGTTTCTAAGGTGGATCAGATGATCGTGCAGAAATTTATAGAGGAAGGGTATTATGAACGGCATCTGAATAAAACAAGAGCATTGTATAAGAGCAGACATGATTTGCTAATTGAAGGATTACGTCCAATGATGGATATCTGTAAGATATCAGGAGAACATGCGGGGGTTCACCTTCTTCTGACTTTCCATAACGGAATGTCAGAAGAAGAATTGATTCAACGGGCAGAAGCGGAAGATATTCGTGTCTATGGGCTTTCGGATTATTGTATTCAGGAAAAATATGAAGGAAATGCCACCATATTGTTAGGATACGCGAACCTTTCGGAGGAACAGATTCGAGAGGCAGTTCAGATATTAAATTGCTGTTGGAAAAAATAGTATATATACCTTTTGAATAAGTTTTTCATTAATTGGAAGGAAAATATTAGCTACAGGTCCTACACAGGCAGCACAGATCACAGTTCCGAGTCCAACTGAACCTCCCAACAGGAATCCTGCAAGGACAAAGGAAATATCTGTTATGACACGTACGATTCCGAAACTTCGTTTTGTCTTATCACTGATTACAACGGCGACCAGGTCGTTAGGACCGGTTCCTGCGTCGGATTTGATTACAATGGTCATACCGTAAGCCAATATCACACATCCCAGTGCGAGAATAATAAGCTTATACGGAAGAGGACTGTTTTCTGATACCACTGGTTTTAGGATGAGCGTAAACATATCTATAATAGGTCCTCCAAAAATCATACAGAGAACGGTGCCTATTTTAATATAGGTTTTGTCTGTTGCCAGAAGAATCAGAATAATCAGGAAGCAAAGAGCGATATGGACACGTCCGTGAGTTAAAAATTCCCATCCTGTCAGATTAGACAATGTACGATAGACTCCCTGCACCAGCACATTATAGGGGTCAGAACCGAGATTTGTAAGGAGGAACAAAGTGACCCCCAGATGGGCAATCGTCAGTCCTACCATCAGAATGATTATTTTTAATAAATTTATTTTATAGTTTTTAAACATAATATTCCCCTAAACTTAGTATTGGATTTCTTTTTGTTTAGTATATCGTATCTTAAAATAAAAATAAAGTGCGTAAGTCTTGTTATCAGTAACTTACGCACTTTAATTGTATTCTTTTTACAATCTATGCTTCTTCCGTTGATTCTTCTGTATCAGTACCTTCAGCTTTTTCTTCAGCAGGAGCTTCATCTTCAGGGACTGTCTCAACAGTCTCTTCTTTGACTGATTTATCAGATTGATTTAAAGAAACATATTCACGGTCTGTCACCGGTTTTAAATCACTGTCAAGATCAAAATCTTCATCTTCAAAATCATCGGCAAATTCATCATCCTCGTTGATGTCTTTTTTCTTTAAATAATATATAAGGCCTGCAGCGGCACTGCTGACAGCAGCCAGACCTAATAATTTTTTGCCCCAGTTTTTCATGATTGTTATAACTCCTTTCAAATCTGTTATTGAATATATCATACCACAGTTTTTGGCAATTTTCCTCTAAAATTAATATAAAATATAAATAATATTGTAATACAAATTTCATAAATGTATGTTACACTGTAACATATGCGAATGACAGCAGAAGGAGAAAGCAAGAATTATGAGTAAAAATCAGACAGCAGGTACAGCAAAGAAAGGTTTGTTCCGTATTATATTCAGCAGAACAGGAATCATACTGCTTTTACTTTTATTGCAGATTCTGTTTTTTGTAGAATTTATTTTTCGGGTAGAAGCGTATGCGCCATATGTCTATGGAATTATTCTGGTTCTGGAAGTCATTGTTATAGTGTACATTATTAATTCCAAAGGGAATCCGGCTTTTAAAATGACGTGGATACTGTGTGTGCTGACTTTTCCTCTGATAGGAACGGTATTTTATATTTATGTACAAATGCAGGTGGGAACGAGATTTCTCCAGGATCGTTTAGCGGTATTGAAGATTGAGACAGATCCATATATGCAGCAGGATCAGGATACATTAGGGGCTATCTGGGCAAGCAAATCGGCTAATGCACAGTTGTCTTATTATCTGTCTAATCAGCTGGGCTTTCCTACCTATCGTAATACAGAGGTGAAGTATTTTCCACTTGGAGAGTATAAGTTCAAGTATCTGACTGCAGAATTAAAAAAAGCAAAAAAATATATCTTTATGGAATATTTTATTGTAGAGGAAGGTTACATGTGGGGAACCATCCTGGATATTCTGAAGGAAAAAGTGAAAGAGGGTGTTGAAGTACGGTTCATGTATGATGGCATGTGCGCAATTTCCATGCTTCCTTATAACTATCCGACTTATTTAAAAAAATATGGAATCAAATGTAAGATGGTGAATGCAGTAAAGCCTTTTTTATCAACGACACAGAACAACAGGGATCATCGAAAAATCTGTGTGATTGATGGGAAGATAGGATTTACTGGTGGAATTAATCTTGGAGATGAATATATCAATAAAAAAGTAAGGTTTGGGCATTGGAAGGATACTGCAATTATGTTAAGAGGAGATGCCGTACAGAGCCTGACCATGATATTTTTACAGATGTGGAATGTGGACGAACGTCGGAAAGACGAATATGAAAAATATCTGACGCCAAAGCGAAAGGGACTTCATCGTGAGATGGGATATGTAATTCCTTATGCCGACAGTCCGTTTGACAATGAAAATGTAGGAGAAGAGGTATATTTTCATATTCTGAATCATGCAAAAAAATATGTTCATATCATGACCCCTTATCTGATCCTGGATAATGAGATGATAACGACACTTTTGCGTGCGGCAAAGAGTGGAATAGAAGTGATTATCATTATGCCTCACATTCCAGACAAATGGTATGCATTTGTGGTTGCACAGACATTTTATAAAGAATTGATTGAAGGAGGCGTGCAGATCTATGAGTATACTCCTGGGTTTGTTCATGCCAAAGTGTTCGTCTCAGATGATGACACTGCAACGGTAGGAACTATTAACCTGGATTATCGGAGTTTATATTTACATTTTGAATGTGGTGCGTTTATTTATAATAATTCAGAAATAGATAAAATCGAACGTGATTTCCAGCATACCCTGACAAAATGTCATAAGGTGACATTGATAGAAGTAAAGAATCGAAGTACATTTTCAAAAATTACAGGGCAGGTTCTTCGTCTTGTCGCGCCCCTGATGTAAAAAGTGAAGAAAAATATTGAAGAATCGTTGAAAATGCATTTTACAGAAGCGGGAAAATATAGTATAATTCATAAGTGGTTCCATTAGGAATACTTGATAAGAATGATAAGTTATGTTAATAACGCAGGAGGAATTGATATGGTTAAAGCAGTAGTTGGTGCTAACTGGGGAGATGAAGGAAAGGGTAAGATTACGGATATGCTTGCTGAGAAGGCAGATATTATCGTAAGATTTCAGGGAGGTGCTAATGCAGGACATACCATTATTAATGATTATGGAAAATTTGCATTGCATACTTTGCCATCAGGCGTATTCTATGGTCATACTACCAGTATTATAGGAAATGGTGTGGCATTAGATGTTCCGGTCCTTTTTAAAGAGATCCAGTCTATTGTTGACAGAAATGTTCCGATGCCGAAGATTCTTGTGTCTGACCGTGCCCAGATGGTGATGTCATATCATAAGAATTTTGATGCATATGAAGAGGAAAGATTGGGAGGAAAATCCTTCGGTTCAACCAAATCGGGAATTGCCCCATTTTATTCTGATAAATATGCAAAGATTGGTTTCCAGGTAAGTGAACTTTTTGATGACGAGTTGTTGAAAGAGAAAGTTAAAAGAGTTGCAGAGCAGAAGAATGTTCTCTTAAAGCACCTGTACCACAAACCAACAATCAATCCTGACGATCTTTATAATGAATTACAAGAATACAAGAAGATGGTAGAGCCATATGTATGTGATACTTCTCTCTATCTTCACAATGCGTTAAAAGAAGGAAAAGAGATTCTTTTAGAAGGACAGCTCGGATCCCTGAAAGATCCAGATCATGGAATCTATCCAATGGTTACATCTTCTTCTACATTGGCTGCATATGGTGCAATCGGCGCTGGAATTCCTCCATATGAGATTAAAAAGGTGATTACAGTATGTAAAGCATATTCAAGCGCTGTAGGAGCAGGTGCCTTTGTAAGTGAGATTTTTGGAGAAGAAGCAGATGAACTGAGACGTCGTGGCGGTGACGGTGGAGAGTTCGGTGCAACAACTGGGCGTCCAAGAAGAATGGGATGGTTTGACTGTGTGGCATCTAAGTATGGATGCAGAATGCAAGGAACAACAGATGTGGCGTTTACCGTATTGGATGTTTTGGGATATCTGGATGAGATTCCAGTATGTGTTGGTTATGAGATTAACGGAGAAGTGACTACAGAATTCCCAACGACACACTTATTGGAAAAGGCAAAACCAGTCTTAAAGACACTTCCAGGATGGAAATGCGATATCCGTGGAATTAAGAAATATGAAGATCTGCCAGAAAACTGCCGTAAGTATATCGAATTTGTAGAAGAACAGATAGGATATCCGATTACAATGGTTTCTAATGGACCAGGAAGAGAAGATATCATCTATAGATAGGAATTTAGATGAGTAAATTTTGTGATTGAGGAGTGCACGGCGCAAGGGAGTTGGATCGGTTGGTCTGTATCTGGTATCCTTCGCTGAGAATCCATAACAGAAAAAAGAACTGCAATTTCGTGACCGGACTGATTCACCGAGAAATTTGGATAATTTCTCGATTCAGCAGTCCTTTCGAATTTGGTCTGTAACCAAATTCTCACACGGAATTGCAGTTCTTTTTTCTGTTATGGATTCTAGTGCTTGGATAAACGGATACAGACCAACCGATCCAACTCCCTTGCGCCTGACATTCTCAATCACGGAATGAACTCATCTGGGGGAATTCCTAGCGTGAAGCGCAATGGGGAGCGATGTTTTTATACGATTCATCATTATTTCAATGGAAGATTCAGTTAGTTATTCTGCCAGTTTTTTGACAATATCTTTACTATGATCGTTCGCTCTGCATGACGTGCAGGAATTCTCCCGGATGAGGAAGTTGCGGATTTGGGGGATGTCAGGCGAGAAGATGGATGGGATGGTTGCCGTTCGTTGGACAAGCGTTAGAATCCGTTACAGGAAAAGAAGCAGATATTTTGTGCGAAGATTTGGCTTCAAGCCAAATCTGAGAAGGCTGCTGAGCCTCGAAATCATCAAGATTTCGGGGTGAATTAGCCTGGTCACAAAATATCTGCTTCTTTTCCTGTTATGGATTCTTAGCGAAGGACTCCGCAATGGCAACCATCCCATCCATCCTCTCGCCGTACACACCCAATTACCAACTAACTCATCTAAATTCCCACTTAAGAAATCTCTAATAAATATTTTAGGTTTCATCCACATCCCAGACACATTTATCAGATAGAATAAAAGAGAATTGAAATTGTAAAAAGAAGGCATATTTTAGGATGAGTACCAATATAATAATAAGGCGTGAGTATGAATAACAGAATGGAGGTATTACGATGCGACAAAAAAGAGAAGAAAACTACCCAGAGGTAATATCGATGGAGGAATACCTTACGAAAAGAAAAAAAGTCAGAGAAAATGAGCAAAACAAAAGATGGGGAGGAATTGCAAAAGAGGATCATGCAATGGTTCTGGCAGAATTATATGTATAAGAATAAAAGCTGAGACAGGTCGAATTGGAGGACCTGTCTCTTCTTAATTTTGGTTGTGGCCGGAGGCTGCAGATTCATCTGTTTGTTCAGCGTCTTCGATATCTGCCGAATTGTCTTTTGTAAGTTTATAGACAAGCGTGTAAGCATAGAGAAGCACTGGGAATATGATAGTGCAGGCAATAGACGCTTTTAACATACCTTTGGAGGCAGAATGGTCAATCAGCGCGAACAAGAGCGTACTGGCATACATGCCAAAAAGTAGAATTGCACCAATAGCGGCCAGAATACGTTTTACTTTTTTCATAAGAATCATCCTTTACATCTTTTCAAGACTTTAGTATATTATATAAAGAGCAAGAGAAAATTGCAAATGAATACAAAGGAGTATAGAAAATATGAGTCGTACATTATTAGAACAATGGCAAGATATTGCTTATAATGAAAAAGCTGACAGAGGACAGCTTCAGAAATTCTGGGGGACTTATTTTCAAATTGAAAAAGAAATCTATGAACAGCTTCTGTCGAATCCAGATGAAGAAGTAAAGGGAACAGTCAAGGAATTAGCTGAAAAGTATGGTCAGGAAGTATTGACTATGGTTGGTTTCCTGGATGGAATCAATGAAAGCCTGAAAGAAGCGAATCCAATCGAGACAATGGATGAGGATACAGTAGTAAGTCTGGCATTTGACAAAGAAAAATTATATAAAAACATGGTAGCTGCAAAGGCTGACTGGCTGTATGAACTTCCACAGTGGAAAGATATTTATTCCGAGGAAGAGTTAAAGAAACTTTATAAAGAACAGAAAGAATCAGGTACGATTCGTAAAGAGAAGAAGATTGGACGTAACGATCCGTGTCCATGTGGTTCTGGTAAAAAATATAAGAAGTGTTGTGGTAAATAATGTTTTTAGTTTTGGGAATATTATGTCTGACGTACTATATACTTTTGTGTATTGTATTAAGAAAATGGAATTCAACGTTTTCAAGATTCTGGTTGGTGACAGGGATTCTGATGATCTTATGCTGGTGTCTGGCAAGCAGTTTTGAAGTGCAGGAGATGGTCTGGGATATCCTGACATGTTTCATGCTCCTGTTTATTGTTACAGAAGGAATCATTGTAACAGGCATGTTCCCAAGGACACGAAAAGAAGTTTCTTGTCTGATTGTCCTGGGTGCACAGGTGAAAGGGAGAAGTATTACGGATTCTCTGAAACGCAGGCTTGATAAGGCACAAGAATATCTGGAAAGACATCCAGATACCAGAGTGATTGTCTCCGGCGGAAAAGGAAAAGGAGAAGAAGTGTCAGAAGCGGAAGCTATGGCGGGATACTTAATCTCATGTGGAATCGAGCAAAATCGAATCATTCTGGAAGATCAGTCGAGGACAACAAAAGAGAATTTAAAGTTATCTTCTCAGTACATAGAATGTATGGAAGATGAGATAGGAATTGTCTCGAATAATTTTCATATGTATCGCGCCTTACGTTATGCGAGAAAGCTCGGCTATCAACACCCATGTCCGATAGCTGCAAGCTGTCACCCAGTGTTGCTTCTAAATTATATGACCCGGGAATTTTTCGCCGTGTGGAAGATGTGGATATTATCTTGACAAAGAAAATGACCGTGTTATAATGTTTTCATATATGGAAAATACGTTGATGAGACGAGTAAGCTGGGAAATAAATAGCAGAGAGAGAAGTCATTGGCTGAAAGCTTCTTATTTAGGAACCTTCTGAAAACTACCTCTGAGTGACTGCAAAACAGTCCGGTGATTCCGTTATCATCAGTAATAAAGTGGTCTTGGTATTTGATGCCAGGGCAAGCAGGGTGGAACCGCGAGAAGAGAATGACTCGTCCCTTACAGCTGATGCTGTAAGGGATTTTTTATTCTATAAGAAACTTTGAGTAAAGGGTAATCAATATGAAAAGCATTTATGATTGTTATGAATTGAATAATGGGGTCAAGATTCCGTGTGTTGGATTTGGCACATATAAATCATCTGACGGATGTGGCGCAAAGGGTATTCGATTAGCGATAGAATCTGGTTACCGATATTTTGACACGGCTTCATTTTACCAGAATGAGGAATATCTTGCAGAGGCAATCCGGGAGACAGGAGTGAAAAGAGAAGAGCTTTTTCTGGCGTCTAAGTTATGGAAGGGTGATATGGGATATCACAATGTGAAAAAAGCTTTTGAATCTTCGCTTGAAAAGCTGCAGACGGATTATCTGGATTTGTATCTGATTCACTGGCCATTGCCAGAGGCAGGATATCAAGACTGGAAGCAGTTGGATATTGAGACCTGGCAGGCAATGGAGGAATTATACCGGGAAGGAAGAATTAAGGCGATTGGTGTCAGCAATTTTCTGCCGCATCATCTGGAAAATCTTCTTCAGAATACGCAGATTCGTCCGGCTGTTGATCAGATTGAATTTCATCCGGGACATACGCAGGAGATGACGTTAGATTATTGTCAGAAAAAAGGAATTCTTGTGCAGGCATGGAGTCCTTTGGGAAGAACAAGAGTGTTGGAGCATCCATTGCTTGTTGAACTTGCAGAAAAGTATGGAGTTTCTTCGGCACAGATTTGTATTCGTTATGCGATTCAGAGAAATGTGATACCACTTCCTAAGGCTTCATCATATGAACGTATGAAACAGAATCAGGATGTTTTTGATTTTATAATTACTTCAGAGGATATGTATCGAATCGGAACAATGCAGCCGACTGGGTGGTCCGGAGAACATCCAGATTGCGAAAGAATTTATTTTAAATAAAATAGAAGGTGTAAGAATGGATGAATGGAAACCTTATCAACATAAGGTGCAATATTATGAAACTGATCAGATGGGAATTGTGCATCATTCCAATTATATTCGCTGGTCCGAGGAAGCACGGACAGACTATATGGAGCAGATGGGCATGGGATATGATCAGATGGAAGAGAAAGGGATCATAAGTCCGGTATTATCGGTGGAGGCTGAGTATCTTAGAATGGTTCATTTTGGCGATACCGTTACAATAGAGACTTTTGTTAAGGAATATAATGGAGTCAAGTTGACGGTAGGATATGAAGTGATTTCTTCCAAGACACAGATGGTGTGCTGCCGGGGATTTACAAGACATTGTTTCCTGAATCGAGAAGGGAAACCACTGTCTCTAAAACGGGCATGCCTGGATTTCCATAATATGTTTGCAAAAGGTTTAGAAAACCATAAAAATAAATAGCTTGCAATACTAAGAAAAGAGAGGGTAAAAACATGAAAATCACATTAAAAGACGGTTCTTCAAAAGAATATGCCGCAAGCATGTCAGTGCTTGACATTGCAAAAGATATCAGTGAAGGATTGGCAAGAGCAGCAACTTGTGCAAAGGTCAATGGAGATATCGTAGATCTGAGAACAGAGATTTCTGAAGACTGTGAATTGGAACTTTTAACATTTGATTCAGAGGATGGAAAAGGTGCATTCTGGCATACTACATCCCATATTATGGCACAGGCAATCAAACGTCTCTATCCTGAGACAAAACTCGCCATTGGTCCATCTATTGACAATGGATTCTATTATGATCTGGACAGAGAAACTCCATTTGTGGCAGAAGATCTGGAAAAGATTGAAGCTGAGATGAAGAAGATTGTGAAAGAAGCTCTGCCAATCGAAAGATTTACAAAATCCAGAGAAGAAGCAATCGCATATTTTAAAGAAAAAGATGAACCATATAAAGTAGAATTGGTGGAAGATCTTCCAGAAGGAGAGGAAATCAGTTTCTACCAGCAGGGAGAGTTTGTAGATCTCTGTGCAGGACCTCACCTGATGTCAACAAAGAATGTGAAGGCATTTAAGCTGACAAGCCTGGCTGGCGCTTACTGGAGAGGAAATGAAAAGAATAAGATGCTGACCAGAATTTATGGCATTTCTTATCCAAAGAAAGCAGATCTGGATGATTATTTGCACATGATGGAAGAAGCAAAGAAGCGTGATCACAGAAAATTAGGAAGAGAACTTGGAATATTCATGATGTGTGATGAGGGACCGGGATTCCCATTCTTCTTGCCAAAAGGAATGGTTCTAAAGAATACACTGTTGGATTACTGGAGAGATCTTCATAAGAAGAATGGGTATGTTGAGATATCTACTCCGATTATATTAAGCAGACACCTTTGGGAAAATTCAGGACACTGGGATCATTATAAAGATAATATGTATACGACTGTAATCGATGAGGAAGATTATGCAGTGAAGCCGATGAACTGTCCTGGAGGAATGCTGGTCTACAAATCAGAACCTCGTTCTTATAAGGATCTTCCACTTCGTGTAGGAGAACTTGGTCTGGTACACAGACATGAAAAATCTGGAGCACTTCATGGATTGTTCCGTGTACGCTGCTTTACACAGGATGATGCACATATCTTTATGACCCCGGATCAGATCCGTGATGAGATTAAGGGTGTTGCAGGATTGATTGATGAAGTTTACAGCCTTTTTGGATTTAAATATCACGTAGAGCTTTCTACTCGTCCAGAAGACAGTATGGGAAGTGATGAAGATTGGGAGATGGCTACAGAAGGTCTGAAAGGTGCATTAGATGATCTTGGACTTGATTACGTTGTAAATGAGGGTGATGGAGCTTTCTATGGACCGAAGATTGATTTCCATCTGGAAGATTCCATTGGAAGAACCTGGCAGTGTGGCACAATTCAGCTTGATATGCAGATGCCGCAACGTTTTGATCTGGAATATACAGGCGCAGATGGAGAAAAGCATCGTCCGGTCATGATTCACCGTGTTGCATTTGGCTCTATCGAGCGTTTTATCGGTATTCTGATCGAACATTTTGCAGGAGCGTTCCCAACCTGGCTTGCGCCGGTACAGGTAAAAGTACTTCCAATTTCAGAGAAACATCTGGAATATGGACAGAAAGTGCTGGCTGAACTGGAAGCTGCAGGAATCCGTGCTGAGATTGATGAAAGAGCTGAGAAGATCGGTTACAAGATCCGTGAGGCACAGATGAATAAGATTCCTTATATGCTGGTAGTAGGCGCAAAGGAAGAAGAACAGAATCTGGTATCTGTAAGAAGTCGTTTTGCTGGTGATGAAGGCCAGAAAGAGATTGGAGCATTTATCAAAGATATCAAAGAGGAGATTGATTCCAAGACACAGCGTGAAGTTGTAAAAGAGGACTAAACAGACGGTTAAAGCTTAGAAAACAGGGCATAATATACCATGATATTTTATAATATTTAGGAGGTAAGATTATGCCAGAATTAAAATGTACAGTACAGACATGTACTCATAACAAGAATTTCTATTGTGATTTGGACAGCATTGTGGTGGGAGGAAATTCTGCGAAGCGTTCAGAAGAGACTTGTTGTGATAGTTTTGAAGAACGTAAGGGAGATTCTTACAGCAATGTAACAGGAGAAGCTTCTTCGAAAAGTGATATTGATTGTAAGGCAACTGAATGTATGTATAATGACGAATGTAAATGTCATGCCGGAAAGATCAGTGTAGAAGGAAGCGATGCTTGTCAGTGCGAACAGACAGAATGTGCCACTTTCAAGTGTGGATGTTAAAAGGGAAAGGGAAGCGTTGAGCTTCCCTTTTTTAGTTGACGAGGATTTGCGCAAAGGGTATAATTATTTTATCTGCGTAGGGAAGAGGATGATAGAATGAACATGGAAGAAGAGCCAAAAAAAGAGGAACAGGAAAAGTCGAAAAGTTCAAGTGGACAGGCTTATTATTCCAGCAGACCAAAGATTGGAGGAAGAGGACCTTCCAAGCTGCGCCAGCAGTTTAGCAGGGGAATGTCATATTTTCTTGTGATTGCGGCCAGCCTTATATTTTATTTTGTATTATTAAGACTAACGAATCTTTCGGATGGTTTTCTGACTGTTTTCGGAGTTTTGAAGCCGGTGGTATATGGCTGCGTGATTGCATATCTGTTGAATCCAATTGTTAGAAAAATTGATAAATACCTTGTGCCTGCTTTGGAAAGATACATAAAGAAACGTGAAAAAGCAGAGAAGATTTCGCGTGGTGTTGGTATTTTTGTGTCGCTGGTCTTGATGGTTGTGCTAATTGTGACATTGTGTAATCTGTTGTTGCCGGAGTTATATTCAAGTATTCGGAATTTGATTTTTACATTGCCAAGACAGTTGACCGAATTGGTAAATGAACTTAGTGACGTGAAATTTAACGATTCTACTACATCAAAATTAGTCAAGACAGGGATACAAGAAGGAACTGATATGTTTCTAAACTGGTTGAAGACCGACTTTTTAGATAAGGTGAATGCATTCATGTCGAATTTGACCGTAGGAATGATTAATTTTCTAAGTGAATTGTTTGATGCATTGATCGGAGTAATTATATCTATCTACCTGCTATTTAGTAAAGAACTATTTACACGTCAGACAAAAAAGTGTGTCTATGCTGTTTTTTCTCCAAGACATGCGAACATGATACTTCATCTGACTACAAAAGGTAATGAGATATTTGGTGGATTTATTATCGGGAAACTTATTGATTCGGCGATTATTGGAGTATTATGTTTTATAGTTCTTAGCATATTGAAGATGCCTTATGTGGTTCTGGTCAGTGTAATTGTCGGAGTTACCAATGTGATTCCATTTTTTGGACCATATATTGGTGCGATTCCAAGTGCAATCTTAATTCTGTTGGTGGATCCAGTCAAGGGAATTTATTTTATTATTTTTATTTTGTTACTGCAGCAGTTTGATGGGAATATCCTGGGACCGAAGATATTGGGAAATTCTACAGGATTATCGGCTTTTTGGGTTATCGTGGCAATTCTTCTTGGGGGAGGATTGTTCGGATTCGTAGGAATGATTATGGGTGTTCCTACATTTGCAGTTATCTATTACATTGCGGAGATGATTATTAATTATCGACTGGAGCGGAAGAAATTGCCAGAAGAATCTAAGTATTATGATGCTATGAGCTACGTTGATGACGAAGGAAATTACTGCCATTCAGAAGAGCAGAGAATGGCGATAAATGAAGAAAAGAAAGAAAAAGGGGAATAAGTATTATGCCAATTAGAGTTCAAAATGATCTTCCGGTAAAAGAGATACTGGAAAGTGAAAATATATTCGTGATGGATGAACACCGGGCGACGCATCAGGATATCCGCCCAATTAAGATCGGACTTTTAAATCTGATGCCTCTAAAAGAGGATACAGAACTTCAGATATTAAGATCGCTGTCTAATACGCCGTTGCAGGTGGACGTTACTTTTGTGATGGTTTCAAGTCATCAGGCTAAGAATACATCCGTAAGTCACTTGAACAAATTTTATCAAAAATTCGAAGAAATTAAGAATCAGAAATTTGATGGTTTTATCATTACTGGTGCGCCTGTAGAGCAGATTCCATTTGAAGAAGTTGATTATTGGGATGAATTAACAGAAATTATGGAATGGACGAAAAAAAATGTGACATCAACACTTCATCTTTGTTGGGGAGCACAGGCAGGAATTTATTATCATTATGGAATTGATAAAGTACAGATGGATAAAAAGGTGTTTGGTGTGTTCTGGCATAAAGTTTTGAATCGGAAGATTCCATTAGTTCGAGGTTTTGATGATGTTTTTTTGGCACCGCATTCTCGCCATACAGAGGTACCGATGGATAAAATCCGCGCAGATAAGAGATTAACTGTACTTGCGGAGTCAGAAGAAGCCGGTCTGTTCCTTGCTATGGCCCAGGACGGCCGCCAGATCTTTGTGATGGGACATCCAGAATATGACAGAGTTACACTTGACGGAGAATATAAGAGAGATTTGAGTAAAGGTCTTCCAATTGAAATACCGAAAAATTATTACAAAGATGATAATCCGGAGAATAAACCATTGTTGACATGGAGGGCAACGGCAAATAATCTCTATACGAACTGGCTGAATTATTATGTATATCAGGTAACACCGTATGATCTCATGGGAACACCATTTTAGAGCAATTTGTAAAAAGAGAATTGAAAAGAAATCGTCAGTTTTCCTAATTGGGGCGTAGGAGGAGAAGATGAAGAAGAATATTAAGATGTTTTTGTTGGCTATAGGAGCAGGACTTGCAATTTCAATTGGTGGAACAGTATATTTATCTGTGGATAATAAAATTATTGGGTCTCTGTTATTTGCTGTAGGATTGTATGCTATTGTGTTAAATGGTCTCTTTCTTTACACAGGAAAGGTCGGATATCTGGTTGATCAGAGTGACAAGATAGAATATCTGGGTCTTCTGGGTATTACTTGGCTTGGTAATCTGGCAGGTACCTGGATTGGGGCAGTGGCAGTTTTAAATACAAGGATTCAAGGAATCCGTGAAAATGCAGTCGGTATCTGTGAGACGAAGCTGGCAGATGGACCGTTGAGTATTTTCATGCTTGCCATTTTTTGTGGTATTTTAATGTATATTGCTGTAGATGGATTTAAGGAGAAAGAGAATCCTCTGATTTTGTTTATCTGTGTCAGTGTTTTTATATTAAGTGGATTTGAACATTGTATTGCTAATATGTTTTATTTTAGTATTGCAGGAGCATGGTCGTTAAAAACAATTGTTTATCTGATAATTATGACGTTGGGAAACAGCCTGGGAGGTATGTTGATTCCAAGCCTGAAAAATTGGAAATAGTCAAAAGAGATAAGAATTAAGTATGCAGTTGCAAAATTGCATACTTAAAAAAAAATCATAAATGTTATAGTATGAATTATACTTATAACATATCATAAGTTCCGCTTCGCGGATATAATCAATCAGGGAAGGAGAGAACAATAAGTATGAATCAAGAGAATTTATTCAGTCAAGGGATTTGGAATGATTTTAAGGCACATTTTAAAAGTATTACAACAGAAGCCTCTTATCGGACCGATATACGTGAAATTATGAACTATTTTCAAAAAGATTTTTTTGAGATAAGAGAAGTAGAAGTGAAAGAATATTTTGCTGTGTTGCAGAATAAAGTTAACAAAGGAGCATTAAGACCTGGAACGATGGCAAAAAAGTTTCGGGAATTACATTCTTTTGCTGAGTATGTGTACGAAAACCATGAAAAATACGGGATAGATAAGGATTATCGAGATTATTATTATCCATATTTGAAGGTGGTGGCGAAGCAGGAAAAACATGTTAAAGCTGTTCCTTTGGAACATATAGACCGACTCCTTTTGGCTGCAGAAGAAAACAGTATGGCATATTGTATTATTGTATTGCTTTATCGGGTCGGTCTTACTTCTACGGAAATTGTAGAGCTTAAACCGGAAGACTTTGTTATATATGAAAACGGAGTATATGTATCTATAATAGATCGCAGAGAAAAAAGTTTTATTCCAGAGGATGCAGTTCGAGTGATTGAGTGTTATATCAATGAACGAAAAGAGAATACGTTTTTATTCTATAATAGTCGTGGAAATAAACTAAATCCGATGTACATTAGTCGATTAATGAAAAAATATGCAAAGAAAGCTGGAATTCCTTGCTATAGTGCGGAAAGTATACGGAATACCTGTGGAGTTACAATGTTTTCTTATGGCGCAGATTCCAGACAAGTAGCGAAGCAAATGGGAATAACGAAAGTGCAGATAAAACGTTATGATAATGTTATATATCGTGATAGTATTCAAAAGGCGGCAAATAATCTGGTTAAAGTCAAAGTAGAACCGCCAACGACATAATTTTGTCCTTTCATGTCAAAGTGTCAGAAAATTCACACATATAAACATTTTGGCTTGGTTTAGGATGATAAAAACGAAGAATAATCTTTATAATTCTGTATTTGCAAAAAATTAAATGTCAATTTTGTAACAATTATTGATATTTTAAATACAATGAGGTAAAATATAAACAGGTGATATACAAGAGAGTACCGACGAACATGCCGATACTCTTTTGATTTATCAGAATGTTTACAAAAAAGTGCATATGAAAAGCAAAGGAAGAAAAGGGGGAATAATATGCTAGATGCTATTAATTCAGTAGTGAACACCATTAATGGAGTGGTTTGGGGATGGCCGATGATCATTCTCTTGTTAGGAACTCATGTTTTTTTAACAATCCGTACTGGCTTTATTCAGAGATACACAATTTCAAGAGGTATTAAGCTATCTGTAACAAAGGATCCAGAAGCAGAAGGTGAAGTATCAAATTTTGCGGCTCTGACAACAGCTTTGGCAGCTACAATTGGTACCGGTAATATCATTGGTGTTGGTACAGCGATTGCACTTGGAGGACCTGGAGCTGTTTTGTGGTGTTGGTTGACAGGTGTATTTGGTATTGCTACGAAATATGCAGAATCTTTCATCGCTGTAAAATACAGAGTAAAAACAGAAGATGGCCGTATGCAGGGTGGTGCAATGTACGCTCTGGATCGTGGTTTGAATATGAAGTGGCTTGGCATGTTGTTTGCAATTTTTGCTGGCTTTGCTTCTTTTGGAATAGGTTGTGCCACACAGGTAAATGCGATTGCAACCGTATGTAATGAGAACTTTGGTATTCCTCCAGTTGCAGTTGGAATCGTTATTGCAATCCTTACTGCAATCGTTATTTTTGGAGGTATCAAGTCCATTTCCAAAGTATGTGAAAAATTGGTTCCATTTATGGCAATTTTCTATGTCCTGGGATGTATTATAATTTTATTTATGAATTATGATTACATAATTCCAGCTATTGGAACAATCTGCAAACTTGCATTCACACCGGGAGCAGCAGCAGGTGGTCTGGTAGGTACTGGTATTATGGCAGCAATGCGTTTTGGTGTTGCCAGAGGTCTTTTCTCTAATGAATCTGGTCTTGGTTCCGCTCCTATCGCAGCAGCAGCAGCTCAGACAAGAAATCCGGTTCGTCAGGCATTGGTATCTTCTACTGGTACATTCTGGGATACAGTAGTTGTATGTTTAATGACAGGTCTTGTATTGGTAACGACAATCATGAAGAACCCATCTATCAATGCGGATGAAATTGATAATGGTGGTGTCCTTACATCCATGGCGTTCTCACAGATTCCTTATCTTGGCCCAATTATTCTGACATTAGGTATTATCGCATTTGCTTATTCTACAGTTCTTGGATGGGCATACTATGGCGAACGTTGCGTAGAGTATTTTGGTGGTAAGAAGATTCTGGTCCCATATCGCATTCTTTATATCGTTGTAGCAGCAATTGCTCCTGTAGTGGCACTTGATCTTGTATGGTTGATTGCTGATACATTGAATGCATTGATGGCAATTCCAAATATTGTTGCGGTGCTTTTGTTGTCCAATGAAATGGTTCGGGAAACAAAGAAATATATTAATGATTTGGACGCAAAAGATGATACACCAATTCCAGTTATTAAGGATTAATAAAAAAAATAGAAACTTTGACTTGACAAATGCACTTTATTGGATTAAAGTTATGTTGTAAATAAGAAAAACCGATGAGAAAGAGAAGTAGTTTATCTAATGACATTAAAGAGAGCGGCAGATGGTGGAATTGCCGTATGAAGTTGATAGATGAATGGACTTTCGAGGGCAGCCGGAAATCTTTAGAGAGTATGGTTTGTCGGGAACCGAACCCGTTATCAATCAGGAGTGTATGTTAGTACATGAGAAAAGTGGACGATTCGTCAATTTGAGTGGTACCGCGATAATAAGATATTATTACCGCCTCAAACATTATAGTTTGAGGCGGTTTTCTTTTTTGAAGAAAGTGCCGTAATCCACGAATTTTCTCTCCTAACAGCAAAAGTAAATTTCATAAAAAGGAGAATGAGACAATGAAAAACAAAGTATTAGCAGGATTATTGACAGTTGCAATGGTAGCAACAATGGTAACAGGATGTGGAAGTTCAAGTGAAGATACGTCTGAAAGTAAAGAGGAGACAAAGACTGAGGATACAACATACAAGGTTGGTATTGTACAGTATGTGGATGATGCTTCTTTAAATCAGATTGAAAAAGCAATCGAGGCAGAATTAGATGCCAAGGGTGAGGAACTTGGGGTCACATTTGATTATGAAGATTATACATTTAACGGTCAGGCTGATTCTACGGTTTTGAATCAGATTGCCGCAGATCTTGTTGCGGACGAGGTAGACATCATTATTCCAATCGCAACTCCGGCAGCAATGGTTATGCAATCAGCAACAGAAGATAACCAGATTCCAGTTGTATTTTCTGCAGTATCTGATCCGGTGGGTGCAGGTCTCGTGGCAGATAATGAGGCTCCTGGTTCTAATATTACAGGTACTTCTGATGCAATTGATACAGAGGGGATTATGAATCTGATTCTGACAGGTAATCCGGACGCAAAGAAGATTGGTCTTTTATACGATAAGAGTCAGGATTCTTCTATTGGATCTATTGAAGATGCAATTAAGTTCTGTGAGGAAAACAATTTGGAATATGTAGAGAAGACAGGAACTACTTCTGCTGAGATTCAGGCTGCGGCAGATTCACTGGTAGCAGAGAAAGTAGATGCAGTATTTACTCCTCAGGATAATACAGTTATGACAGCAGAACTTGCTATTTTTGAGAAATTTACGGATGCAAAGATTCCGCACTATACAGGAGCTGACTCATTTGCATTAAATGGAGCATTCATCGGATATGGTGTAAATTATGAAAATCTTGGAACAGTAACCGCGGATATGGCAGTAGAGGTTCTGGTAGATGGAAAGAATCCAGCAGAGATGCCGGCTGAGACTTTGGAAGATGGTATTATTACAATTAATACAGAGACAGCAGAGTCTGTTGGTATTGCTGTTGAGACATTCAAAGATCTTGGCTCAGAAGTGGTGGAGACTGTGACTGCAAAAGAGTTTGAATAGAGGTTATTATGGGGTCAATTATTACGTTGTCGATTGTGCAGAGCGCTTTGGAACTTGGATTTATCTATTCGCTGGTTGCACTTGCACTATTTATTTCATTTACTATATTGAATATTGCGGATCTGTCTACAGATGGCTGCTTTACTTTAGGGTGTGCAGTCTGTGCGACACTGACGATAGCAGGACATCCGGTGTTGGGATTATTCGCAGCGATGGGTGCAGGGGCTGTGTCGGGTTTTGTAACTGCATTTTTGCAGACGAAGATGGGAATTGAATCCATCTTGGCCGGTATTATCGTAAATACAGGATTATATACAATTAATATTGCAGCAATGGGATTTGCCTCTAATCTTAACTTGTTTGGATGTGATTCTATCTTCACATGGGGAAAAGAGCATATTGGAGGAGCCTGGTACACATTACTTATTGTAGCAATTATTGTGATCGTAATCGGTTTTTTGGTATCGTTATTTTTAAACACACGATTGGGACTCTCTATTCGGGCGACTGGAGATAATCCGGATATGGTCCGTGCATCCAGTATTAATACAAAATTGATGATTACGATCGGACTCTGTCTATCCAATTCATTGACAGGACTTTCTGGTGGACTTTTGGCACAATATCAGAAGTCCTGTGATATCAATCTTGGAACCGGTATGGTTACGATTGCTCTGGCAAGCTTGATCATAGGAGAGACCTTAATTGGAAAAGGATCTATCTGGTGCCGTATTCTTGGTGTTGTGTTAGGAAGTTGTCTGTATCGTTTTATTGTTGCAATAGCGCTTCGTTTTGATGTACCTCCAGAGGCATTGAAACTAGTATCTGCAATAATTGTAGCTATAGCAATTGGACTGCCATATTTGAAAAGGCAATTCCATCTCTATCAGACGAAACGTGCTGCCAGAGTAAAAAACCAGAAATATATTGACGAAATTCTTGCACAGGAAAGCAAAGGAAAGGAAGGTCAGAGATAATGAGTGAAAATATGCTGATTATGAGAAATGTGTCAAAGACCTTTAATCCTGGGACTGTGAATGAAAAAATGGCTTTGCGCAAAGTAAATCTTGAGTTAAAACGTGGAGATTTTGCGACAATTGTTGGGAGTAACGGGGCTGGAAAATCTACATTATTTAATGCAATTACCGGATCTTTTCTGGCAGATGAAGGATTGATTTTACTGGATGGAGAAGACATTACTTATCAAAAAGAATATATAAGAAGTAAAGTGATAGGACATTTATTTCAAGACCCTTTAAAAGGAACTGCTCCCCATATGACAATTGAAGAAAATATGGCGCTTGCATATCTTCGATCTTCGACTTCAAAAAACGCATATTTTAGTCGGATCAGGTCTTCAGATAAAAAGAGATTTCGTGAGAAGCTTGCTTTGTTGAATATGGGGTTGGAAGACCGAATGAAACAACCAGTAGGACTTCTTTCTGGTGGACAACGTCAGGCGCTTACCCTTTTAATGGCAACTATTGTGACTCCGAAAATTCTTCTGCTGGATGAACATACGGCTGCTTTGGATCCGGCAACTGCAGAAAAGGTTTTGCAGCTTACCAAAGATATTGTGGCACAGCGGCAGATTACTTGTCTGATGGTTACCCATAATATGCATCAGGCACTGGAACTGGGAAACAGGACATTGATGATGGATGCAGGAAATATTATCCTGGATGTTTCGGGAGAAGAACGTAAGAGTATGACGGTAGATGATCTTCTGGATCAATTTGCACAGAATGCCGGAAAGCAGCTGGATAACGATAGAATTCTTTTATCTAAAAATGAAGCTTGATACTCATATGTTTTAGGTGTTGACGAAAAGAATCAGTAGATGATAATATAAATTGACTCATATTGTAAATGATATAGCCTCCGGCAGGAATGCCGGCGGCATTATTAAATTTAGGGGAGGCAGGATTATATGGCAAGAAGGATTGCACAGTTTTATAAAGTGAGTTTTGCACAGTTTCAGGAAGGATTTGTAGATTCGTTTGGTCCAACAGAAGAACAAGAATTGCAGAAGATATATGATAATATTAAGCTCCCGAAACGGGCAACTGCCGGATCTGCAGGGTATGATTTTTATGCTCCGGTATCAATAACTCTTGAACCTGGAAAGACGATTAAGATTCCTACTGGAATACGTGTAGAGATGGAATCAGATTGGGTGCTGAAATGCTATCCAAGAAGTGGGCTTGGGTTTAAATATCGTTTACAATTGAATAATACAGTAGGAATTATTGACAGTGATTATTTCTATTCCGACAATGAAGGACATATTTTTGCCAAGCTTACAAACGATACCAATGAAGAAAGAACAGTTGAAATCGCGGCTGGAACAGGATTTATGCAGGGAATTTTCGTAGAATATGGAATTACTGTGGATGATAATGTTACTACAGTACGTAATGGTGGATTTGGAAGTACAAATTAGGGACGTAGTCTTTTTTAAAAAGACTACGTCCCTAATTGCATTTTGTGGTGTACCCATTTGCATATTTTTGTATGTTTCGGACATTCTATTTTTAAGAATATGAGATAGATGGGGGAATGAATATGCCAAATATGAAGATGGTAGCTGCTTCAAGGGAAGAAAATGCTTCTTATATGAATGGACTGCTTCCGATTAAAGAAAGTTTTGATATTATACAGAGGGATATGGTTATAGGAGGACGGATGTCTTCTTTTTATTTTATAGATGGATTTACGAAGGATGAATCGATGCTGAAAATTATGGATTCTCTTTTTCATGTGAAGGAGGAAGACATGCCAGCGGATGCGACGCAGTTTTCAAGAAAATGTATTCCGTATGTGGAAGTGGATGTGCTGGGGGATTTTGATCAGGTATTGAAAAATATATTGTCGGGTGTTACATGTCTTTTTATTGATGGCTATGATGCGTGCATCGCGATTGATTGCAGAACTTATCCAGCGCGAAGTGTGGAGGAACCTGATAAAGATAAATCTCTGCGTGGTTCCAGAGATGGGTTTGTGGAGACGATTGTATTTAATACTGCATTGATGCGGAGAAGGATTCGTGATCCGCATCTTGTGATGAAGATGATGGAGATTGGAAATGCCTCTCGGACAGATGTGGCACTTTGTTATATGAGTGACCGGGTGGATTGGGAACTTTTGAAAAATGTATCTGAACGGTTGAATTGTATTCAGACGGATGATTTACGAATGAATCAGCAGAGTCTGGCTGAATGTTTATTTAAACGAAAATGGTATAATCCTTTTCCTAAATTTAAGTTTACGGAGCGGCCAGATACAGCGGCGGCCTGTCTGTTAGAAGGAAAAGTTGTAATTCTGGTTGATAATTCCCCGTCTGCAATGATTCTTCCAACATCAATATTTGATATGATTGAAGAAGCCAACGACCATTATTTTCCTACGTTGACAAACATATATCTTAAATCAGCCAGATGTCTGATCACTCTTCTGACAGTGTTTTTGACACCATTATTTTTACTTTTTATGCAGAATCTAAACTGGCTTCCAGAGGTATTTGCTTTTGTGGCAGTAAAAGATACTGTAAATATTCCATTGATTTTTCAACTATTGATTCTCGAAATTGCCATAGATGGTCTTCGGCTGGCGGCGTTAAATACACCAAGTATGTTAAGTACACCGTTAAGTGTTATTGCAGGTCTGGTCATGGGAGAATTCTCTGTAAAATCAGGATGGTTTAATTCAGAAGTGATGTTATATATGGCATTTGTGGCCGTTGCAAATTATACACAACCCAATTTTGAGCTTGGTTATGCGTTGAAATTTATGCGTCTGGAATTGTTGCTTCTTACAGCTTTATTTAACTGGTGGGGGTTCGTAATAGGAACAGTTATTGTGATTTGCAGTGTTGCCTTTAATAAAACCTTATCAGGAAGAAATTATTTGAACATTAAATTAAATTGAGTAAACGAAAGAGATAAGGTAAAAAGGAGGAGTCGAGTTTCTTGTTTTACAGAATAACCATCACGTGGTAGAATATAGATGAGGTGATAGAATGGAGACGGAAACAAGAGACGAGAAGTTGGGGCGGGCACCGCTTGGGAAGCTGATGGTTTCGTTGGCAGTTCCGGCAGTAGCTGCTCAATTGATCAATGTATTATATAATATAGTTGACCGGATTTATATTGGACACATTCAAGGATACGGAGATGTAGCTTTGACGGGAGTCGGGGTTACATTTCCTATTATTATGTTGATTTCTGCTTTTAGTGCATTTGCTGGGATGGGCGGTGCACCTTTAGCATCTATTGAGTTGGGGAAAAGTAATTATAGTCGTGCCGAAAGAATTCTCGGGAATTCTGCCGGGTTGTTAGTTATATTTTCGGTATTTTTAACAGTGTTTTTCAGTATATTTAAAATACCAATACTATATGCGTTTGGTGCCAGTGATGTGACGATTGTGTATGCGAAAGAGTACATATCCATTTATTTAATTGGAACAGTATTCGTACAGCTGGCATTGGGACTGAATACATTTATCAGTGGGCAGGGTGCAGCAAGAACTGCTATGCTGTCTGTGCTGATAGGTGCGGTGATCAATATCTGCCTGGATCCGGTTTTTATATTTGGTGTGAATATGGGAGTGAAAGGTGCAGCGCTGGCAACGGTCATCTCTCAGGCGGTCAGTGCTGTCTGGGTCGTACATTTTCTTGTGTCTAAGAAGAGTGTGATACGATTACAATTAAAAAATATGCGTTTAAAAAAGGATATTTTGATGCAAATTGCAGGACTTGGCATCTCCCCTTTTATTATGCAGAGTACAGAAAGTATGGTTAGTATTACTTTAAATTCTGGACTTCAGCGTTATGGAGGAGATCTGTATGTAGGAACTATGTCGATTATGACAAGTATCATGCAGTTAATCGTAATACCGGTACAGGGAATTACACAGGGAATCCAACCTATTATCAGTTACAATTATGGTGCCGGTAACAAAGATAGGGTTCAGAAAACGATCGTTAGAATGATTCTGGTATGTCTTACGGCTACGTTGCTTTTGGGAGGTATTGCAGTGTTGAAGCCAGAAGTATATGCGGGAATATTTACGGATAATGTTGAGCTGGAGAAACTGACTTGTCAGGTCATGCCAGTATATTTCCTTGTTATCACAATCTTTGGGATTCAGTCGGCTTGTCAAACGACATTTTTGGCATTGGGGCAGGCAAAAGTGTCTTTATTTATTGCGTTACTTAGAAAAGTAATCCTGTTGATTCCGTTGGCGATTATCCTGCCTAAGTTCATGGGAGTGAATGGAATCTACTTGGCAGAGCCGATTGCGGATATTTGTTCTATATTAACAATCAGTGTTTTATTTATATTTATTATTAGAAAAATTTTGCGTAATATGGAAAAAAATGTTATGATGTCGTCAAGCAAAGAGAAGGAGGAACAGAGACATGAATGATTATGTAATTACAGTAAACAGTACAGTCGATTTGCCAAAGGAGTGGTTGGAAGAGAGACATATTCCGGTTATTCCTTTGAAATATACTATAGATGGCGAGAACTATAAAGGAATGGAAGGACTGTCTTCCAAAGAATTTTTTCAAAAATTAAGAGAAGGAAAGATGGCAGTAACCTCTCAGGTAAATCCTGAGGAAGCCAAAGAAGCACTGGAAGCGTTCCTAAAAGAAGGAAAAGATATATTGCATCTTGCGTTCTCTTCTGGCTTAAGTGGAACATATAACAGTATGCGAATTGCGGCGGAAGAATTGGAAGAAGAGTACCCAGAACGTAAGGTTATTGTGATAGATACATTGTGCGCTTGTCTGGGGGAAGGATTGCTGTTATATTATGCATTGAAACGTAAAGGAGAGGGGAAATCAATCGAAGAAGTAGCACAGTGGGCAGAGGAGAATAAGCTTCATGTGTGTCATAATGTTGCGATTGATGATCTGAATCATCTTCAAAGGGGTGGAAGAGTCTCCAAGACAACAGCAATATTGGGAACAATGGTTCAAGTAAAGCCAATCATTCATATGGATGACAAAGGTCTTTTGCAAGTTATCGGGAAAGAGCGTGGACGAAAGAAAGCGTTGAATAAGATTGTAGATATGGCTGTTGAGCAGGCAAAGGGCTGGGAAAATGATATTATTATGATTACCCATGGGGATTGTGCAGAGGATGCTGAATATGTGGCAAAACTAGTGCGCAAAAAGATGGGAATTGAGAATATTCTGGTAAATAATATTGGTGAGGTAATTGGAAGTCATACAGGTCCAGGAGTTGTAGCCGTATTCTGCATGGGAAGTAAGCGCTAAGCAATAGGAGATATAAACAGAATGAAAAAAACACTTATAATTGATAAAGAAATGAAACAGATCTGGCCGACAGTCAGGGTTGGATGTCTGCAATATAAAGTGAAGGTGGAAAAGAAAAATGAAGAGATGTGGAAATATCTGAAGAAAGATATTTTCAAAAAAGTAAAAGATGAAATCTTTGATTACGGTGTAAACGAAATCCCTAATATCAAAGAATCAAGAGCCGCATATAAAGCCTTTGGAAAAGATCCAAGTCGTTATCGCGTATCTTCAGAAGCACTGATTCGAAGAATCGGCCAAGGAAAAGGACTTTACGAGGTAAATACAGTTGTTGATGTGAATAATCTGATTTCTATAGAATCAGGATTTTCTGTTGGTTCATACGATACTTCAAATATAGAAGATGAGCTAGTATTTCGAGTTGGAAAGGAAGGAGAGACCTATAAAGGGATTGGAAAAGAAGAAATCCGTATAGATTGCCTTCCGGTGCTGGCAGATACAAAAGGTGCAATTGGGAGTTCCACCAGTGATTCAGAACGGGCTATGATTACAGAAAATGCAGAAGAAGTGCTGACGTTAATTTATTCGTTCTCACAGAATCAAGATTTAGAACATGCACTGGAGAATGGAAAAAAATATTTAGAACAATACGTCGGTGCAGAAGAGATTCAGAGCTGGATAGTGGAGTAAATGGGAATTTAGATGAGTAAATTTTGTGATTGAGGAGTGCACGGCGCAAGGGAGTTGGATCGGTTGGTCTGTATCTGGTATCCTTCGCTGAGAATCCATAACAGAAAAAAGAACTGCAATTTC
>NZ_JBDOHT010000020.1:0-41017 GCF_039832125.1 Dorea chungnamensis | reverse complement strand
TGGTAGCCTACATTATACACGAAAAAGGGGGTCATTGCTTTTTTATATGCAAAAAGTGGTGAAGTCCTTGAAAATATAAGGTTTTAAAGAAAAATAGGACTGTAAAACTTTACAGTACCGATCATAAGGAGGAAGACGAAAGATGAAAAACTTTATAAAAGAATTTAAGGAGTTTATCAGCCGTGGCAATGTCATGGATATGGCAGTAGGTATTATCATAGGCGGTGCATTTACCAGTATTGTGTCTTCATTTGTAGAAGATATCATCAATCCAATTCTTGGATTATTTGGAGGAATGAATTTTGACAAGCTGTCCTGGAATATTCTTGGTGAGGTGACCTTGAATTATGGAAAATTTTTAACAGCTGTCATCAATTTCCTGATTATGGCATTAGTACTGTTTATAATCATCAAAGCAATGAACAACGCTGCTGCAAAGTTTGCACCGAAAAAAGAAGAGGAAGAAGCGCCTGTAACGACAAAAACTTGTCCGTTTTGCAAAAGTGAGATTGCAATTGATGCACTTAGATGTCCACATTGCACTTCTGTGCTAGAGGAAAGTCCGGATTTAACATAGACTTAAACGTGATTTCATATAATAAAAATAATTCTACGATAAATTATCTTTATCAAAAGATATATTAAGTATTATATGAACCATGAAAGGATGTCTGTGTTATGCGTAAAGAGAGAAGAAACCGGAAACAGATTAAAAACGATATGATAAGGTACTATTCCAGCATGGAATCTAAAGTTGATCCAAAAGCAAAAGAAATATTTAAAAGAAAACCATATAAAGTAGCTTAGATTCAAAAATCTCCGTGACAAAATCACGGAGATTTTTTTTACATGAATTTAACATAGATTATAAATGCTCTTTTTGTAGTTGTGATATATGTAATACGATATAAACTTATACAATACTGATAAAGAAAGGTGTATACAATGGATAATATGTATATGAACAGAGAATTATCCTGGCTCAAATTCAATGAACGAGTACTGGAAGAAGCAGAAAATCCATCTGTGCCGTTATGTGAAAGGCTGACATTTATGTCAATCTATCAGACTAATATGGATGAATTTTTTATGGTGCGTGTGGGTTCACTTTTTGATCAGACATTGCTTCAAAAAGAAATCCGGGAGAATAAGACAGGGATGACTTCTCAGGAACAAGTAGATGCAATATTGAAGCAGACTCGTAAGACAGACTGCCGTAAAGAAGCTGTCTATGACGAACTCATGGAATGTATTGCAAAAGAAGGAATTCAAATTTTAAGATTCCAGGATATTGATTCCGAAGGATGCAAGTATCTGGAAAAATATTTTGATTCAGAGATCGCCCCACTAATTTCGCCAACTGTTGTAGGTAGACGGCAGCCATTCCCATTTCTTCGCAATAAAGAGATATATGCAGTTGTTGTGTTGGAAACAAAGAATAAAAAAGAAAGAATAGGTCTGATTCCATGTACCGGTAGTGTATTTGGCCGTATGGTCAATATTCCTGGCATGCAGGGAAGTTACATATTGACAGAAGAATTAATTTTACATTTTGTATCAAAAATATTCAAGGGCTATAAGATTAAATCAAAATCACTTATGCGCGTTACAAGAAATGCAGATATTGACGCGGACGCTCTGTATGATGAAGATCTGGATTACCGGGAATTTATGGTAGGTATCATTAAGCAAAGGAAGAAGTTGGCACCAATCCGTCTGGAGCTTTCAAGAGAAATGGATTCTTATGGCATCTCCCTTCTTTGTGATTATCTCGAATTAGGAAAGAATCATGTGTTCAAAACTTCAACACCGCTTGATCTTTCTTTTGTATTTCAGATACAAGATCTTCTTCGAAAAGAAACCAAACTGTTCTTCCCCAAAAGAACATCTCAAAAATCAGATCAGTTTCAGGAAGGAAGAAGTATCATAGAACAGATAAAAGAAGAAGATAAGCTTCTTTCTTATCCTTATGAATCAATTCGCCCTTTCTTACATCTGTTAAACGAAGCCGCAGAAGATAAAGATGTAGTTTCTATCAAGATGACTTTGTACCGTGTGGCAAAGCAAAGTAAAGTGGTAGAGGCATTGATCGAAGCTGCTGAAAATGGCAAAGAAGTAGTAGTATTAGTTGAACTTCGTGCGAGGTTTGATGAAGAAAATAATATTGAATGGTCCAGACGCCTGGAAAATGCAGGATGTCAGGTCATCTATGGACTCGACGGTTACAAAGTGCATTCAAAATTATGTTTGATTACCCGAAAGACCGATAAGCAGATTGAATATATTACACAGATCGGAACCGGAAACTATAACGAAAAAACTTCTAGACTTTATACAGATTTATCATTAATGACATCCAACGTGGATATTGGTATAGAGGCTTCTAATGTTTTTCAGGCACTTGCAAAAGGGGAAGTCACAGAAAAATCCGAACATCTTCTTGTAGCACCCAAATGTCTTCAGAATAAAGTTCTTGAGATGTTGGACGAAGAGATCGCACATGCAAAAAGTGGAGAGGAAGCTTATGCTGGTTTTAAACTGAATTCATTGACTGATAAGAAGATCATCGATAAATTAATAGAAGCATCCAGTGCCGGTGTTAAGATTGATATGATCATTCGAGGAATCTGTTGTCTGATTCCAGGAATTGAAGGAAAGACAGATAATATTCGTATTATCAGTATCGTAGGAAGATTTCTGGAACATTCCAGAATCTATATATTTGGATCTGGTGACCGAAGAAAATACTATATTGCATCTGCAGATTTTATGACCAGGAACACAGTAAGAAGAGTAGAAGTTGCGGCACCAGTCTATGCAGAGCATTTAAAAGAAGAATTGCAGAACATGTTTGATATTATGTTAAATGATAATCAAAAAGCAAGGCAATTGTATCCGGATGGTACATACCGGAGAGTAGAGAATGATCAGAAACCTCTTAATTCACAGGAAAAATTTTATGCAATGGCATATCATGAAGAATAGACACGAACAATGTTGAAACTTGCGAATTCTTTTTCTGTATAACAATAAAAAAATCCTGTACAATAATATCATATTTATTGAATGATAGGAGGATTTGATACAATGCAGGAAAAAGAAGTATCACTGTGCACGTGGATTCATCATATCGCGACAGTTACAGGAATATATGCCGGTTTATACCAGTTAATGACAAAGGAATTGAACTGTTGGAGAAAAGGAGGGCTGATTCTTTTTACATCGTTTCAGTCCTGGGCAGGCATTAAAATCCTTAGAGATGCTGTCACAGGTATTCCCAGATTTCGGCAGGTCTGTGACAGCATACATAATCTAACCAATGATTCAGGGCAAAGGCAAAGAATACTCTGGTTACTGACAATTGCCTGTATTTTTTATAAATGTATGATTCCTTGTCAGTTAGGTTCAAAGTGTTCCGTAAGAATAAAAAGGAGGCATGCATAATCTTCATACTCGCCACATAGATTATTATAAATTCTGCGAGTGGCATTTCTATGAAATCAAATAACGATCATTTCCTTCGAAATAAAATAGCTGAGTTATCCGAATTGCCAAAGGATGTTGTCATGGGAATGCCGGTATTGACTATCCTTGGACAAAATGAATTGTGTCTGGAGAATTATAGAGGAATTATTGAATACACAGATTCTTTAGTACGCATTCAGACAAAAACCGGGCAGATTCGCATCTTTGGAAAAAATCTACATGTCATCTATTATACGAACGACGAGATGAAGGTAAACGGACAAATTTTGTCCGTTGAATATCAGCATTAAAAAGGAGGATATTAAGTTGCTGCCAAAGATCATTCGATACATGAAAGGGTTTATTCGAATACGGGTCACCGGGTACTCAACAGAACGTTTCCTAAATGCATGCTGCCATAAAGGAATTTCGTTATGGGAACTACAGCCGGTGCAAGGCGCTTATGAAATGAATATTTCAATTCAGGGATTCCGACAGTTGAAACCGATTATCAGAAAGACTGGAACAAAAGTGGTAATTGTAAAAAGACTGGGGCTTCCTTTTTTTTTACACAAATATCACAGACGAAGATTTTTCATTGCAGGTGCTTTCATCTGTGTTTGCCTTACCATCTTGATGTCGCATTACATATGGAATATCAACATCACTGGAAATCAGACATATACAGATGATACATTATTGAAATTTCTTGCAGAAAAGAATGTTGCAAATGGAATGCCAAAATCCGAAGTTGATTGTGACCGAATCGTAAAAGATATTCGAAAAGAATATGATGATATCATCTGGGTATCTGCATCAATTCAGGGAAGCCGCCTTATCATTCAAATCAAAGAAAATGAAGATTCTATGGACACTTCTACGATCACATCAGATAATACTACAGAAATATTACCAACCGATATCATAGCTGATCACGACTGTGTTATTACAGAGATTATTTCAAGAAATGGTGTACCGGCTGTAGAAAAAGGAACCGAAGTAAAGCAGGGAGATATTTTGGTGTCCGGTCAGGTTCCTGTCACCGATGATTCTGGTGAAATAATCAGCTATCAATATTACGAAGCAGATGCCGACATTCGTGGACGGACCACAATTGTATATCAAGAAAAGATGCAGATGACATATGAAGAAAAGGAATATCTATCTGTAGAAAAAGAAGAATATCATCTAAGTATTGGTAATTATAGATTACGATTTGCATCTATCCATAATCAGTATGACTCATGGGAAATGCACGGTTGGGAAAAACAGTTAAAGTTTGGGGAAAACTTTTATCTTCCGGTTTTTTATGGAATCAGAGACGCAAAACCGTATAAATCAATCAATAAAAAATATTCAACAAAAGAAGTTCAACAGATATTATCCGATAAATTTGAGGAATATTGTAAGGATTTGGAGAAAAAAGGGGTAGAAATTATTGAGAATGATGTTAAAATATACACAGAGTCTGAAAAGGCCGAGGCACGGGGAACATTAACTGTTATTATGTCGATCGGCACCTCAGCTCCTTCTCAATTATTGGAGATTCCAGTGCAAGAAGAACAAGATGAGTCAGGAGAATAACGAATGGGATTAATGGAAGCAGTCATTGACATACCGGCTGAGCATGAAAAGAATGTATTTGGCCAATTTGATGCTTATGTAAAAAAAATCGAGCGGACACTTCACGTAACTTTAATTGCAAGAGGAGAAAGTGTAAAAATCATGGGAGATGCTGCCAATGTAGAAAGAGCACGAAATGTGCTGGGACAATTGGTGGAATTATCTCGCAGGGGCAACACCATTCAGGAACAGAATGTAGATTATACACTTGCTCTCGTTATGGAAGACAGTGAAGAGAATGTGTTAGAAATCGATAAAGATATTATCTGTCATACCTTACAAGGGAAACCTATCAAACCAAAAACTCTTGGTCAGAAGAAATATGTAGATGCAATACGAAAGCAGATGATTGTATTCGGCCTTGGACCGGCCGGTACAGGAAAGACATATCTTGCCATGGCAATGGCAATTACTGCTTTTAAAAATAATGAAGTAGGAAGAATCATCCTGACACGTCCGGCAATTGAAGCTGGCGAGAAATTAGGATTTCTTCCAGGAGATCTGCAGAGTAAGATTGATCCTTATCTTCGACCACTCTATGATGCCTTGTATCAGATCATGGGAGCAGAGAGTTTTATAAAGAATTCAGAAAAAGGACTGATTGAGGTTGCCCCATTGGCATATATGCGTGGCAGAACTTTAGATAATGCTTTTATTATTCTGGATGAGGCACAGAACACAACGCCAGCGCAGATGAAAATGTTTTTGACGAGAATCGGATTTGGATCTAAGGTTGTAATTACCGGAGATGCCACGCAGAAAGATCTTCCATCCGGACAGATATCTGGACTTGACGTAGCAACATCCGTTGTAAAAAATATTGATGATATAAGTATCTGCCATCTTACCAGTAAAGACGTAGTTCGGCATCCATTGGTACAAAAGATTGTAAAAGCATATGAAGAATATGAGAAACACGAGATTCAAAACCGTAACCGGTCAAAGAACAGAGAGAAGAGGCGAAGATCATGACACTGTATTTTGAAGAAGAAGGCGAAGTAAAGCTTCCGTTGGAATGTCAGCAGATTGCGCAACAGGTGGTTGAAGCTGCCTTAGATTATGTGGGATGTCCGTATGAGGCTGAAGTGAATCTCTTGCTTACAATGAATGAACAGATTCATGAGATGAATCTGCAGTTTCGTGGGATTGATCGTCCTACAGACGTATTGTCTTTTCCATTGATTGATTATCCAATTCCTGGTGAATTCGATTTTCTGGAAGAAAGAGATGATTGTTTTAATCCGGAATCAGGAGAACTTTCTCTGGGCGATATCGTTATCTCTAAAGAAAAGGTTCTGACTCAGGCAGAAGAATATGGTCATTCTGTGTTGCGAGAATATGCTTTTTTAATTGCTCATTCTGTGTTACACTTAACTGGTTATGACCATATGGAAGATGAGGAACGTCAGATTATGGAAGAAAAACAGAATGAGATCATGAATATATTAAATATTTTACGATAAGATGGAGTTATTATGGCAAAACAACAAAGTAGAAAAGAAAAAAATTTTCTGGTTCAGGGTTCTATCCTGGCAATTGCCGGGGTAATCACTAAGCTGATTGGAGCAGTTTATAGAATTCCTCTTACCAATATCGTTGGAAGCGAAGGAATGGGGTATTATAACGTTGCATTTTCTATCTATACGGTAGCTTTAATGCTCACCTCATACAGTCTTCCTCTTGCTGTCTCAAAACTGGTATCGGCCAGAATCGCTGTAGGGGAATATCGGAATGCATATAAAGTATTCAAATGTGCCATGGCTTTTGCATTGATTGCAGGAGGGCTGGTTTCTTTAATTATATTTGTGAGTGCAGACTTTATCGCAACAAATATCATGTCCATGGAAATGAGTGTATATGCGTTGCGTGTTCTTGCTCCATGTATACTGATTGTTGCTTTGTTGGGAGTTTTAAGAGGGTTTTTCCAGGGAAATGGCTCCATGGTTCCAACCGCAGTTTCCCAAGTGTTGGAACAGATCGTCAATGCAGTCATGTCTGTTGTTGGCGCATATCTGTTGCTTAGCGCAGGAAAAAATATTGCGGAAACAAGAGGAAATCAATCGTTTGGTCCAGCTTATGCTGCTGCAGGCGGTACCATAGGTACGATTTCTGGTGCATTTTTTGCACTCTTAGTCAGTGCAGTCATTTATTTTGCTTATCAGAAAATATTTAAGCGTAAAATAAGACGTGACCGCTCGCGCCATAGGGAAAATTATAAAAAATTATCCAGAGTTCTTCTCCTCACGATCGCACCAGTCATCCTGAGCGCAACCGTTTATAATATCAGCGACTTTTTAGACACCGCAATCTTTAATAATATTATGGCTGCTCAGGGATATAAGAATGAAGAATATGCCAGTTTAATGGGAATGTTCAGCAGTCAGTACAGTACTTTGGTGAACGTTCCATTATCTGTTGCAAGTTCTCTTGCAGCTTCATTGATTCCAAGCCTTGTTACAACTGTACAGACGGGAAATCGCAAACAGGTACATAATAAGATTCATACGGTTACCAGATTCAATATGATGATTGCAATTCCATGTGCTGCTGGATTTCTAATTCTTGCAAAACCAATTATGGATCTGTTGTTTTACACGGAAGATAATGCAACAGCAGCTCTAATGTTACAGATGGGTTCTATTTCTGTTGTATTTTTCTGCTTGTCCACTGTAACGAATTCTGTGCTTCAGGGACTTGATGACATGATTACTCCTGTCAAAAATGCAGCAATTTCTCTATTAATTCATGTCATATCTCTAATACTGATGATGGTCATCTTCAAATGGAATATCTATGCAGTTGTATTAAGCAAGATTGTTTTTTCTGGTGCTATCTGTATCTTGAATGCTCATTCTCTGAGAGAACGGGTTGGTTATGTTCAAGAAAAGAAACGTACTTTTGTGATTCCAGTGATAGCGTCTGCTATTATGGCTGTGGTGACGATTATTATTCATTTGTTGTTTGAACTATTTGCTGGTGAGAGTATTGCCACAATTATTGCATTACTTGTAGCTGTCGTTACATATGGTGCATCACTTGTATTGCTCGGTGGAGTAACAGAAGAAGAGATGCTGGAAATACCAAAAGGAACAACTTTAATATCTCTATGCAGAAAATTACATTTGATAAGAGGAGAATACAGATAAAAATGAGACCAGTAAAAAAAGTAGCTTTGCTGCATGATCTGTGTGGAGTCGGAAAAGCTGCACTTATGAATATGATGCCGATATTAAGTGTAATGGGAATTGAAGCATGTCCGATTCCAACAATATTATTATCCACTCATACCGGTGGATACAAAACGCCGGCTATTTCACACATTCCAGGAGATTATATCCGTAATTGTGCTGATCATTATAAAAAAGAACAGATCTCTTTTGATGCTATATTTATCGGTTATCTAGGAAGTGTACAGATCATAGATTCTGTTATCTACTTTATTGAACAATTTCCAGATACCATGGTAATATTCGATCCAATCATGGGCGATCATGGACAGTATTATTCTAATTTTGATGCTTCTTATGGAAAGGCTATGAGAAAACTGCTGCCTTATGCAGATGTTATTCTCCCTAATTTAACGGAATGTTATCTTTTAACCGGGAAAGAATATCAGATTACTGGAAACCATCGAAATGTCTTGCCATTATGTAAGGAATTGCGTAAATACGGAAATTTTGATATGGTTATCACCAGTGTCCCAAAAGATGACTGTAAAAAAGGAATTGTACTTTATGAAGATAACGCATTCCTATATATTGGAAATGGTGAAGTTTTAAGTGAATATCATGGCACTGGGGATGCGTTTGACGGAATGTTTTTGTCAAAACTACTTCAGGGTTATTCATTGTTAGAAAGTGTACAGGCTTCTCATGCTTTTGTATGTGCGTGCATTCAGGAAAGCCAAAAATTCGATTATCCTGAACGAGAGGGTCTCTTGATCGAAAAAACTTTGCGTAAACTTGTATAAATCAGGAATTTTCAGCCAATACTGTACTAAAAAAGGAGTTGTCCTTATGAAAAATAAGTATGGTATTGGTTTTTTTGTGGTCATGATCATTGCTTTTGTTTTAATCGCAGGAGCTTATCAATCAAGTTATCAAAAATCAAAAGAACTTGCCGAATCAAAAGTTACCGAAGAAAAAACAGAGAAAGCAGCAACATCTCTGGAACCTTCTGTTGCAACGGAAGGACAGGCACTTAAAGATGACTGTTTTTATCTGATGGAAGTTAATGGATATGTAGTCGTATATTTAAGTGATAAGAAGACGCCTTATGAATATACAGATATTTTATATGATGAACTTCCAGGCACTCTGCGTGAAGAAATAAAAAATGGAAAATATATCGAAGACACCGAAGCTTTATATGGATTCCTGGAAAATTATTCCAGCTAATATACTCTTTACGATAAATCTAACATTTTGGAAAAAGAAAAGCAGTGGACTTCTAGGAAAAGATAGTGTAAGATAAGTATCGTAATTTCTTAGAAACAAGATAAGGAAGGACAAAAGATATGGACGAAAAAAAAATCGCAAGAATTAATGAATTATATCACAAATCGAAAGCTGAAGGATTGACAACCGCCGAACAGAAAGAACAACAAATATTACGAAGAGAGTATATTGACTCATTTAAGCGCAACCTTCGCAGCCAGCTTAATAACATTTCCATCAAGGAAGCGGATGGAACAATTACAGATTTGGGTGAGAAATTTGGAAACCAAAAAGGAAATTAGAAAAAAGATCAGCCGACTGAGACAGGAATTAGATCCTCTTATATGGCAACAAAAAACAGAATCCATCGCATCAGCGGTGATTTCCCATCCGTGGTTTAGAGAGACAACCGATATTTATAGCTATGTTGATTGCCATGGAGAAACCGGTACAACTAAGATAATAGAAGAAGCCTGGCGATTGGGGAAAAATGTTTGGGTTCCGAAAGTTATTGGCGCTGAAATGATTTTCTGTCATATCAGCAGTATACAAGAGCTGCGGCCAGGGGCATATGGCATATTGGAACCAGAAACAGACTGGATATCTGAAGGGACCGAGGGATTGATGATCATACCGGGAGTCGCTTTTGACAGCAGCTTCCATCGAATTGGTTATGGCGGTGGTTATTATGACCGATATCTTGCCGCACATCCAAGACTTCGTACAATGGCCATTGCCTTTGATTTTCAGATTTTTCAACAGATTCCTCATGAGACACATGATATCCAGCCGGAAGTACTGATTACAGAGACAAAAATATGCCAGAGAGAATACTATGAGGAGTAAGTGATATGCAGACAGGATTACCAAAAGATCCTATGCTTTTGCTGAGTGTGGTAAATACGAAAATCAGAGATTATTACCATACTCTGGATGCATTATGCGAGGACATGAATGTAGAAAAAGATGAGATTATATGCAAACTGAAAGGAATTGATTATGAATATGACGAATCAAAACATCAATTTGTCTAATGAGATACCGGATAAGGAACCTGAGCGTCAATATTATTACATAGAAAAAGCCAAAGAATATATTCAAAAAAAATCCCAGGAGATTGGACGACCGCTTACCTTTTGTGTAACCACATTTGGTTGTCAGATGAATGCCAGGGATTCCGAAAAATTACGCGGAATTCTATTGGAAATCGGCTATATAGAAGCATCTGAAGATATCGCCGATTTTGTTATCTACAATACCTGTACCGTTCGTGAAAATGCAAATACACGAGTTTATGGACGTTTGGGACAGTTGAAGCCAAGGAAGAAAAAGAATCCTAATATGATGATCGGTCTGTGTGGATGTATGATGCAGGAACCGGAAGTTGTGGAAAAGCTCAAGAAAAGTTATGGTTTTATTGATATTATTTTTGGGACTCATAACATTTTTAAATTCGCAGAACTAATCGTAACACGTCTGGAATCCCAGCGTATGATCATTGACATCTGGAAAGATACAGATCAAATCGTAGAAGATCTTCCAAATGAACGAAAATATTTCTTTAAGTCCGGAATTAACATTATGTTTGGCTGCAATAATTTCTGCAGTTATTGTATCGTCCCATATGTCAGAGGAAGAGAACGCAGCCGTGAACCCCAGGCAATCATTCGTGAAATTGAGCGATTGGTTGCAGACGGTGTAGTGGAGGTTATGCTGTTAGGTCAGAATGTAAATTCCTATGGTAAGAATCTGGAACAGCCGATTACATTTGCGCAGCTTCTCCAGGAAATTGAAAAGATTGACGGTCTTGAAAGAATTCGTTTTATGACTTCACATCCGAAGGATCTGTCTGATGAATTGATTGAAGTCATGGGAAATTCGAAAAAAATCTGTAAACATTTGCACTTGCCGGTTCAATCAGGCAGTACCAGAATACTTCAAAAAATGAATCGCAGATATACAAAAGAACAGTACCTGGAATTAGTAGATAAGATTCGGAAAGCTGTACCAGATATATCTCTGACAACAGATATTATTGTCGGTTTTCCGGGTGAAACAGAAGAAGATTTTCAAGAGACGCTTGATATTGTACGCAAAGTCCGCTACGATAGCGCGTTTACTTTCATCTATTCAAAAAGAACAGGAACTCCGGCTGCAGTCATGGAAGACCAGATACCGGAAGACGTAATCAAAGATCGTTTCGATCGTCTGCTGAATGAAGTGCAGACCATTGCATCGGAAGTATGTGCTGTTCATGAAGGAACTACTCAGCAAGTTTTGGTGGAATCTGTCAGTGAACATGACAGTTCAATGGTAACCGGACGTCTAAGTAACAATCTCCTGGTACATTTTGCAGGAAGTGAAGAATTAATAGGACAGCTGATAGACGTACATTTGACAGAATGCAAGGGCTTTTACTATCTCGGAGAGAAAATCTAGTCAAGAAATATATACCACCTATATTATGAATCAAAAACGCTCACACTATGTATGAACAACAAAGTGAGGGCGTTTTTTATGAGAAAATTAAGTGAGTATTTATTCTTATGGACTCTGGGAGGAAGTATATATTATCTGTTTGAAGTCGCATTTCGAGGTTTTTCCCACTGGACCATGTTTATACTAGGTGGAATCTGTCTTGTGTTTTTTACTATACAAGGCCAAATGGTTCATTGGAAAGATCCTTTATGGCGCCAGCTTCTTCGTTGTGTGATCTTTGTCACTGCAATGGAGTTCATTACCGGGATCATCGTTAATAAATGGATGAACTGGAAAGTCTGGGATTATTCCGATCAGCCTTTTCAGTTGTTTGGACAGATTTGTCTGCCTTTTGTAATCATATTTTCAGGACTATGTGTCTGTGGAATTTTTCTGGGAGGTTATCTCTCTTATTGGTTATATGGTGAAGAAAAGCCTTATTACCATGTATTATAAATGAGAAATTCTATCTTTCTTATTTTGAGAAGAAATGATATAATAAAATGTAAAAATGTTAGCAAAAGAGGAGAATTAACGTGGCGGAATTAACACCAATGATGCAGCAATATATGGAGACAAAAAAGGAATATCCTGACTGCATCTTGTTTTATAGATTGGGAGATTTTTATGAGATGTTCTTTGATGATGCAATTACTGCATCCAGGGAACTTGAAATTACATTAACCGGAAAAAACTGTGGCCTTGAGGAACGTGCACCAATGTGTGGCGTTCCTTATCATGCTGTAGATGGTTACTTGAACCGCCTTGTATCTAAAGGTTATAAAGTTGCTATCTGTGAACAGATGGAAGATCCAGCCACAGCAAAAGGACTGGTCAAAAGAGACGTTGTTCGTATTGTGACGCCAGGAACTAATCTGGACACACAGTCATTAGATGAAACGAAAAATAATTATATTATGTGCGTTGTCTATATAGCCGATCGTTATGGATTATCAGTAGCGGATGTTACAACCGGAGAATATCTGGTGACAGAATTAGGTGACAGCGAAAAATTATTTGATGAAATCTATAAATTTATGCCCTCAGAGCTGATATGCAATGAGGCTTTTTATATGAGTGGCATGGATCTGGAACTATTAAAAGAAAAGTTAGGCATCACAATCTATTCTTTGGATGCATGGTATTTTGATGATGCCATCTGTCAGCGGACTTTAAAAGAGCATTTTCATGTGAATGTAGTGGAAGGTCTGGGACTTGCGGATTATGACTGTGGAGTCATTGCAGCTGGAGCACTGCTTCAATATCTGCTGGAAACACAAAAAAGAGATTTATCTCATATTACCAAATTATCTGTATATGCTTCTGGAAAATATATGCTTCTGGACAGTTCAACAAGACGAAACTTAGAACTATGCGAGACATTACGAGAAAAGCAGAAAAGAGGATCTTTACTCTGGGTACTGGATAAGACTAAAACGGCTATGGGAGCGCGAACTCTGCGTAAATATATTGAACAGCCATTGATTGATCGCAAAGAAATCGAACGTCGACTGGATGCTGTAGATGAGTTGAAGAATAACGCAATCTCACGGGAAGAAATACGAGAATATCTTTCTCCAATCTATGATCTGGAACGATTGGTCTGCAAGATTACTTATCAGTCTGCGAACCCAAGAGATCTGATTGCATTTGAAAGCTCATTGTCCATGCTTCCGCATATAAAATACATTCTTCAGGAAATGAAAGCACCACTCTTACACGAGATCTATGAAAATCTTGATACATTGGAGGAATTGTGCGATCTGATTCAAACAGCAATTCAGGATGATCCGCCACTTGCTATGAAAGAAGGCGGAATCATAAAAGATGGTTACAATGAAGAAGTAGACCGACTCCGATCAGCAAAATCAGATGGTAAAGAATGGCTTGCAAAATTGGAAGCAGATGAGCGAGAAAAGACAGGCATTAAAAACCTTCGTATTCGTTATAATAAAGTATTTGGTTATTATCTGGAAGTTACCAATTCTTTCAAGAATCTGGTGCCTGATTATTATACTCGTAAGCAGACACTTGCAAACGCTGAACGATATATCATACCAGAATTAAAAGAACTTGAAGATACTATTTTAGGTGCAGAAGACAGACTGTATGCATTAGAATATCAGCTTTATTGCGAAGTACGCGATCAGATTGCAAAAGAAATTCTTAGAATTCAAAGTACTGCTCATGCCATCGCACAACTTGATACATTTGCCTCAATGGCGTTGGTCGCCGAGAGAAATCAATATGTAAGGCCTAAGATCAATGAAAAAGGTGTGATCAATATCAAAGATGGACGTCATCCAGTTGTAGAGAAGATGATTCCAAATGACATGTTTATCGCCAATGATACTTACCTGAATGATAAGAAAAACCGTATTTCAATTATTACTGGTCCTAATATGGCAGGAAAATCTACATATATGCGTCAAACAGCGTTGATTGTATTAATGGCACAGATTGGATCTTTTGTTCCGGCTGCCAGTGCAGACATCGGACTGGTAGATCGTATTTTCACCCGAGTCGGAGCCTCTGATGACCTGGCTAGTGGACAAAGTACTTTTATGGTAGAAATGACAGAAGTTGCTAATATTTTAAGAAATGCGACGAATAAAAGCCTTTTGATTCTTGATGAGATTGGGCGAGGGACCAGTACTTTTGACGGATTAAGTATTGCCTGGGCAGTAATCGAACATATCAGCAACAGTAAGTTATTAGGAGCAAAGACACTTTTTGCGACCCATTATCACGAACTTACAGAACTAGAAGGCAAAATTGATAATGTAAATAATTACTGTATCGCTGTCAAAGAAAAAGGAGATGATATCATCTTTCTTCGTAAAATTGTAAAAGGCGGCGCAGATAAGAGCTATGGAATTCAGGTGGCAAGACTTGCCGGAGTTCCGGATTCTGTGATTCAGCGTGCGAAAGAAATCGTAGAGGAACTGATTCATGCAGATATTACAGAGCGTATCAAAGATATAGCATCTCATGGACATGAACAACCTAAAGCGAAGCCAAAACATTATGATGAAGTAGACCTGGCACAGATGTCTCTGTTCGATACTGTAAAAGATGATGATGTAATTGATGAAATCAAAAGTCTTGATATCAGTAATCTGACACCGATTGAAGCTTTAAATACCTTATACCAATTACAGAACAAACTAAAAAACAGGTGGTAAAACATGAGCAAGATACACGTATTAGATTCGGTAACCATTGATAAAATCGCAGCAGGAGAAGTTATTGAACGTCCCGCGTCTGTTGTGAAAGAATTGGTTGAAAATGCCATTGATGCAGGTGCTACAGCAATTGTTGTGGAAATCCAGGATGGGGGGATCGATTTGATCCGCATTGCTGATAATGGATGCGGAATCGGAAAAGAAGATGTTCCAAATGCATTTTTGAGACATTCCACCAGCAAGATTCGCTCTGTTGATGATCTGGTACACATCGGTTCTCTCGGATTCCGCGGAGAGGCGTTGTCCAGTATTGCAGCAGTTTCTCAGGTAGAATTGATTACAAAGACAAAAGAACAGACCTTTGGAACACTTTACCGCATCTCCGGCGGAAAGGAAGAGGAGCTGGATGATACAGGAGCAAAAGATGGAACTACATTTTTGATTCGACAACTCTTTTATAATACACCAGCAAGAAGAAAATTTTTAAAAACTCCTATGACAGAAGCAAGCCATGTTGGTGACTTAATGACAAAAATGGCATTGTCTCACCCTGAGATATCATTTCAGTTCATCAATAATCAGCAATCCAAGCTGCATAGTTCAGGTAATGGCAATTTGAAAGATGTCATTTATCATGTCTACGGCCGGGAGATTGCATCGAATCTTCTGAAAGCAGACTATGAGTCTAATGGAATAAAGATTACAGGATTTCTGGGAAAACCGATAATTTCAAGAGGTAACCGTAATTTTGAAAATTATTTTATTAATGGAAGATATGTAAAAAGTACTATTATTTCAAAAGCTATTGAAGATGCATATAAAGACTTCACCATGCAGCATAAATATCCTTTTACCGTTCTTCATATTGAAATTGATGGAGAACATGTGGATGTCAATGTGCATCCGACTAAGATGGAATTACGTTTTAATAATCAACAGGAGGTTTATAATGCAGTATATACTGCAGTTGATCAGGGACTGCATGCTCAAGAGCTGATTCCTCACGTGGAAGTGTCCATACCAAAAGCGGATCCACCAGTTACACCGCCTATGCCAAAGGAAGTAAAGAACAATGTACCCATGCGTACTGTCCCGGCAAAGTCAACCGAGAAAAAAAACAGTTCATCTGCCCCGCAGCAAGAACGAAATCTTGATTATTATATGTCAAAGATGCGGGAGCGTGTGCAATCGTATCATAATCAGAATTCTTCTGCGGAAGTTGTTGATCAGAAGAACATCTTCAAGCCAGAGATACAGGCAGACAGGATTCGTGAAACAGTAAGTTACGCGAAAAAGGAAGAAGAAGCAAAACAATTAGACTTCTTTGAAGAAAAGTTATTAACCAAAGAGGCGAAAAATGAATATAAACTAATTGGACAAGTATTTGAGACATACTGGCTGGTCGAATTCCATGACAATCTCTATATTATAGATCAGCATGCGGCCCACGAAAGAGTTCTGTATGAAAGAACTCTAAAAAGTATGAAGACAAGAGAATTCACATCTCAGATGATCAGTCCCCCGATTGTATTAGATCTAAGCATGCAGGAAGCTGAATTATTGAACCGGTATATGGATCAGTTCACACGGATTGGATTTGAATTTGAGGAATTTGGGCAAGAATCTTATGCTGTCAGAGCAGTTCCGGATAACCTATTTGGAATTGCCAAAAAAGATTTGTTATTACAGATGTTGGATAGTCTTTCTGATGAAATTCACCGTAATCTTTCGCCGGATATGATTGATGAAAAAGTTGCGTCCATGTCATGTAAGGCTGCTGTAAAAGGAAATATGAAATTATCTGCAGCTGAAGTAGATTCGCTGATTGGCGAACTTTTGACATTGGAGAATCCATACCATTGCCCACATGGACGGCCAACGATTATTGCAATGAGTAAACGAGAGTTAGAGAAAAAATTCAAAAGGATTGTTTAAATATGAAAAAACCATTAGTAGTTCTAACCGGGCCTACGGCTGTCGGAAAGACCAAAGCATCTATAGGACTTGCAAAAGCAATCGGCGGAGAGATCATATCTGCAGATTCCATGCAGATATATAAGCACATGGACATTGGTTCCGCGAAAATTCGGCAGGATGAAATGCAGGGTATTCCTCATTATCTTGTAGATGAACTGGAACCTTGGGAAGAATTTCATGTAGTACGATTTCAACAGATGGCCAAAAAAGCAATGGAAAAAATCTATTCTCACCACCATATTCCAATCATTGTAGGCGGTACTGGTTTTTATATTCAGGCGTTGCTTTATGATATTGATTTTTCGGAAAATGATGGAGATTTATCCTATCGTCATGAATTGGAAGAATATGCAAGAACATACGGCAATGAAAAACTTCATGAGCGTTTGCTTGATGTTGATCCTAATGCTGCTAAAGAAATTCATGCGAATAATGTAAAACGTGTCATTCGTGCTCTGGAATTTTATTATCAGACAGGAGAGCGCATTTCTGAACATAATGAAAAGGAACGCCAAAAAGAATCACCATATTGTTTTAAGTATTTTGTGCTGAATGATGACCGACAGAATCTATATCACCGCATTGATCAAAGAGTTGATCAAATGCTTCAGGACGGATTGGTAGAAGAAGTAGCACATTTGAAGGAGATGGGATGTACCAGAGAGATGGTATCCATGCAAGGGCTAGGTTACAAAGAAATTCTTGATTATCTGGAAGGTGCCTGCAGTATAGAAGAAGCTATTTATAAAATAAAACGTGACACAAGACATTTCGCAAAACGTCAGCTTACCTGGTTCAAACGCGAAAGACAGGTAAGCTGGATTAATAAGAAAGATTATAACTACGATGAGGAAAAAATATTGCATGAGATGATAAAATCTTTGGAAGGAGTCATATGTTAAGAAGATTATTTGGCAGATCTGCTTTTTTAAAAAAGATGAATATATTAATGGAAGTCTATGCACAGTCACAAAATACATCTTCTACTTATAAACAGTTAATGGAATTAAAGCCATTAATCCGTACGGAAGGAGAAGAAGCCTGGTTCCAGCTAAATCGCGCTTCTTTGTTATATGATATGAAACGTTATCGAGAGGCAGCGGATGTGATTGTTGAAATCCAGCCAATAAATCCAGAGTTTAACGCACAGTGCGCAATTGTAAAAACAAAAATTCTGGAAGCATTATAGAGTATTGTAAAAATGGAAAGGGAATATTATGTTAGATGAAAAAGAACATTTATATAAAGAAATTGGCATTCAGCCTAAAGTACTGGAATTTGGTCAGGCCATAGAGGCTGATTTGAAAGAACGCTTTGAAAACATTGATCAGATTGCGGAGTATAATCAACTGAAGGTCATCCGCGCAATGCAGGAAAACAGGGTAGATGCCACATGCTTTAATTATGCCAGTGGATATGGGTATGATGACTATGGTCGTGATACACTGGAAAAAGTATATGCTTCTGTGTTTCATACAGAAAGTGCGTTGGTACGTCCACAGATTACTTGTGGCACACATGCTTTGGCTCTGGCACTTAGTGCAAATCTAAGACCGGGAGATGAACTTCTCTCCATTGCCGGGAAACCATATGATACTTTAGAAGAAGTAATTGGAATTCGTCCGTCGAATGGTTCACTTGCTGAATATGGTATCACTTATGCCCAAGTAGATCTATTGGAAGATGGTAGCTTTGATTATGATAATATTCGCAAAGCTATCAATGAACACACCAAGATTGCTACGATCCAGCGTTCCAAAGGTTATCAGACACGTCCAAGTTTCTCTGTAAAACAAATTGGGGAAGCAATTGCTTTTGTTAAAAAGATTAATCCCGATATCATCTGCATGGTAGACAATTGTTACGGTGAGTTTGTGGAAATTATTGAACCAAGTGATGTGGGTGCAGATATGGTCGTTGGTTCTTTGATTAAGAATCCGGGAGGTGGACTTGCTCCAATTGGCGGTTATATTGCTGGTCGAAAAGACTTGATTGATTCTTGCGGTTATCGGTTGACATCACCTGGATTAGGAAAAGAAGTTGGTGCATCCCTCGGTATTATGCGCTCTTTTTATCAAGGATTATTCCTTGCACCTACCGTTGTAGCAGGTGCACTGAAGGGTGCAATTTTTGCTGCAAATATTTATGAGAAATTGGGATACCATGTGGTCCCGAACGGCACGGAAAGTCGTCATGATATTATTCAGGCTGTAGAATTCGGTATTCCAGAAGGAGTCATTGCATTCTGTAAAGGAATTCAGGCGGCTGCACCAGTTGATTCTTATGTTACCCCAGAGCCATGGGCAATGCCGGGGTATGACAGTGATGTGATTATGGCGGCAGGAGCTTTCGTGCAAGGTTCCTCCATTGAATTGAGCGCTGATGGTCCGATCAAGCCACCTTATGCTGTATATTTTCAGGGAGGATTGACCTGGCCGCATGCAAAACTTGGAATACTGATGTCTCTGGAATATCTGGTCCGAGAAGGAATTGTAACGTTATAAAGTAAGGAGAGCTTATGAAACGAATTGGAATTATCGGTGGTGGTGCCTCGGGAATTATTGCAGCGATCTCAGCCGCCAGATCAGACAGTCATACACAAGTTTTCATTCTTGAACATAAAGATACAATTGGGAAAAAGATATTGGCAACGGGTAATGGACGATGCAATCTGACAAACCAGATAATGGAGGCTACCTGTTACCATAGTGAAAATATTTCCTTTGTAGAAGAAGTTCTGAACCGTTTTGGATATCAGGCAACACTGGATTTTTTTCATTCTCTTGGGCTGATTACCAAATCTCGTGGGAATTATATATATCCCCGTTCTGACCAGGCATCATCCGTATTAGACCTATTGATACTGGAACTGAAACGACTAGGGGTACAGATATATACCGGTGTTCATGTAACAAAACTGGAAAAAAGTAAAAGGGGATTTCGCGTATATACAAAAGAACAGACGTTCCGGGCTGATAAAGTAATTCTTGCCTGCGGTGGAAAGGCATCCAGTGCATTGGGTTCTGATGGGAGTGGATATTCACTGGCCAGATCTATGGGACATTCAATCATACCGGTGGTTCCCGCATTGGTTCAGTTGAAAGTACAGAAGCATCCATTTGCCAAGGCCTCTGGTGTACGCACAGATGCAAGAGTGACCGCCTATGTCAGTGGAAATGAACTGGGTTCTGACACAGGTGAATTACAGATTACGGCATATGGAATTTCTGGAATTCCCGTATTCCAGATCAGTCGTTACATTGCAAATGGATTGTATAACAAACAAAATACAGAAGTGCATATCGATTTTTTGCCAGATATAACACACAGTGAATTCAGGGATTTTCTCTTTGAACGAAAAAACGGGCATGAAGATATGTATATTGGTGATTATCTGACAGGAATATTCAACAAGAAATTAATTCCAAGATTATTAGAACAGGCGCATATTCGTATCCAGACAAAAGTTGGTGATCTCACGCAAAAACAATTACAAACTTTTGTGGATACGTGCAAGAAAACTGTCTTAACCATTTCGGATACGAATGGATTTGAAAATGCCCAGATTTGCGCTGGTGGTGTGTGTACCGAAGAAATATATTCTGCAACAATGGAATCTAAATATGTAGAAGGTCTTTATCTGACAGGAGAATTGCTTGATGTAGACGGTATCTGTGGAGGATATAATCTTCAATGGGCATGGGCAACAGGATATCTGGCCGGTGGCTCTGCCGCATCTTGATCATTACTTCGAAAGGAGAGACATGTATGATAAGAATCAATCAATTGAAATTAGATATTCACCACTCAGAGGCGGATCTAAAAGCGAAGATTCTCAAAACCCTTCGCATAAAGGAGGATGCGCTTCTTTCTTATTCTATTCAGAAGCAGTCTATAGATGCCCGTAAAAAACCGGATCTTTTTTATGTCTATGCGATAGATGTTATAGTAAAAAATGAATCAGCTCTGAAAAAGCACATAAAAAATAAGAACATCTTATTTCGAGAGAAGCCAATCCCTTATACAGTGCATGTAACTGGGACTGAAAAACTATCCTGTCGTCCTGTTATCATTGGCACCGGTCCTGCCGGACTTTTCTGCGGATATCAACTGGCATTACTCGGATATCGTCCAATTCTTCTGGAACGCGGAGCATCTGTAGATGAGCGAATCGCAGATGTAGATAGATTCTGGGAAAAAGGAATATTGAATTTAAATTCTAATGTTCAATTCGGGGAAGGTGGCGCAGGAACTTTTTCAGATGGAAAACTGAATACTCTAGTGCATGATTCACAAGGCCGCAATACTCGCGTCCTTGAAATCTTCGTAGAACAGGGTGCGCCAAAAGAAATTTTATATCAGAATAAACCGCATATCGGAACGGATATTCTGGCCAGGGTTGTAAAGAATATAAGAGCATTTATCCTTTCTCATGGAGGAGAAGTCCATTTTCACACACAAGTAGTGGATATTCAGACTGAAACTTATAATGGGCAAAAAAAACTGACTGCATTAAAGGTTAAGAATTTGTTAGACGGAACATTCAGCATCCTAAATACAAATCTTGCTGTACTTGCGATAGGACATAGTGCAAGGGATACATTTTCTATGCTTTATAAAAATGGTATTCCAATGGATGCAAAGTCTTTTGCTGTCGGTATTCGAATGGAGCATCCTCAAGAAATGATTAATCAGAATCAATATGGAGAGAGGTATTCCAAAGACCTTCCTGCCGCTGCATATAAATTAACTGCCAATCTCCCCAACGGAAGAGGCGTGTATACTTTCTGCATGTGTCCCGGCGGATACGTTGTCAATGCATCTTCGGAATCCGGTCGCCTGGCGGTAAATGGAATGAGTTATCATGCAAGAGATGGACGTAATGCCAACAGTGCCGTCATTGTAACAGTAACACCGGAGGACTACGGAGCTGAAAATGCTCTTTCAGGTGTGGAATTTCAACGAAGACTAGAAGAGAAAGCTTATCAAGCTGGTTCTGGAAAAATTCCAGTACAATTGTTTGCTGATTTCTGTCAAAATCTCCCATCAAAAGAACCGGGAAATATTACTCCGCAGATGAAAGGGGATTACACTTGGACTAACGTAAGAGCCATTTTTCCGGAAGAACTTGCTGCTTCGCTGGAAGACGGTATTAAGACCTTTGAAACCAAGCTTTCCGGGTATTCTCGCCCGGATGCTGTCATTTCGGGCGTGGAGAGCCGTACATCATCTCCGGTGCGTATTCACCGTGATGATACTATGCAAAGTGATTTGTGTGGGCTATATCCTTGTGGAGAAGGTGCTGGCTATGCCGGAGGTATTACATCTGCTGCTATGGATGGCCTAAAAGTTGCAGAATCCATCGCCCAAAAATACCAAATTTTCGACAATTAGTCGAAATGCTTAAGAAATTTTTAATGGGATAAGTCTATACACTGATTCTGAAATATGATAAAATGTAGTGAGTTTTTTAGATAGAGAAAAACGAGGAGGAGTACATATGAAGGGAACAGGAAGCAAGAATGCCTGGTCTTTATTTCTGTTATTATTAACAGGAATTGTGTTGGGAGGTTTTATTGGAATGCTGGCTGAAGGCACTCCAGCTCTTGGTTGGCTGACCTATGGGCAGTCCTTTGGACTTGAAGAACCGATTGTCCTGAATCTTGGGATACTGGTTCTGACATTTGGCCTTTCCATCAAGATTACCATCGCAAGTATTATTGGCATGATTCTTGCTATTATCATTTATCGTTTCTTATAACTTCTATTATGAGTGTCGTACGAATCTAAAGATAAGATGAATCAGTCAAATACCATGAAAGAAATACCTGAAATGGAACGTCCCTATGAAAAATGCGAACGAAAAGGAGCTGGCAGTTTAAGTGATGAAGAATTGCTTGCTGTATTATTACGTACCGGCACTCATGGTGAAAACGCACTTTCTCTTGCAAGGAGAATTCTTTATCACGCAGGAGAAACAGGAATATTAGGAATCCATCAGTTTAATCTGGAGCGTTTGCAAAAAATTAAAGGGATTGGCAAGGTAAAAGCAATTCAGATATCATGTATCTCAGAACTTGCCAAAAGGCTTGCAAAAGCTTCCTATCAGGATACATTAAGTTTTTCGTGCCCGGAAACAGTTGCAAAATATTATATGGAAGATATGCGGCATGAAAAACAAGAACAGATGAAATTATTAATGTTGAATTCAAGAGCAAAATTGATTGGTGAGACTAATATATCAAAAGGAACTGTAAACGCTTCCTTAATCACACCAAGAGAGCTTTTTATAGAAGCATTACAAAAGAATGCTGTATCCATAATTATTATGCATAATCACCCAAGTGGTGATCCAACTCCCAGCCGTGAAGATATGCTGACAACCAAGAGAATCCTCGATGCAGGGGCTTTGATCGGAATAGAATTGTTAGACCATATCATCATCGGCAATAATTGTTATATAAGTTTCCGGGAGGAGGGAATGCTTTAGAAAGGATCGTATCAAATGGCAAGAAATGTATACGGATTAGACCTTGGTTCTTATGAAATCAAGGTCTATGATAAGAAGAAGGATACTATATGGAAAGAGAAAGATGTCATTGCAATCAAAGATTCACGGGATATTTTTGCCGTGGGAGATGATGCTTTCGAGATGTATGAAAAGGCACCTTCTAATATTGAAGTTGTATTTCCGATGAAAGAGGGAGTCATATCACGATTTAATTATATGCAGTTCCTGCTTCAGAATCTTTTGAAAAAAGGAAGGCAATTTGCAAGAGGTTCCGAATATGTTATTGCAGTGCCAACGGATGTTACGGAAGTTGAGAAAAAGGCTTTCTTTGATCTGGTGATTCATTCTACGGCAAAAGCAAAAGAAGTCAATATTGTTGAACGTGCTATCGCAGATGCTGTGGGACTGAACCTGGATGTTAAGAACACAAAGGGATTGTTTATCGTTAATTTTGGTGGGGAAACTACGGAATTATCTGTAATTGCAGGCGGTGGTATGGTTATGAATCGTCTTCTGAAGATTGGAGGTTCGACTTTCGATCAGTCTGTTGTGACATTAATACGTCACAGCCACGATTTCCTGATTGGAAGACATACTGCTGAAGAATTGCGCAAGAATTTCGGGATTTTTACCAGTGATTCTGATTCTGTTCTTCCGGCGGCAGGACGTGATCTGATTACCGGTGTACCGATGAGAAAACCGATTTCCATCAATCTTGTGAGGTCTGCTATGAAAGATCCTCTTTTGGAATGTGTACATGCGATTAATTCGTTGCTTGACCGTACACCACCGGAAGTACGTAAAGCAATTCATGAGAATGGCATCTTCTTAACAGGAGGAGTGGCCCATACCCAGGGATTGGAGACTTATATCGAAGAGATGGTCGGAATTACAACAAGGACAGCATTGGAACCTGATATCTGTGCTGTGTCCGGTCTAAAAAAGATCATTATGTCAAAAGATTTAAAGAAACTTACTTACTCAATGTTGAATGAAAATTATAGGTGGATGAGATAAAATGAAAATAAAAAATCAATCTTCCCTTTCAAGTAAATACTGGCTCTTGATCCTTGCAGCCATCTGTATCATCCTGCTGGGCATTGAACGTTTTTCAGATGGTGGCGGTCCTTTACGTTTTATTGCTAATTATACAGTAATTCCTATGCAGAAAGGAATCAGTTATGTGGGGCGTTTTATGAGTGATGTATCCGGTAATTTTGAGACCTTAGAAGATGTGAAGAAAGAAAATAAAGAACTGCAGTCTAAGGTTGACGAGCTTACGATTGATAATACCAGACTTCGACAGGAGCAATATGAATTAGAGCGCCTTAGAGAATTATACAAGTTAGATCAGAATTATTCTGACTATGAAAAAATCGGTGCCCATGTAATCGCCAATAATGGGAGTAATTGGTTCAACGATTTTACTATTGATAAGGGGAGCAATGACGGTGTACAAGTCAATTCCAATGTTCTTGCGGGCAGTGGTCTGGCAGGGATTGTAACAGAAGTTGGTCCTGATTATGCCCGCGTACGTTCTATTATTGATGACTCAAGCAATATCAGTGCCATGATGCTTTCTACTTCTGATACGTGTGTTGTTCGAGGTGATCTGGAGCTAATGGCGGACGGAAGAATTCGTTTTGAAAAACTTGCCAATAACGAAAATGAAATCGAAGTTGGAGAGCAGGTAGTAACATCACATGTCAGCAATCGTTTTCTTCAAGGACTATTTATTGGATATGTCAGTGAAATTGAAGTGGATGCGAATAATCTGACACGCTCCGGTTATATTACACCGGCTGTTGATTTCAGTAATTTACAGGAAGTTCTGGTAATCACAACTACCAAGCAGGACTTGTTGGATTCTAAGGATAACAGCAGTAAAGGAGAATAGTCTATGAAGCGAAAGTTAATAACTTTTATTATTATTATCCTCTGTTTTTTACTGGAAGGTTCTGTATTCCATCATTTATCCTTTGCTTCCATTAAGCCGAATCTTTTGATTATCGTAACATCATCATTTGGATTTATGCGTGGGAAAAAGGAAGGGCTTTTTGTTGGATTCTTTTCCGGTCTTCTTGTCGATATCTTTTGGGGCAATGTATTGGGATTCCATATGTTGTTATATGCAGTTATTGGATATATTAATGGATTTTTCCAACGATTATTCTATGATGACGATATCAAACTTCCAATCGCGTTAATTGGAGCAAGTGAACTTGTCTATGGTTTGATCATTTATATTTGTATGTATATGCTTCAAGGTGATTTTGCATTTTTTCATCACTTGACAAGCATTATTTTGCCAGAACTGGTATACACAATTCTGGTTACTCTGGTACTATATCAAATTATATTACATGTCAATAAGAAACTTGAAGTAGAAGAACAAAGGAGTGCAAGCAAATTTGTATAATTTATGGGACCGGATCAAAACCGGAATATTGGAATTCTTACAATCCCGAATATTTGTTATCATTGTAGTATTTTGTGTAATGTCAGCAATTCTTGTTCAGCGTGTCTTTTACCTGCAGATTGTCAAAGGCCAGGAATATTATGATGACTATAAACTTCAGATTCAGAAGACGAAGGAAGTTCAAGGTACCCGTGGTAATATATACGATCGCAATGGTAACCTTCTTGCATATAACGAACTGGCATATTCTGTAACGATTGAAGATACCGGAGAATATGACAGTATCAAGCAAAAAAACAAAGAGATGAATAAAGTCATTACAACCGTCATTGAGATGGTCGAATCCAATGGAGATACTGTAATCAATAGTTTTGGCATTATTCTGGATAATGATAACGAGTATATGTTTGTCCATGAAAATGAGACACAGAAATTAAGATTTATCGCCGATGTGTTTGGCAAAAAAACAATTGACGAATTGTCTAAAAAACAACAAAATATGTCTGCGCAGGATATCATTGATTATTTGTGTACAGACGAAATATATGGTTATGGAATTGACCAGAAAAAAATGGAAAAAGAAGATGTGTTGAAGTTGATAAATGTCCGCTACGCAATTTCTTTGAATAATTTCCAAAAATATATAACAACTACAATCGCAGAAGATGTCAGTGAAGAAACGGTTGCAGATGTTATGGAAAATCTAGATAGTCTGCAGGGAGTCAATATCGAAGAAGAATCTTTAAGAAGATATACAGACAGTTACTGTTTTGCCAATATTATTGGATATACCGGACAGATCTCCCAGGAAGAATATGATGCATTAAGCAAAGAAGAGCAAGAAACATATTCAAAAACGGACACTGTAGGAAAGTCTGGACTGGAAAAGACGATGGATACCATGCTTCAAGGGAAAAAAGGAGAAGTAAAACTATACGTTAACAGTGTCGGAAAGGTTATTGAGACAGTAAAAGGAAAAGATCCTGAAGCTGGAAACGATGTCCATCTTACGATTGACGCGAATCTTCAAAAAGCTGCATATCATATCATTGAACAGGAATTAGCCGGAATTCTTCTGGCGAAGATACAAAACGCATTAGATTATGATCGAAATCAGGTCGAGGATGGAAGCGATGTTATCATTCCTATTGGTGATGTATACAATACCTTTATCAGCAATGATATTCTGGATATGACACATTTTGGTGAAGAGGATGCCGGCGCTGCCGAACAGGAAGTCTATGGTATCTTTACCAACAGAAAAGAAGAGGTTGTTCAGCAAATTTCTGACATTCTCCAGGATACAAATGCTGCTGCATATAAAGATCAGCCTAAAGAGATTCAGGCATATTTAACCTATCTTGTGACAGATGTTCTGACAAATGGGACTCAGATTATTATGCCAGATGCTATTAATACCAATGACAGTACTTATAAAGCATGGAAAGACGACGAAAGCATTAATATCAATACGTATTTAAATTATGCAATTTCTCAAAACTGGATCGATACTTCTCTGTTAAAAGAATATGTTTCAAAAGGTGAAGAATATTCCGATTCCAGTGAACTTTATCAGGGAATTGTTGCGTATCTCCTTGATTACATCAGTTCTGATAATAGTTTTGATAAACTGATATACAAATATATGATCAAATCAGGCGAAGTCTCTGGAAGACAGATATGTCTGATGTTGTATGAACAGGGAGTTCTGGAATATGATCAGGCACAATATGATGGTCTGAATTCAGGTAGTATTACTGCCTATGATTTCCTTCGCGGTAAGATTCAGACACTGGAGATTACACCTGGACAACTTGCCTTAGAGCCTTGTACCGGTTCCATGGTTGTGACGGATCCGAACAGTGGTGAAGTACTTGCCTGTGTATCTTATCCTGGTTATGACAATAATCGTCTGGCAAATACCATGGATTCCAATTATTATAATAAACTGGTAACTGATCAGGCCAGACCATTCTATAATAATGCAACACAAGAAAAAACTGCACCGGGTTCTACTTATAAACCGCTAGTCGCAATTGCCGGCTTGACAGAAGGGGTTATTGATGTGAATACAATTCTCCCTTGTACCGGTATTTATAAAAAAGTGGAACCAAATCCAAAATGCTGGATCTATCCGAATGCTCACGGCAGTTTAAATGTAGAAGGTGCTATTCAAAATTCATGTAATAATTTCTTCTATGAAGTAGGATATCGATTAAGTTTGCAAGATAGTGGCCTTGACCAAATTAGTTCTGACAACGTAGAAGGTAAAGCTACAAGCACATATTATTCTAGTGATCTGGGAACAGATACTTTGAAAAAATACGCGGAGGCGTTTGGCCTTGGAGAAACTTCGGGATTGGAAATTCCAGAATCTGAGCCACAGATATCCGATGAATCATCTGTCCCATCAGCGATTGGACAGGGTACTAACAATTATACAACGAGTCAGTTGGCAAGATATATTACAGCAGTTGCCAATAAGGGAACTGTCTATAATCTAAGCCTGATTGATAAAGTCACTTCTGTAGACGGAGAAATCATTAAAGACTATGAGCCGGAAGTAACAAACACCATAACGGATGTCGCATCTTCCACCTGGACGGCCGTTCATAACGGTATGCAAAGGGTAGTAACCGTCGCACATAGTGATATATTTTCCAAATTAAATTCCAGTGGCCTGTCTTTGTACGGGAAAACTGGTACTGCACAACAGAGTAACACACATCCTGACCACGGACTTTTCGTTGGATTCGTTCAAGATGAAAGTCAAGAGGTGGCATTTGCAATTCGTATTGCAAACGGATATAGTTCTACTTATGCTGCTGAAATTGGGAATAATGTGATGGAATACTATTATCAGATAACGCCGGAAAATGAAATCATTACCGGAGCAGCCGCAGAAATTAGTACAGGAACATCAGGAGGAGATTAAGGGAAAGGATGACCATATGTGAAAGAACCGGTACTCATTAAGAGTAACAGATACGGCATCACCATCTATTTTGAACCGGATATACCTTACAAAGAACTGATATCCGAGGTGGAAAATAAATTCCAGGCTTCTGCACATTTCTTTAATCATGCAGAAATGGCTGTGGAATTTGAAGGCCGTACTTTCACAAAAGAAGAAGAGCAGTATCTGACAGAAGTTATTCAAGATGCTGCCGGGATACGTATATTATGTATTATCGAAAAAGATACTGTTACAGAAAAGATTCATAAACGAATGCTGGATGAAAGTCTGAAAGCCATCCATGAGAGAGACGGCAGGTTTTATAGAGGTACGCTAAGAGAAAGACAGATTTTAGAATCTGAAACAAGTATCGTGATTATCGGTGACATCGAGGAAGGTGCCAAAGTGATATCAAAAGGAAATGTCATATCTACTGGTACAATTTACGGAACTGTCATTGCCGGTGCATCTGGTCGTTACGATGCGATAATAGCAGCACTCCAAATAAAGCGCGCAAAGCTAAAAATAGGAGACATTGAAGTAAAACCAGTAATAGGAGGAAGTTATTCATGGGCGAAGTTATTGTAATTACATCAGGAAAAGGTGGAGTCGGCAAAACGACAACAACAGCAAATATAGGTGCAGGTCTATCAAAATTCGACAAAAAAGTTGTGGTCATAGATACAGATCTTGGTCTTCGCAATCTTGATGTAGTCATGGGACTTGAAAATCTGATTGTCTATAATCTTGTAGATGTGATTGAAGGGACTTGTCGATTAAAACAGGCATTAATTCGTGATAAACGCTATGAAAATCTCTATCTTTTGCCTTCAGCACAGACAAAAGACAAATCAGCAATATCGCCAGGTCAGATGAAAAAACTGACTTCTGAATTAAAAGAAGAATTTGATTACATACTTTTGGATTGTCCGGCTGGAATTGAACAAGGATTTCAAAATGCGATTGCTGGTGCAGACCGCGCTATCGTAGTGACAACACCTGAAGTATCTGCAATCCGAGATGCAGATCGAATCATTGGTCTGTTGGAAAAGAACCAGATAAAAACAATTGATCTGATCATCAATCGAATTCGTATGGACATGGTAAAACGTGGAGATATGATGTCTATAGATGATGTAACGGAGATATTATCCGTTCCTTTGATCGGAGCACTTCCTGATGATGAACAGGTAGTCATTGGAACTAATCAGGGCGAACCGGTCGTTGGATTAAATTCTCAGGCCGGGACAGCATATATGAACATCTGTAAGCGGATCATGGGAGTAGAAGTTCCATTTATGGATCTGGAACATAACACTGGTATTTTTTCAAAGCTTTCACACCTCTTCAAAAAAGAATAGGAGGATATAAGAATGCTGAAAAGATCTTCTGTTTCTATCGCAAAGAACCGATTGAAAGCATTGGTCGTATCTGACCGTGTGCAATGTACTCCAGAAGCATATGATAATATTTGCAAAGAATTATATGAATCCCTTTCCAAATATTTTGAACTTACAGAAGAAAATTTTCAGGTAGATATAAAACGGACACAAGTTATTATTACATTTGCAGGAGAAGAAACGTGAGATTACCTAGATTTACAAAACCTTATCATTTAAAAGATTATAAATTCAGCTTAATCATCCTTGTCGTAGCAATATCCATACTGGGGGTTCTTGCTGTCGGCAGTGCCAAACCGGCTTATCAGTCTAAACAGATTTTAGGACTTGGAATTGGTCTTGTCGTCATGGTTATAATATCGTTGATTGATTATGTATGGATCATGAATTTTTATTGGCTGATTTATCTGTTCTCAATAGTGATTTTGGCTGTAGTTCTGGTTTTTGGAACAGAAGTCAATGGTGCAACTCGTTGGATCGATCTTGGTTTTACAACATTCCAGCCGTCCGAACTTGCCAAGATTCTATTGATTCTGTTTTTCGCCAAATTTATCATGGAGCATGAGGAAGATATCAGTGACAAATTTACGATTATAAAATATGCGATTCTTGCAGGAATACCGCTTGTATTAATCGTATCAGAGCCTAATCTTTCTACGACTATTTGTACGGCAGCAGTTATCTGTATTTTAATCTATATCGGAGGTCTGAGTTATAAATTTATTGGAACAGTATTGGTCGTTCTTGTTCCGGTCGCAATTATTTTCCTAAGCATTGTAGTTCAGCCCAACCAACCGCTCTTAAAAGATTATCAGCAGAAACGTATCCTTGCCTTTCTGGAACCAGAAAAATATGCCAGTGATGAAGCATATCAACAAAAGAATTCTGTGATGGCAATCGGTTCCGGTCAGTTGACAGGAAAAGGGTTAAATAATAATACGACCACCTCTGTCAAAAATGGGAATTTCATCTCTGAGCCGCAGACAGACTTTATTTTTGCAATTGTAGGTGAAGAACTTGGTTTTATTGGTAGTTGTATAGTTATTGCGTTATTGTTATTAATTGTGATACAATGTATTTTAATAGGTACTCGATCGCAGGACCTGGCGGGAAAGATCATCTGTTGTGGAGTGGGCAGTCTTATTGGTGTCCAAAGTTTTATTAATATAGGTGTTGCCACACAGTTATTACCTAATACCGGAGTTCCGTTACCATTCGTAAGTTATGGGCTGACTTCTCTAGTTAGTTTATATATGGGTATAGGTTTTGTCTTGAACGTCGGGTTGCAACCGAAAAAATATCAATAAGGAGTGAGAACAATGAACATTGGCCTGATAGCGCACGATTCAAAAAAGACTTTAATGCAAAATTTTTGTATTGCATATAGAGGCATCCTTAGTAAACACAATCTATATGCGACCGGAACAACCGGACGTTTAATTGAAGAAGTAACCAATCTGAATGTCCACAAGTATCTTGCCGGACCATTGGGGGGTAAGCAGCAGTTAGGTGCACAGATTGCACAGAATGATATTGACGCGCTTATCTTTTTAAGAGAGCCCAATAACCCAAAACCTCATGAACCAGATGTGAATGACGTTATACGTCTCTGTGATATGTATAATATCCCGATGGCAACCAATCTTGCCACCGCAGAATTAATTATATTAGCAATTGATAGAGGAGATCTTGATTGGCGTGAAATGTATCGGTAAGTTTGGCAAGGTGCTAATTGTTATTACTTCTTTTTTACTTCTTGTATCAGGATGTGGAAAAAAGGAAGAAGTAGTAGCAGCATATGAAACAGAAAACTATAACAAAGCTATTTATAAAGCTGATTTATTTGCAGATAATTTGTGTGTAGTTTCCGAAGACGTTGATCTGGAGGGGACTCCTGATACTTCAGGTTTACATGCAGCTGCTTTATTTGACTTGGATGGAAAAAAAGTTGATTTTTCATATCATGTTTTTGAAAGATTATATCCAGCAAGTACAACAAAGATATTAACTGCGCTGGTGGCACTAAAAAATGCAGATTTGTCGGATATGGTGACAGTTTCTACCAATGCAGACGCCGCAAGATTTGCAGCAGATGAACAGACTTGCGGAATCCATGCGGGAGACCAGCTTACACTTTCTGATCTGCTTTATGGGCTCCTTTTATATTCAGGAAATGATAATGCTGTTGCAATTGCTGAGTATGTAGGTGGAAGTATGGATCATTTCGTGCAAATGATGAATGATGAAGCACAAGATTTATTAGCTACAGGCACACATTTTGTAAACTCTAATGGTCTTCACAATGAAAATCATTATACAACTGCTTATGATCTGTATTTGATTTTCAATGAATGCCTAAAATATGATGAATTTGTTAATATTATCAGTGCTGATTCTCATGTAGCTTCTGTTACAGGGGCAGACGGAACCGTTCGACAGATCACCTGGCAGCCAACGAATTTTTATGCGACTGGTGAAGCTGAATTACCCGATTCTGCGACAGTTATCGGCGGTAAGACCGGAACAACCCAGGAAGCAGGAAATTGTCTGATCCTATTAGAAAAAGGCGCTAATGAGCATCCATATATCTCCATTGTAATGGGCGCAGATACAAAAGGTATCCTTTATCAGGATATGACAATGCTAATAAATGCGATACCAGAAAAGCAATAAGAGGGGCATCTCGAACGGGATACCCCTCTTGTCTGTAAAAACCATATTATTATGAAAAACTGGTGACTCTGCCGTACAAACTAATAAGATAAAGGCCGCACAGCCCGACAATTGTGTAGATAATACGTGAAATCCACGAAAGATTACCGAATAGAAATGCCACCAGATCAAAACGGAATATCCCAATCAAAAGCCAGTTAATGGCACCTATGATTACGATTGTCAGAGCGGTATTATCAAACCATTTCATGTAAAATTCCTCCTTTTAACATGCTACCATTAGTATGGCTTATGGAGATATAATTATACATGGGAAAGGAAAAAAATATCAAATGAATCAACAATTGCCATATTATCCTTATTCTGATTATTTAAAAAATAAATACGGTGAAAAAGTGTATAAGCTTCCGGTCAACCTTCCGGTCAGCTGCCCGAATCGCAGAAATGGTCACGGATGCTCTTTTTGCGCTGAATCAGGGACTGGATTTGAAGCTATGGACTGTCATATTCCTGTTCATAAGCAATTAGAAAAAACAAAGGAATATATTGAAAATAGATATCATGCGCATAAATTTATTGCTTATTTTCAAAACTATACAAATACTTTTCTTCCATTAGATGATTTCGCGTTTTATATGAATGAAGCCGTAAAAGTTCCTGATATAATAGAGATTGCCGTCTCGACACGACCTGATTGTATCACCGAAAGTTATCTGGATGTTCTTCAGTCATTAAAAGAATCTTACCAGGTTGGAATCACAATAGAATTAGGGCTTCAAACTACAAACTGTCATACACTTCAAAGCATAAACCGTGGACATACATTGGCAGAATTTATAGATGCCGTTTTGAAGATTCATCGGTACGATTTTGATCTGTGTACTCATGTAATATTAAATCTGCCGGGAGATGATATGCTGGATGCCATTGAGAATGCAAAGATATTATCTGCACTTCATATACAAATCGTTAAAGCTCATTCACTGTACATTGCAAAAAACACACAGTTGTACAACGCCTACGAAAATGGTACAATAGCTTTATGTTCAAAAGAAGATTACATCAAAAGACTAGCTGCGTTTCTGGAATATCTAAGTCCAGATATCGCTGTGGAACGGCTCTTTAGCCGTATCCCGGAAAAAGATGCCGTATTCTGTAATTGGGGTTGCAGCTGGTGGAAATTACGAGATGAATTGTTGACATATATGGAACAGACTAATAGTTATCAGGGAAAAGAATATCATTATCTGAACGGAGCTGCTCTGAAAGAATTAGAGACATAAAACAGGAGGCTTTATTTTTGGCAGGAAACAAACTTACAAACATTCAGGTTTATCGAAAAAAATGGAATATAAATATAGGAGTTATCATTTTCGGGGCTGTATTCATCTATCTGGTTGTAACAGTTTTACTATATCTGACAGGGAATCATGTAACTGCTTACGAAGTAAGAGAAGGATCCATCTTAAAAGATAACGCTTATACTGGCTTTATTGTCAGAGACGAGACAATTGTACAGGCAGAATCTGATGGCTATATCAATTATTTTGCTTTGGAAGGAAGCAAAGTTGGAGCAAAGACCCGCGTATATACCTTGTCTGATAAAAAGCTGGAATTAACCTCGAATACTAACGAAGAATCTCTGGAACTTACTTCTGAGGAACAGAACTCTATATTGATGAAGACTCAGTCATTTTCAGAAAATTTTAGAGAAGAACAATTTAGTGATGTATATACATTAAAAAATAATATTACAAATGTATTGGAAAGCAAATCTAATCAAAGCAGACAAGCTCAATTAGACGCTATGGTTGCAGAAGGAAACAATGATCTTCAGATATATACAGCTGTTTCTGACGGAATCATTCTCTATTCTACAGACGGTTATGAAAACATAACCACTGATCAAGTGACAGAAGATGACATATCAAAAGCTAATTATGAGTCAAAAAATCTAACTGATAATACAAAAATCAAAGCTGGAGATCCTGTATATAAATTAATTCGTTCTAATGATTGGTCTGTTGTTATTCTTCTAAATGATGAGACAGCCAAAGAATTAGCAGATGTAAATCGTGTAAAAGTCTCTTTTTCTAAGGATAACGAGACTACATATGCTGGCTTTTCCATACAAACGAAAAAAGATACCTCCTATGGAATTCTTACCTTCGACAGCTCCATGATTCGCTATGCGGAAGAAAGGTATCTGGATCTGGAATTAATTCTGGAAGATGAATCAGGGCTTAAGATTCCAAAATCTTCTGTAGTAACGAAAAAGTTCTATACCGTTCCAAAGGATTATCTGACATCTGGAGGAAACAGCAGTGGTACAGGTGTACTCGTTGATATCAGTAAAGATCAATCACAATTCCAAAGTGTGGAAGTTTATTATTCTGACGAAGAATCGAATTTGGTTTATCTTGATTATGATGCTTTTGATTCAAATACTGTATTAAAAAAACCGGATTCATCCGAGACCTATGAATTGACTAAAACCAAGAAATTAAAAGGCGTGTATAATATCAACAAAGGATATGCTATATTCAGACAAGTGCAGATTCTATGTGAAAGTGATGAGTATTATATTGTTGCATCCGGTCAAGATTATGGTCTGACAAATTATGACCACATAGCATTATATGGAGATAGCGTCCGTACAGATGATGTGGTATTTTAAGAAGGAGTGGTTAACTTATGTTAAAAGAAAATCTAACATCCGTTGAAAATCAGATTCAGACTGCATGTGAGCGCTCTGGCAGAGATAGAAAGGATGTCACATTAATTGCGGTGAGCAAGACCAAGCCTGTTGAAACACTGGAAGAGGCATATAATTTAGGCGTCCGTGTTTTTGGCGAAAACAAAGTGCAAGAACTGGCAGATAAATATGAAGTACTTCCCAAAGATATTCATTGGCATATGATTGGTCATTTGCAAAGGAATAAGGTAAAGTATATCATCGATAAAGTCGATCTGATTCATTCCGTAGATTCTGTACGTCTTGCAGAAACGATTGAAAAAGAAGCCGCAAAACACAATCTGACAGCCAACATTCTAATTGAAGTAAATGTTGCAAAAGAAGAAAGCAAATTTGGAATAATGCCAGAAGAATTGGATGAATTCATTGAAAAAATTGCTGGTTTTTCACATATTCAGGTAAAAGGGCTGATGACAATCGCTCCTTTTGTAGAAGATCCTGAAGAAAACCGCCCAATTTTCGCGCGTTTACGCAAATTATCTGTTGACATCGCAGCGAAAAACGTTGATAATATTACTATGAGCATTCTTTCAATGGGCATGACAAATGATTATCAGGTAGCCATAGAAGAGGGCGCAACGATGGTCCGGGTGGGAACTGGAATTTTTGGTGCGCGCAATTATGCTCTAGTATAACCGAAGATAGGAGATAATTTAGATGGGAGTATTAGATAAGTTTTTAGATATTATGAAACTGAGTGATGACGACGATTATGAAGATGACGATTTCTTCGATGATGATTATGACGATGATTACGAAGAAAAGCCAAAGAAAAGTTTTTTCCGAAAAGATAAAGAAGAAGTTTATGATGATTATGACGATGATTATGAACCTCCTGTAAAGACAAAGTCTACACGTTCTTCTAATAATAAAGTAACACCGATGCGTCAGCCGGCCAGAAGAAATAATGTCAGCATGGAAGTTTGTGTAATCAAACCTAACTCTGTTGAGGATTCTCGTGAAATTACAGAGACTTTATTAAGTGGACGTACTGTGATCCTGAATCTGGAAGGCCTGGATCTCGAAGTTGCGCAGCGTATTATCGATTTTACTTCTGGTGCAGCGTTTGCAATCAGCGGTAATTTGCAGAAGATTTCCAATTACATATTCTTGGTAACACCTACAAATGTCGATATTTCTGGAGATTTACAGGATTTATTAAATACTTCTTTCGACGCATCATCCATGCGTTCAAGATTCTAATAGCTATGAATAAAGAAGAGATATTGTTACAAAAACGGCTGATTGAACTGTCAAAAATTGCATATGCCCGTGGGATTGTTACATTCTCTGATTTTCTAAATCTGAATGAATTAAATATATTACATACCACTCCAAAAAATTTGTTTATGTCTCAATATGAGACATATGGCGGGTATGACTTATCAGAGCGTCAGATGGTTGCATTTCTACCTGATGCTCTTTATTATGATTATCAATATCCCATTCAGATGGTAGAAATAGCACCAATCAACCAAAAATTTTCAGAAGATTTAAGTCATAGAGATTATCTGGGATCTGTAATGAATCTTGGAATCGAACGAAGTAAATTTGGAGATATTATTGTTGATAATGGCAGGGCAATTCTATTTAGCAAAGAAGAATTAGCTGATTATATCAAGGAAAATCTCACCCGTATCAAACACACGACAGTACAGGCTAAAATCATACCAGATTATGAAGTGTCATATGAGCCGAAGTATGAAGAATTAAAGGGAACAGTTCCTTCTATTCGCCTAGATACCATTCTTTCTATTGCATATCCTTTATCAAGGAGTAAATTAACACCCCTGATTGAATCCGGAAGGGTATTTGTCAACGGAAAATTAATCACAAGCAATGGGTATCATCTAAAAGAAGGAGATATGATTTCTGTTCGCAAAATGGGACGAATATCATATACAGGAATATTATCCGAGACTAAAAAAGGACGATATATGGTCTCTGTTCGCAAATATATATAGACGAGGGAATAATGAATATTGCTATGAATACAGAAAAAAAAACTTATAAGCACTATCTGACATCAATCATATGTATGGTTGTTCTCATCATTTTAGATCAAATCACAAAATTATGTGCAATAAAAAATCTGAAAAATCAGTCACCTTACATTATCATTAAAAATGTATTTCAACTTGAGTATTTGGAAAACAGAGGAGCTGCTTTTGGATTATTCCAGAACCAGCGTGTTTTCTTTTTCGCAAGTGTAATTTTGATAACTATTATTGTAGTACTTTTTTATTACAGAGTTCCAATGGAACAAAGATATCTTCCGCTGAGAATATGTGCTGTCTGCATCATGGCTGGCGCATGGGGAAATTGTATAGACCGAATACGTCTTAATTACGTTGTTGATTTTTTCTATTTTAAGCTGATAGATTTTCCAATCTTCAATGTGGCAGATATTTATGTCACCGTATCAACGATTGCGTTGGCAATCTTAATATGCTTCTATTATAAGGAGGAAGACTTTGAAAGAATACTTCACCGTTGAGAATCAGGAAGGAGAGCGAATTGATCGTTATCTTTCCGAAGAAATGGAAGACCGGTCAAGATCCTATATTCAAAAATTAATCAAAGACCAGTATGTAATCGTTAATCAGAAGCCTGTAAAAGCCAATTACAGGCTTTCTTTAGGTGACATGGTAGAGATTACTCTTCCAGAGGCAAAAGAGCCTGACATTATTCCTGAGAACATTCCGCTGGATATCTTGTACGAAGACCAAGATATTATTATTGTTAATAAACCAAAACAAATGGTAGTTCATCCAGCACCGGGACATTACAGTGGAACTTTAGTTAACGCTTTAATGTATCATTGTGGTCAGGAACTGTCCGGTATTAATGGTACAATGCGTCCTGGAATCGTACATCGCATTGATATGGACACAACTGGTTCTCTGATTGTCTGTAAAAACGATATGGCCCACCAAAGCCTCTCTGAACAATTAAAGGTTCATTCCATCAAACGTGTTTATGTTGCCATTGTGCATGGGAATATAAAAGAGGATAACGGTACCGTTAACGCACCCATCGGAAGACATCCTACTGAGCGTAAAAAGATGAGTATTCATACCAAAAACGGAAGGAATGCTATTACCCACTATAAAGTACTAGAACGTTTTGGAGAGTATACTTATATTCAATGTGAACTTGAGACCGGACGCACGCATCAGATTCGCGTGCACATGGCCAGTATCGGTCATCCATTAGTAGGAGATCAAGTATATGGTCCCAGAAAATGTCCTTTCCCTAAGCTTCAAGGACAAACTCTTCATGCAAAAACTCTTGGAATCATTCATCCCCGAACAGGTGAATATCTGGAAATAAATGCACCGTTACCAGATTATTTTATCGAACTATTAGACAGACTAAGGAATATTTATCATTAAATTATACAAAAATTCTATACAATTACTTCAAATTATTATATAATATATTCATAATTATTTTTGAGGAGCGTGATTGGTATGGCAAAGACAAATACTATAATAACTATCGGCAGACAGTTCGGAAGCGCCGGTAGAGAGATTGGCTATAAAGTAGCAAAGGATCTTGAAATTAAATTATATGATAAAGAGATGCTTGACCGTGCCGCAAAAGAGAGCGGTATATGTCAGGAATTATTCGAGACGCACGATGAAAAACCAACAAACAGCTTTTTATATTCTTTGGTAATGGATACCTATTCGCTCGGTTATTCATCAGGAAGTTATACGGATATGCCGATCAACCATAAGATTTTTCTTGCACAGTTTGATGCAATAAAAAAAATTGCAGATGAAGGCCCATGTATCCTAGTTGGTCGTTGCGCAGATTACGCATTGGAAGAATACGATAATGTATTAAGCGTATTTATTCATGCGGATCTTGATGCACGTATTCGAAGAATCGCCCGTATATACGATTTATCTGACGCTAAAGCCAAGGATATGATTTTGAAGACCGATAAAAAACGAGCTAGTTACTATAACTATTATAGCAATAAAAAATGGGGTGCTGCAGAAAGCTATAATATCTGTCTCGACAGCTCCAAATTAGGAATTGACGGAACAGCAGAGGCAATTGAAAAACTAATAGAAATCAAAGAATCTGATAACAGTAAAAAGCTATAATATGTCCAAAAGGGGACGTAGTATTTTTTCAAAATACTACGTCCCCTTTTTAAAAATGTGGTGTACCCAAATTTATCTTTTTTGCAAAATACGTTCTGGCCATCCATTTATATTTCCATTCAAAATAGCCGTAAACATTCTTTGTTTTGCACCGGGATGTTCTTCATTCAACTGCTTGACCAGTTCCTTGGCATATTGTCTCTTGGTGTATCCATCAATTGGGCAACGACTGGTAACAACAGGCAGGTTATACTTATTTTTAAATCCAATAACATCTGCTTCGTCTACAAACATAATCGGACGTATAACCGTCAGATCCATACGATCTAAGTATGTCCGTGGTGAAAAAGAATAGAATCGACCTTCAAACAGCAAGGAAAGCAGCATCGTTTCTATAATATCATCTTTATGATGTGCATAAGCAACTTTATTGCATCCCATTACTTTTACCGCCTCATTCAACGCACCTTTTCTCATTTTCGCACAGAGAGAACATGGATTGCTTTCTTTTCGTTCCTCAAAAAGAATGTGCGCAATGTCTGTTTTTACAATCTTGTAAGGTACACCCAGTTCTTCACACAACTTCACAACAGGGGTAAAATCACACTCACTGTAACCCAGATCTACCGTAACAGCGCTCAATTCAAAATGCTTCGGATAAAAACGCTGAAGTCCATGAAGTGCATATAACAAAGTCAAACTGTCCTTTCCTCCAGAGATTCCAACTGCAATGTGATCTCTCTCCTCAATCATCTGATATTCGTCAACAGCTTTTCGAGTATAGCTGAGCAATTTTTGTAGCTTCATCTTATATTCATCCTTTCCTGATATCCAGCCTTTATTTTAACAGAAGCCTCTCATAATGTACATAATATTTTCTTAAGATTGTTTTGAAGGTTTGTATAGGTGTCAATGATTGGTAACACTTCACCCCTCATATAATGTCAAGGGAAAGGTGGAGATTCCTAAAAGGAATACTACCTGACCTTGACATTATCCTTCATGATATACTGGTTCACGG
>NZ_JBDOHT010000002.1:0-263698 GCF_039832125.1 Dorea chungnamensis | reverse complement strand
CTGCAAGTACATTATACAGAGAAATAACAGTAGCAATCAATATGGCAAATATGTGTGCAGGAGTAACTTCGACCTATATGGAATTTACTCTTACATTCTGGAATTTAAAAATGCATTTTAGTACTGAGTATATTATACCACAATGCCCGCCGAATTTCAAGAACATATGTTCTTTCTTTGCAATTCATCCCAACCACCTAAGAGGATGGGGGAATTCTTGCTAAATATTGTTAAATCATTTTATTTTCATAATCCTGTAATTCATGAAAAATATTATCTACAAACACAATATCCTCAGCAATTCGATACAGCATAAAATACCTATGTGAGAGAAAATTTATCCTTCGATATCCCAGCTCTTTTAATCGAGGATTATCACATGTCTTCAAACTTCCTGCAACACTTTTGAGACTCCGAATAGTAGCCTCAAAATCATCCAGAACATTTTTCGCCGCTTGATCACTTTTTTTAACCATAAGCAAATATCTGATGTATTGATTTAGATCTTCTTCGGCATCTGCTGTTATTACTACTTTATATTCCATACTTTTCCCTCATATCAGCAATAACCACATCCGCAGATCTATAGTTACCCTTTGATGCAGATACTCTTGATTTCTCCAGTTTCTCCAACATCATTTCTTCAGACATGGTAGCATACGGATTATGCTCCACCCGTTTTATTTCAAATGGAAAACCATTATTTGCAACAGCCTGTGTCAAAAACATCCGGATTGCAGAAGTAGTATCTGTGCCAAGATCTTTAAACAACTGATCTGACTTTCTCTTTAACTCATCATCAACACGTACTTGTATTGTACTAGCCATTCATTATTCCCCCATTTCTTTTTTATCATTATAATGCATAATCATTTCTAGTTCAATTCATTTGTATTGATTTTGCAACCATTTTTGCTCTATCCCCTTGGCCAATGCGCTGAGCAACGCTGCCATCTCCAACCAAATATACACAAAAAAGCCATGAGGCAAAGTTTTTACAAACTCTGTTTCACGGCTTTTTCTTCTCTATTTATTCAATTAAAACAAATTTTTTCCTAGTAAAGCTTTGCTCCTGCCGGAATCTTGTTATCTACCATAAGCAGATTCAATCCTTCTTTTCCGTTTTCTTCGTGTACTGCTGAAATCAGCATACCGCAAGAATCGATGCCCATCATCTTTCTCGGTGGCAGGTTTACGATAGCGATACATGTCTCTCCTACCAGTTCTTCCGGCTCGTAATACTCATGAATTCCGCTTAAGATTGTGCGATCTTCACCTGTTCCATCATCCAAAGTAAACTGCAGAAGTTTCTTGCTCTTCGGAACTGCCACACAGTCTTTTACTTTTACGGCACGGAAATCAGATTTGCTAAATGTATCAAAGTCAACAGCTTCCTCAAACAGTGGCTCGATGGTTACGTTGGAGAAATCAATGACTTCTGCAGTCTTTGTCTCTTCCTTTTTACTTTCTGCTACAACCACTTTTTTAGTCTCAGCTCCACCGATGGTTTTCATTGTCGGGAACAACAATACATCTCTGATTGCCTCTGCCCCTGTCAGCAGCATACACATTCTGTCGATTCCGAATCCGATTCCACCTGTCGGCGGCATACCGATCTCCAGTGCATTCAGGAAATCTTCGTCGGTGGTGTTGGCTTCATCGTTACCCTGAGCGAGCTGTTCTTCCTGATCTTTGAAACGTTCTCTCTGATCGATCGGGTCATTTAACTCGGAGTATGCATTTGCCATTTCCCATCCGTTCATGAAGAATTCGAAACGTTCTACATAGTTCGGATCTTCCGGTTTCTTCTTGGTCAGCGGAGAGATCTCGATCGGGTGATCCATAACGAATGTCGGCTGGATCAGGTGTTCTTCTGCGAATTCTTCGAAGAAGAGGCTTAAGATATCGCCCTTTTTATGTCTTTCTTCGTATTCTACATGATGCTCGTCTGCGAGTGCTCTTGCCTGCTCCAATGTCTCTACTTCGTTCCAGTCAACGCCTGCATATTTCTTAACTGCATCAACCATGGTAATTCTTTCGAATGGCTGTCCGAGGTCGATCTCGATGCCTTTATATACGATCTTGGTAGTGCCAAGAACTTCCTGTGCTACATGGCGGTACAGGTTCTCGGTCAGATCCATCATTCCGTTGTAATCCGTATATGCCTGATATAATTCCATCAGTGTGAATTCCGGGTTGTGTCTGGTATCCAGGCCTTCGTTACGGAATACTCTTCCGATCTCGTAGACTCTCTCAAGTCCGCCGACGATCAGACGCTTCAGGTATAATTCAAGGGAAATACGCAGCTTGAAGTCTTCACTTAATGCATTAAAATGTGTCTCGAACGGTCTTGCAGCTGCTCCTCCGGCATTGCTTACCAGCATTGGAGTCTCTACTTCCAGGAATCCCTGTCCGTCCAGATATCTTCTGATGGAGCTTACAATCTTGGAACGTTTGATAAATGTATCGCGGACTTCCGGATTCATGATCAGATCTACATATCTCTGGCGGTAACGGATATCTGTGTTGGTCAATCCGTGGAACTTCTCCGGAAGGATCTGAAGACTCTTGGATAAAAGTTTTACAGCAGATGCGTGGATAGAGATCTCTCCTGTCTTGGTCTTGAAGACTTCTCCTTCCAGACCTACGATATCGCCGATATCCATCTTCTTGAAGTCTTTGTATTCTTCTTCTCCGATACTGTCTCTTGCTACATAAGACTGGATATTACCACTCTGGTCAAGGATATTACAGAAAGAGGCCTTTCCCATAACACGTTTCTGCATGATACGTCCTGCCAGGGATACATGCTTTCCTTCCATTTCCTCGAAATTTTCCTTGATGTCCATTGCATGGCAGGTTACATCGTATTTGGTAATTACAAATGGATCCTTTCCATTTGCCTGAAGATCTGCCAGTTTCTCACGGCGAACCTTTCTTAATTGATTGATATCTGGTTCCTGTACTTTTTTCTGCTGATCAGCCACGTTTTCCTCTCCTTCCTTATTTTAAAATTCAGACTCCCCGGCATGAGGAGTCTGAAACGATCCATCTCAGTGAACTATAATGAACGGCTAATGTGTAATACTTCGTACTCCATTACACCTGCCTGGGTCTCAACTTCTACGGTATCTCCTACTTTACATCCGATCAGTGCCTGGCCTACCGGTGATTCATTGGAGATCTTTCCCTCCAGACTGTTTGCCTCTGTAGAACCTACCAGTTTGAATTCCATTTCCTCATCAAATGTCTTATCGAATACTTTTACAGTACATCCAACGTTAATTTTATCAAAGTCTACTTCATCTTCTACTACGACTTCAGCATTCTTAAGGATTCCTTCCAGTTCTTCGATTCGTGCTTCTATATCACGCTGCTCATCCTTTGCTGCATCGTACTCTGCATTCTCAGATAAGTCGCCCTGTTCTCTGGCCTCTTTGATCTTGCCGGCAACCTCTTTACGCTTTACGACTTTCAGATTCTCCAGTTCATCTTCCAGCGCTTTTAAACCAGCATAAGTAAGTAATCTTTTCTTTGCTTCCATTGTGTTTCATTTCCTTTCTTTCTTAATACTTTTGTCCCGGTAATTTATTGCTAAAAGTTGTTCTTAACTTTATCGTTCGCGTCTGACATCCATGCTGTTCTTTTGTAATATAAAGAGACTTTCACAATTCCATTATTATACATAAACGACCCGTCAATGTCAACATATTTTATCGTAGGTTTATAAATGGATTCTGGCATTGATTAAGTATATGTTAAAGGATGTTTTTTTATTAGCAAATATCTATTTTATTCTTTCGTTTAAAAGCGATTCGAGCTCTGTGTAGGATTCTACTTTGTTGATATCATCCCGCAGTTTGGCAGAACCTTCCATCCCTTTGGTATACCAGGCAACGTGCTTTCGCATTTCCCGGATACCCAGGTATTCTCCCTTGAATTCCAACTGAAGTCTTGCATGCCTTAACATGGTCTCTTTGATCTGTTCTTTGGAAGGTCTTGGCGGAAGCTTCCCAGTTCTGTCATATTCCAGAAATTCGTGAAAGATCCACGGATTGCCCTGGGCGCCTCTTCCGATCATCACGCCGTCACATCCGGTTCTTTCGCGCATCTCCAGCGCCTTTTCCCCAGAGGTCACATCTCCATTTCCGATGACAGGAATCGAGACCGCTTCCTTGACCTGGCGGATGATCTCCCAGTCCGCCTTGCCGGAATAATATTGCTCTCTGGTTCTTCCGTGGACAGCCACTGCTGCCCCTCCGGCTTCCTCGATGATCTTCGCGATCTCCACCGCATTAATACAAGTGTCATCAAAACCCTTGCGAATCTTTACGGTGACCGGCTTCTGAATTGCCCTCGCCGTCTGATATACAATCTCATATACCAGTTTCGGGTTTTTCATAAGGGCCGAGCCCTCCCCATTCTTGACCACTTTCGGAACCGGGCAGCCCATGTTGATATCGAGGATCTGGAACGGAAGCTCCTCAATCCGCTTCGCCTGCTCGCTGATAATCTTCGGGTCAGAGCCGAATAACTGCAGCGACACCGGATACTCCTTGGGATGAATCGCAAGCAAAGCCTTCGTATTCTTATTCTTATACTGCAGTGCCTTGGCACTGATCATCTCCATACACAAAAGTCCCGCTCCCTGCTCCTTACAAAGCAGCCGGAACGGTAAGTCAGTCACCCCCGCCATCGGAGCAAGGATGTACGGATTGTCAATTTTTACGTTTCTAATGTTCATTTGGGTACACCACATTTTACAATTGGGGACGTAGTACTTTTCAATTTTACTACGTCCCCTTTTTACTCTTTTTTACTTTTTATTCTTCTCATATATGATTCTTAAGCCTTTTAATGTGAGCTGTGAATCGTAGATATCGATGATATCTGTCTCGGCTGCGATCATCTTGCCGAGGCCTCCGCTTGCGATGACTTTGGCATCGAGGTAGCCGGATTCTTCTTTGATCTTTCTGACGATGTATTCGGTCTGTCCGATCTGGCCGAAGACGATACCGGCCTGCATGCTGGATATGGTCTCTTTGGCGATGATGGAATCTGGTTTTTTGATTTCGATTGCCGGGAGCATGGCTGCCTGTCCGGTCAGTGCCTGGGCGGAGATGCGGATACCTGGCGCAATCACGGCGCCTTCGAAGGTTCCATTTGGTCCGACGATGTCGTAGGTTGTTGCGGTTCCGAAGTCGATGACGATGACAGGGCCGCCGTGCAGGGTATATGCTGCCACTGCATCGACGATGCGGTCTGCACCGATCTGTTTCGGGTTCTCGGTAACGATTCGGATACCGGTCTTGATGCCGGCGGACACAACCATTGGCTTGATGCCGAAGTATTTGATCATTGCACTTCCGAGGGAGTGCATGATATCCGGCACTACAGATGCCACAATAGCGGCATTGATCTCTGAACTTTTAATTCCCTGCCGTTCAATCAGTTCTTTTAATGTGATTCCGTATTCATCGGAAGTTCTTGGGAGCTTAGTCATCATCCGAAAGGTTCCCAGCAGATTTTCTCCATCGAATACTCCCAATGTAATGTTGGTATTCCCTACATCTATTACTAACAGCATGTTCTTTTTCCTCCTGCATCTATTACTAACAGCATGTTCTTTTTCTTTCTAAACTGCTGCAAACAGCATGTTCTCTTTCCTCCTACACTTCTTCGCCTAAAAAGAATACTTTATAGTACATCTGCAGAGCTTCCAGCAAGTCTTTCTTCTCTCTCTGTAGCTGCTTGATCTTGAGCTGGCTTCCGATATCGTCGAACATTGGATCGCCTTCTTCAGACGTTACTTCGAAGCACAGTTCTCCGTTTTCTTCATAGACCAGTGTCAGGATTCCGCCCACATCGTGGACGTAGAGAACGCACATAATCTTTAATTCATCTTTGACTGTATCCGGCAGTTGATCAAAATCCGGATTCAAATAATATTTTTCTTCATACGAATTGGCGCCGCAGAGCACCACTTTTTCATCATACATATCCATATACTCCTCTGACAGACACTTCTCCGGCATAGATGACTTTTTCCTGCCCGTCGGGTAATCTTACGAGCAGTTCTCCTGTCTCGTTGATGCCCAACGCGTGGGCCTCGTATTCATTACCAGGCTCCAGTACTTTTACATCCTGATCTTTGTTCACAAGCAGGGAATTGTACTGTTCTTTTACTCCTGACAGATCTTCTGTCTGGAGAAATGTCTCATAGCATTTTTCAAATTGTTCCATTATGGCGGCAATCAGTTCGGAGCGTTTCACATTCCGTCCCAATTCAAGCTTCAGTGAAGTCGCTGTATTCTGGATGTCTTGCGGAAATGTCTCCTGATTCACGTTGATTCCGTCTCCGATGACCACGTGGTTGATGTAATCGATCTCCGTGCTCATCTCCGTCAGGATTCCGCAGATCTTCTTGCCATTTCTCACAATATCATTGGGCCACTTAATACCTGTATCCAGACCCGTTACCTGACGGATTCCTTCTGCCACCGCAATGGCCATCAGAAGTGTAAGCTGTGGGGCTTTCATCGGGGATATCCTTGGATACAGTAATATCGTCATATAGATGCTGCTTCCAGCCGGTGATTCCCAGGCTCTTCCCCGGCGGCCTTTCCCAGCGATCTGTCGGTCGGCCACAAAAAGCGTACCGTGTTCTGCCCCCTTTTCGCCGGCATCCTTGGCCCGATTGTTGGTCGAATCCGTCTCGTCATAATAGACGGTATGTCTTCCGGCCCATTCTGTCTTCATCAGACTGTCGATCTCAGCCTGTGACATGACATCCGGACTGTCGATCAGACGGTACCCTTTATTACGCACCGCTTCGATCTGATAGCCTTCTTTTTTCAACTGTTCCATCACCTTCCACACAGCTGTACGTGATACGTGGAAATCATCACATAACTGCTGGCCGGATATATAGTTGTCACTTTCTTTCAGTAAGCGTAAGATCTCCGCTTTCATCTATCTCTCTCCTAATGTTGCTGTCATGACTGCTTTGATGGTATGCATACGGTTCTCCGCTTCATCAAATACCTTGGATTGTTCGGATTCAAATACTTCGTCCGTAACTTCCATATCATCGATGCCGAAGCGGTCATGAATTTCCTTTCCAATCTTGGTCTTCAGATCATGGAACGCTGGCAGACAGTGCAGGAAGATTGCTTTTTCTCCGGCATTTTTCATAACTTCTGCAGTCACCTTATACGGAGTCAGCTCTCGGATTCGTTCTTCCCATACTTCATCCGGCTCACCCATAGATACCCATACGTCTGTATAGATTACATCCGCATCTTTTGTACCGGCTTCAACGTCTTCAGTAAGGGTGATAGTAGCTCCACTCTCTTTCGCATATCCTTTACAAGTCTCTACCAATTCTTCATTTGGGAAATAATTCTTTGTGGTACATGCAACAAAATGCATTCCCATCTTGGCACATGCAATCATCAGGGAATTACCCATGTTATATCTTGCATCGCCCATGTATACCAGCTTGATTCCTTCCAGATGTCCAAAATGTTCACGGATGGTCAGAAGGTCTGCCAGCATCTGTGTCGGGTGGTATTCATTGGTCAGTCCATTCCATACCGGAACGCCTGCATATTTGGCAAGTTCTTCAACGATTTCCTGCCCAAATCCACGATACTCTATTCCGTCATACATTCTTCCCAATACACGTGCTGTATCCTCAATGCTTTCCTTTTTGCCGATCTGTGATCCGCTCGGGTCAAGATAAGTAGTTCCCATTCCCATGTCGTGAGCTGCTACTTCGAAAGAGCAACGGGTTCTGGTGCTGGTCTTCTCAAAGATCAATGCCACATTCATGCCTCTGTATTTATCAACGGGGATTCCATTCTTCTTCTTTTCCTTCAAATCTGCTGCCAGATCAAGCAAATATGTAATCTCTTCCGGAGTATAGTCCTTTAATGTCAAAAAATTTCTTCCTTTTAAGTTCATCTTCATTTCCTTTCTCAGCTGCGTTAGTACATGTACGAACCTTGGAAGGTTCAACTGGTCGTTTCGTGTTTCATATTTCTTATATACAATATCATATAATTCGTCTACTGTGTATATCTGATATTTCGGAATCCGTAATAATTTCGCCGCTGCCTCCAACATTCCCATGAATAATTCCTGATCCGAGAATCCAAGCGGCAGCTTGAGCACAAATGCAATCTCCGCCTTTTCAATCTCCCGAATCTCTTTCATGAGTTCTTCATAATACGCCTCGTCATGGGTCTGCTTCAGATAATATATGAATCCCTCCAGGCCATACACCATCCGCTTCGCATCGTAATAGCCAATCATCAGATTCTGTCGACTCCGTTTTCCCGAGAATTCTATAATACTTCCCAATTTTACACGTGGTGCGATCTCATATTTTACGCCATCATCCGGCATCCTGACCCGCGGTTCACGGCCCGGTCCATAGATACGCACTTCGATGATATCTTTATACCCCCGCTTCACCAGCGAACCGAGCGGCACATTATTGACGACTCCGCCGTCGATATACTTTTTCCCGTGGATTCGTTCGTTCTTAAACCCGATGAGATAAGCACTTGCTAACAAGAAATCTTCCAGCATGCCTTCCGGGATCTCTTCCATCTCCAGATCCAGTTCGCGAAATTCTGACAATGAAAATGTCAGCAGGCAGAATTCCTTGCCGCTTCTGCGGATGGCTTCTTCATCGATCGTCTCGTGAATCAGCTGCCGCAGAGGAGTAATGTCCACACCTCCGTCTTTCAACAACGTCTTCACCTCATTTAAGAATTCGCGAAGTGACATCTCCTTTTGAAACAAGCGTTCCATCCAATCGTCATCAATATCCATGACTGTAGAAAATGTCATCTGCTTCCATATATCTTCTGCTTTCTCAACGTCTCCCATGCAAACGAGGGCGCCATTTAATGCGCCCACGGATGTTCCTGCCACTGCATTGATCTTAACACCTGCTTCTGTGAGAGCTTTCCACGCGCCAATCTGATACGCACCTCTCGCACCGCCGCCGTCAAATACAAGGCCATATTCTTTTGATGTGTCAATGATGGGTCTCAGAATCCATCACATCCTTTCCTATCTACTCGTCTTTTGCTCCGACTTCTGCCAGAGACTTTACAAGACCTGCAATTCCCTGAATCTCAGATGGAATGATGATCTTGGTTGCTTTTCCATCTGCCGCCTTCTCAAATGCTTCCAGGCTCTTCATCGTAAGGACTGCCTCATCGGCTCCGGCATCTTTCAGGAAACGAATTCCATCTGCATTGGCCTGCTGTACCTTCAGAATAGCCTCAGCCTCGCCTTCTGCCTGGCGGATCATAGCTTCCTTCTGAGCCTCCGCACGCAGGATTGCAGCCTGCTTCTCAGCCTCTGCATCCAGGATCGCGGATTCCTTATGTCCTTCTGCCACCAGAATCGTAGATTTCTTCTCGCCTTCTGCACGCAGGATTGCTTCACGACGTTCACGCTCTGCCTTCATCTGCTTCTCCATCGCATCTTGAATGGCTGCAGGTGGAATGATATTTTTCAGTTCGACACGATTTACCTTAATTCCCCATGGATCCGTTGCCACATCAAGGGATGCTCGCATCTTAGTATTGATCGTCTCCCTGGAAGTCAGCGTCTGATCCAGCTCCAGATCACCGATAATATTACGGAGCGTGGTTGCTGTCAGATTCTCAATCGCCATGATCGGATTGGCAACTCCATAACAGAACATCTTTGGATCCGTAATCTGGTAAAATACGACTGTATCGATCCGCATGGTAACGTTATCCTTGGTGATCACCGGCTGCGGTGCAAAGTCAACGACCTGCTCTTTCAGATCTACCTTTCGTGCCACCCGGTCAATGATCGGTACTTTAAAATGAAGTCCGGTACCCCAGGTTGCCTGATAAGCTCCCAGTCTCTCCACAACCAGCGCCTGTGCCTGTCTGACGATCTTGACACAGGATATCAACAGTATTACTACAATAACCAATAAAATAATTCCTAAAATTTTCCCTATCATTTTTTCTCCTCTCTGGCTCTTACAATTAATTTTACGCCTTGAATCCCATCTACAACAACAACTGTATTTTTAGCAATCTTGCCGTCTGGCTCATCGGTCTTGGCAGACCATTCCTGACCTCGAATCTCTACCCGCCCGACGGCCTGCATCGTATCAATGTCTTCCAATACCAATGCCTGCTGCCCAATCAGGCTCTCTGCATTTGTCTTCTGCCTTTCCTGATTAAAATACTTTACCGCGATTGGTCTCGTCATCACCAACAGTACAATAGACACTGCGAGAAATACAACAATCTGAACTGTGGTTCCGAATCCCATCAGACCTGCACAGAATGCGATCAACGCACCTCCGGCAAACCAGATCGTAGTCAATCCCATCGTAACGATTTCAATAATCAGCAGAACAACAAATATCGCCAGCCAATAAATTGTCTGCATGAACTTTCGCCTCTTTTCTTAAATGATAGTATTCCTTGCCTTATATATTACTATACTTTTCCCCTAAGCGCAATTCTCTATCCCTCATGTCGGCGTCTCTGACGTCCCGCTTCAAACATCAGGACGGATGCCGCGATTGCAGCGTTCAACGATTCTACCTGACCTTCCATAGGTATCTTAATATAAATATCTGCCAATTCTGCAGTCTCCTGTGACAGACCATTTCCTTCATTCCCAATCAAAAATGCACATGGTCTTCCATAATCTTCTTCGTCATAATCATGTCTCCCATCCAGATGTGCCGCATAGACACCGATGCCTGCTTCTTTCAGACTCCCGATCGCCGCCTTCAGGTCTTCCACATAGCAGAACGGCATACGGTAAATGGAACCCATGGTCGAGCGTATGGTCTTGGGATTATAGATGTCCACGCATTCCCGGTCCATCACAATTCCCGTCACGCCAGCTCCCTCTGCCGTTCGAAGGATGGTGCCAAGATTCCCCGGATCCTGAAGGTGTTCCAATACCATGATCATCGGACATTGACCGGTGATTACTTTTTCCAGTGGATATTCCATTTGCCGGACCACACAGAGAACTCCCTGCGGAGTCTTCGTATCGGATGCATAAGCATATACCGTATCCGACAATTCTTCCGGACGGATTCCTGTACCTTGCAGCACCGCTTCTACCGTATCTTTTTCCTTCTTATAAAAGGATTCTGACACGTAGACTTCTTCCAGCTGATCTGTCGGCACTTCACGGAACATACGGATTCCTTCTACCAGAAATACCCGTTCTTCATCTCTTGCTTTCTTTTTCTTCTTCAGATTCACCAGACGCTTGACTCTGGCATTTGAAGTACTTGTAATCATATGATTTCCTCCACTCTTTCGTGTCAGATATTTTCCAGATCCTTATTCGCACCCACTAATATCATGACCATTCCATCTTCCAGCGCTTTCTCGGGATTCGGATTCACTTCTACGTCTTCTCCCACCTTAATTCCAACTACATTGATTCCATACTTTCGTCTGACATCCAGATCCTGCAGAGACTTTCCGATCCAGCCACGTGGAATCACCGTCTCTACCAGGCTATAATCTGGTGACAGCGCAATCCAGTCAGCAAAATTTGCAGACATTAGATTCTTCGCAAGGCGGACTCCCATTTCCTTTTCCGGAAATATAATCGCATCTGCACCGATTTTCTTTAAAACAGTCGCATGAAGATCATTTTTCGCTTTGGAAATAACGTATGGCACGCCTATTTCTTTACAGACTAGTGTTGCCATAATACTGGCTTCCATGTTATCCGCAACTGCGACTACTACTCCATCCAGATTCTTCGTGCCCAGCGACCGGACAACATCTGGATCTCCAAAATCCGCTTTCATCGCGTAGGATACAGAATTGGAAATATCTTCTATCCTCTCCATATCGTCATCCACTACGATGACTTCACATCCAAGTCCCTGCAGCGCAATCGCCACGCTCTCACCAAAGCTTCCCAGGCCAAATACTGCGTATTGTTTCTTCATTTTTCTACCCCCATTTATGAGTCTGTTTCCGACATTATCCTACCATAATCCGCTCTGGTGGAAGTTCCCGAATTCTGTCCCGCGGATTCGGTTTCCCAGCAAAGAGCAGCGCCAGTGTCATCGGTCCCAACCTTCCTATATACATCATCATCATAATTACAACCTGGCTTGCCCGTGACAGATGCGGTGTCAGATCAGCCGTCAATCCTACCGTTCCGATTGCAGATGCCGTCTCATACATGATATTTAAAAATGGCACTTCATCCGGTTCTATAATCGTAATCACGGTCGTACCTGTAAGAAATACCGTAAATGCAAGCATTACAATCGTAAATCCCATCCGGAAATTCTCTTTTGAAATCTTACGACCAAAGCACTCGGTATCATTTCCCCCACGAATCAATGTAATACAGGAAAGCACCAACATCGTAATCGTCGTAGTCTTCACACCGCCCGCAGTTCCCATCGGCGACCCTCCGATGAACATCAAGATAATACTGATGAATCTCGTCTCTTCGTGTAATTTAGCCTGTGGTATCGTAAAGAATCCAGCAGTCCTCGTCGTTACCGACTGAAACAGCGATGCCATCACCTTCTGCCCCAGCCTCAGATTGCCAAGAGTCTCCGGATTATGATATTCCAATGCAAATGTAAGTACCGCTCCAATTCCCAGCAAGACCAATGTCGTCACAATTGCAAGCTTCGAGTGAAGCTTAAGTCTTGTAAACCACCATTTTCTTGGAACTTCACGACGATAGATTTTCCGTCCGTTATCAATCACATCATACCAGACAATGAATCCAATACCGCCCAGGACAATCAATGACATTGTCGTAATATTCATCAATGGATTCGTCACATATCCTGCAAGACTAGAATCCCCCAGAATGTCAATACCCGCATTACAAAATGCAGAGACAGAATGAAAAATTGCATAGCCGATTCCCTTGATCAGATGATACTCCGGGACAAACTGAAATGCATACAACACCGCGCCGACACCTTCCACAAAAAAAGTACCGATCAATATCTTCTTCACCATTCCAACGATGCCGCCAAGTGATGTCATATTATAAGTTTCCTGCAGCACAACCCGCTCTTTCACGGTAATCCTTCTCTTCAAAATCAGAAAAAAAGCAGTCGCACAGGCAATCACCCCAAGTCCGCCGATCTGAATCAATACCAGAAGAATTACCTTCCCAAACACAGTAAACTGCGTTGCCGGAGTCACCGTCACAAGCCCCGTCACACAGACGGCTGTTGTAGCCGAAAATAATGCATCCATAAAAGATATCGGCTCCTGATTACTGACAGGCAGCCACAAAAGAAATGCACCGATCAATATCACAAGAAGAAATCCTGCAACCAGAATTCCCATGGTATTCCATCGGATGCTTCGCTTTTTCTGCTTCATGAATCTATCCTCTTTTTTCTTTCTAATGTACCTATGATATCACAATTATATTTATTCTGGGGGATACTGTCAAATGAATTAGGGACAGGGAGAATTTAGTTTGGGACGGGGGAAATCTCAATTTCCCCCGTCCCAAACTATACCTTGAAGCGATATCCCACGCCCCAGATGGTCTCAATATACTGTGGATTGGATGTGTCCATCTCTACTTTTTCGCGAATCTTCTTGATATGCACGGTCACGGTCGCGATGTCTCCGATGGATTCCATATCCCATATCTCACGGAACAATTCTTCTTTTGTGTATACATGATTCGGATGGCTGGCCAGGAATGTCAGAAGATCGAATTCTTTTGTGGTAAATGTCTTCTCTTCTCCGTTGATCCAGACTCTTCTTGCTGTTGTATCAATCTTAAGTCCTCGAATCTCAATCACTTTATTAGCTTCTTTGGCGCTTCCTGTCAGTCGGTCATATCTGGCAAGATGGGCTTTGACTCGCGCTACCAGCTCGCTTGGGCTGAATGGCTTTGTCATATAATCATCGGCTCCCAGGCCAAGGCCACGGATCTTGTCAATATCGTCTTTTTTGGCAGATACCATTATAATGGGTGTATTTTTCAGATCTCTGATCTGTCGGCAGATATCGAAGCCATCAATTCCCGGAAGCATCAGGTCTAAAATAAACATGTCATAATCTTCACTCAATGCTTTTTTTAACCCCGTCTCACCATCATTGGCTACTTCTACCTGAAATCCACTCAGCTCCAGATAGTCTCGTTCCAGTTCTGCAATCGCCTCTTCATCTTCTACGATTAATATTTTACTCATATATCGGTACCTCCTGATATTTTCTAAGGACAAAATACATCGTTGTTCCAGTCTCTTCTCTGCTCGTCGCCCATATCTTGCCGCCATGTTCTTCTATAATCTTCTTTACAATAGAAAGCCCTATTCCGCTTCCACCCTTGGAAGAATTGCGTGAAGCATCTGTACGGTAGAACCGGTCAAAGATATTGGGCAGATCTTTTGCCGCAATTCCCTTACCGTTATCTTCGATCTCAACCTGTACAAAATCTCCCACGTCTTTGACTCGAAGATTAATCTTCGCCTTCGGCTTATCCATATATTTTAACGAATTATTTACAATATTATGCACGACCCGCTTGATCTGTTCCGCATCCGCAATGACCTTGACTCCCGGTTCTACATAATTGAAATAACCAAATTCCACATTCCTGGATTCTAATTCCAGTGAAAGGTCTTCCGCACAATCTTCAAAATATGCATCAACCGAAAGAGTATTAAAATTATACGGGATTCGGTTGGTATCAATCTTTGTATAGAATGTCAGCTCATTGATTAACGTATCCATCTCACTGGCTTTATTGTAAATGGTTCGGATATAGCGCTCCATTTTCTCCGGTGTGTCCGCAACTCCGTCCATAATCCCTTCTGCATATCCCTTGATTGCCGTCACTGGCGTCTTCAGGTCATGGGAAATGTTGCTGATCAGTTCCTTATTATCTTTGTCAAATCTCACTTTCTCTTCGGCGGTATCCCGAAGCTTCTTTCGCATTTCTTCCAGATCCTGACAAAGATCACCCAGCTCATCATCAGCCTCCGGTTTCAGTTCAAAATCAAGATTCCCCTCTTTGATATTCTTTGCCGCAACCTGCATCTTCCCTAAGGGCTGCATCACTGCGCGATAAATCCAGATAATCAAGACCGCCGCTGTCAGAACCAGCGTAATAATCACGATCAAGATCACTTCCAGGAAAAAGTGCTCTACCTCCGGAATCATATTTCCCATATCGGTGACGATAAATGCACTGCCTTCTTTTTCATCTGAATACATAAAATCTACTTGCTTTACCAATGCATGGGCATCTCCGCCCAAGTATAGGCCATTTTCCGACTCCGTATCTGCCTCTCCATAATCAGGAAGTTCTGAGATCACCGGCTCAGCCTCTTCCATATCTGTTCCTACGTAAATGATTGTATTTTCCTTGCGAACCAGAAGATAAGCTTTTTTCTTCTCCAACTTCTGATTAAATTCTTCCAGACATGTGGCATCCTCCATATTCTCTGGGTTCTTCGATGCCATCTCTTTCAATTCATGCCAGGACTTTTCGGTTAGTCTGGCTAGCACTTGTGCTGAGTTCGACAGGCTTGCAACCGTTGTCCCAGATATCTCATACGTCTTTTCTATCGCGCTGATCTGATAATGCCCTAACAGACACACCATAGAAACCGTCAAAAAAATCGGTATTAAAATCACTGTTAAAAAAGCGATGATCAATCTTGTCTTTAGCTTCATACACATGACCTCCAAGGAAAGTATAGCATGAAAAAGGGCGCTTCACATCAAAGCGCCCATAAACTTTTATTAAATTTTTATAAATACTTTTTCAATTCTTCTACCTTGTCAAGTTTCTCCCATGGAAGATCAATATCTGTACGTCCAAAATGTCCATAAGCCGCTGTCTGCTTATAGATTGGTCTTCTCAGATCCAACATCTTGATAATTCCAGCCGGACGAAGATCGAAGTTCTCGCGGATCATTTCTACCATCTTCTCTTCGCTGATCTTTCCAGTGCCAAATGTATCTACCATGATAGAGGTCGGATGTGCAACACCAATTGCATATGAAAGCTGAATCTCACATTTCTTTGCAAGACCTGCTGCCACGATGTTCTTCGCAACATAACGTGCTGCATATGCTGCAGAACGGTCTACTTTGGTGCAGTCCTTACCGGAAAATGCCCCGCCGCCATGACGTGCCATACCGCCATAGGTATCTACGATAATCTTACGGCCGGTAAGACCGCTGTCTCCGTGCGGTCCACCGATAACGAAACGGCCAGTCGGGTTGATGAAAAACTTCGTATTCTCATCCGTCATTCCTTCTGGAATTACTGCATCAAAAACATATTTCTTAATATCTTCATGAATCTGCTCCTGTGTCACATCCGGGTCATGCTGAGTAGACAGAACCACTGCATCCAGACGAGTTGGAATTCCGTCTTCATCATATTCTACCGTCACCTGTGTCTTGCCATCCGGTCTCAGATACGGAAGTGTACCGTTCTTTCTTACTTCTGTAAGTCTTCGTGACAACTTGTGTGCCAGCGCAATTGGATACGGCATAAGTTCCGGCGTCTCATCAGAAGCATAACCAAACATCATTCCCTGATCTCCAGCTCCAATGGCATCCAGTTCCTCTTCTGACATCTTATTTTCCTTCGCTTCCAAAGCCTTATCAACGCCCATTGCAATATCGGATGACTGCTCATCAATCGCTGTAATTACGCCACAAGTGTCCGCATCAAATCCGAATTTACCTCTGGTGTACCCAATCTCTCTTACCGTATCTCTGACAATCTTCTGAATGTCTACATATGCTTTCGTTGTAATCTCACCCATGACAAGGACCAGGCCTGTAGTGGTGCTCGTCTCACAAGCCACACGACTCATCGGATCCTGCTCCATCAGCGCGTCCAGAATCGCATCAGATATCTGGTCACACATCTTATCCGGATGACCTTCCGTTACAGATTCGGATGTAAATAAATGTTTTTCCATCTTTTTCTCTCCTTTTCTACCAAAGGGATAACTCCCTTTCGCGCACTTTCTCTTTTTGCCTTTACGAAAAAAAGCAGCCCGCTTAAGCGGACTGTTTTATATTCTCATAAACCAATCCTCTTATTGTTCGATTACTCGCTCAGGTTGGCACCTTCCATACACTTGGGGTTGCCGCAGCTTCACAGATCCTTTGTATCTCCACTGCTCTGAATAAGAGAAAGTTTGCATTATTATATTGTTAATGTGTACGAGTAAGACTTTACACGCTTTTCCCACACTTGTCAATATGGGGACGGGGGTTTTTTCATTTTCCTCCGTCCCAAATTAAAATATCCCTGTCCCTTTTTAAAATAACCCTGTCCCCACCAGACCAATCAGGCATGCTACGCCTGCAATAATAAATGACAGACTTTGTCCTGCTGCATCTAACAGATAAGAGCATAATATAGAAACGCTTCCATATCCGAGCATGACCGCCCCAAAATTCATACCTTGGTATTTCATTCCAAATTTCTCAGACACTAGCACTGGGAATACGCTCACCACACCTCCGTATACCATACACACAAGTGATATCAGCAACACAAAAAGGCCGCCTCTAGCTACTGTGATTCCAAGAACAGATATCATCGCTACAGCGTACATAATTCGAATTACGATCTTACAACCAGCTTTATCAGACAACCAGGGAGCCGCGAATCTTCCGACGATATTTGCAAATGAAGCGATCATTACGCCTGTGAGTGCCTGTGCGTTTGTCAGTCCCCGCTCCATCCCCAGTGATTTCATCAGTGGATTCACAAGCACATATGCAGGGATTGCCAATGCCATCACGATACTGATCACATAATAGGTTCTGGTCCGCATCATCTCTTTTGTTGTATATTGTCTTTGGCTTTCTGTCCTACCCTGAAGATTATTATGTTCGCTTCCAGAAGACTGTATCATCAATTCCGGAGGAGCTTCTTCTATAAAAAATGCACCCAGACATAATATCGCATAGATAACAGTTACCATCAGCATAGAAAAATGATACCCATGAGTTGCTAACGTAAAATCGCATAAAGGATTCATCAGTACACCAGATATTCCAACTACTCCTACCGTAATTCCAGTCACCAGCCCCCGCTTGTCCGGGAACCATGCCTGCGGCACTGCCACCAGGAGACTAAATGCACATCCAGAACCCAATCCACCCAGAACACCATATCCAACAGAGATCATCCACGGCATATCATATGGTGCTATTCCTGCAAGAAAAAATCCGACACACATGACAAAACTGCCTACCAGAATTGTCCTTTTTGCGCCCAATCTATGCTGTAGATAGCCTCCGATCATATTTCCCACCGCAAATATTCCAATGATAATCGTGAACGGCTGGCTGGACGCTGCCACCGACAGGTCGTATTCACTTTGCACATAAGGCTGGAACACCGTCCATATGTACGGATTACCATGCACAAAATTCACAATAGATGCAATTGCAAGAATCGCATATCTGTTTTGAATCTTTTTCATCTATTTTCTCCAATATTTTACAAAATATTAAAAAGGGACAGGGTAATTTGAAAAAGGGACACGGAAAAATGAATTGGGGACGGAGGAAAATGAAAAAACCCCCGTCCCCAATTATTAGCTGACTTTTAATTTGAACTTTTGAATTTCTTTTTCTGAAGCAACTTTTTCAATAATTCCACCAATTCCGCGAATTTTTTCTTCGAATCTTTCATATCCGCGTTGGATATACACGATATCATCTACGATTGTGATGCCATCGGTCGCGAGACCTGCGATACAAAGTGCCGCTCCTGCGCGAAGGTCTGGTGCGCTGACTCTTGCACCGGAGAACTTCTCTACACCTTCTATTGTAGCGGAATTTCCTTCTACTTTCACATTCGCTCCCATTCTTGCAAGCTCGTCAAGATATTTGAAACGGTTTTCGAAAATGCTTTCTGTAATGATACTTGTCCCTTTGCACAGAGCTAAGGTTACACCGATCTGTGGCTGCATGTCTGTCGGGAATCCTGGATATGGCAGCGTCTTTACATGTGTGCTGGTCAGATCTCCTTTGGATACCACGCGGACTGCATCGTCAAATTCTTCTACTTCGCAGCCGATCTCAATTAACTTTGCAATGGTAGCTTCCAGATGCTTTGGAATTACATTCAATACTGTAACATCTCCCCTGGTTGCTGCTGCTGCGAACATAAATGTTCCTGCCTCAATCTGATCCGGAATTACGGAATATTCTGTACTATGCAGGCGCTGTACTCCACGGATCTTGATAACATCCGTTCCTGCACCTCTGATGTTGGCGCCCATACTGTTCAGGAAATTGGCAACGTCAACAACGTGAGGCTCTTTCGCAACATTTTCCAAAATAGTGGTTCCCTCTGCCATGGTAGCCGCCATCATTACATTAATGGTAGCACCAACACTTACTACGTCAAAATATATATGCTTGCCTACCAGACGCTCTGCCTCAGCAACAATCTTGCCATGTTCAATCTCTACCTCAGCGCCTAATGCACGGAATCCTTTCAAATGCTGATCGATCGGTCTGCTTCCGATATTACAGCCTCCTGGAAGAGCAACCTCGGCACGTTTATACTTTCCAAGCAATGCCCCCAACATGTAGTAGGATGCACGAATCTTCTTAATATAATCATATTCTATGTCAACATTCTGGATGCTTTTTCCGTTAATCTTGACCGCATGACGATCTACTCTATGAACGTTCGCTCCAATACCCGCGATCGCATCCAACAGTACATTAATATCATTTACATCTGGCAAATTATCAATATATACCGTCTCATCTGTCATAATTGCTGCAGCAAGAATAGCCAGAGCAGCATTCTTTGCTCCGCCAATCTCAACTTCTCCGACAAGCGGATGCCCGCCCTTAATAATATACTGTTCCATATTACACCTCAAAACTATTATCTATTACTTACTCTCAAGCTTCTCTATCTGAATCATTATCAATTTTTGTCATTGATTATTTTTGCACTCTTTTTCGCAGTGCCATTCGGTAACCTTCGGTTCCCTCATCACGGGCTCTCGCCCTATAAAAATAATCCCTGACAATCGCTTCTGCAAGCAGAATCATTGTCATTGATTATTTTTGCACTGCTCAATACTCACGTGGACATTATACCATAGAATTGGGATTTGTAAAATAATTTTTACAAATATGTAATTTATCCGTAATATTTCCCAATTTTTTACAGGATTTTCAGCGTTTTTAACACTTCTTCAATTGTCTCTTCCAGATTTAATCCATCTTCTGCAACTGTGACATCCGCATATTTCTCAAATAAGCGAACTCTTTCATCGTAGAGATCCTTCAATGTCTGGCCTTCTTTTAATACAACACCCCTGCCTTTTGCATTTTTCAGTCTCTTATTTATTGTCTCAAAGGACACTTGTAAATATACGACCGTTCCGATTTTTTTATAGTGTTCCATTGCATTTTCACAATATACCACACTTCCTCCCGGTGAGATCACGGTATTCTTCACATCAACTCCTGCATTTACCCGATCTTCTATTTCAAGAAAACCATGAATTCCTTTTTCTTCAATGATTTCGCGTAATAATCTTCCTTCTTCTTCCTGAATTAATATATCTGTATCAACGAATTTGTATCCAAGTCGTTTTGCCACAACAACACCAACCGTACTTTTTCCGACCGCCGGCATTCCAATCAGAATAACATTATTCATTCATATTGCTCCTTCTTCTGTATTTTCACCTATTTTAGCATAAGTTTTTTCTTTCGTCCACTTTTCAAAAATTCTAAAAAAATCGCCTCCGATAGCTTCTGTGCTCACACCGTCTCCTGCATAATTCTTGATATAACATCACTTCAATCAGATCATCCAGCCATCTCCCGGGATCCTTTTCGCCTTCCCTCGCCCGGTCTCCTACCCTTCTGCACATCATCCTTAACTGAAGCCGATCAGGATATTCATCATACATCATACTTCCATCATACTCCATACGGTCACACTCTTCTTCAATGAGCGGAACCAACCGCTTCGCAGTATCTGGGTACAGGCTTTTCATATAGTCGTAATCCCTTCGGTTCATTCTGTCATCGTCAAAAAGTATCGGCGTCTGATACGCCATATAGAAAGGCATTCTCTGATCCATATACACACCTCGATAGAATAAATATCTACATTATTTTATGCAAATGGTTGCATTGTTGCCACAGATATGTATAATAGTAATTGTTTGATATTTTTTAAAAAAAAGTATAGTATTAGCTAACAGGAGGTGAAGAGTTTGGATATAGGAAAGAAGCTCAAGGAATTGCGTCTGCAAAATGATCTTACTCTGGGTGACTTGGCTTCACGCAGTGAGCTTACAAAGGGATTCTTGTCTCAGGTTGAGCGCAATCTGACCACTCCAAGCATCGCAACACTGGAAGATATTCTGGAAGCGCTCGGAACCAATCTGTCAGAATTCTTTCATGAGGAAGAAGAACAGCAGATTGTATTTTCCACGCAAGATTTTTTTGTAGATGAGCAGGAAGATTACCAGATTGAATGGGTAATCCCCAATGCACAGAAAAACAGAATGGAGCCAATCCTTTTGACTCTGAAACCACACAAAAAAAGCCAGATTCTGTCTGCACACCAGGGAGAAGAATTCGGCTACATATTAAAAGGAAGTGTCACTTTGATTCAAGAGAACAAAAGATATCGACTGAAATCAAAAGAGACCTTTTACCTGGACGGCTCAAAAAGCCATTATTTATACAATCACACGAACATCGAAGCAAAAATACTATGGATCACAACACCACCGATGTTCTAAGGAAGGAGAAGTGAGATGGAGGAAAAGAAACTGATTGAATTTCGTAATATCGTGAAGAACTTCGACGGACAGATTGTCTTAAAAGGAATTAATCTTGATATTTACGAAAATGAATTCGTAACACTGTTAGGCCCAAGTGGATGTGGAAAGACTACTTTGCTTCGGATTCTGGGTGGATTTCTGGAAGCAGATGAGGGAAAGGTGATTTTTGACGGCGAAGAGATCAGCCAGAAACCACCTTATGAAAGGGAATTAAATACAGTATTCCAGAAATATGCCCTGTTCCCACATTTGAGTGTCTACGAAAATATTGCATTTGGCCTTAAGATCAAGAAGATGAGTAAGGACGTCATCGAACAGAAGGTCATGAAGATGCTAAAGCTGATTGGTCTGGAAGGTTATGAAAACAAGAATACAACCTTACTGTCTGGTGGTCAACAGCAACGTGTTGCCATTGCAAGAGCCCTGGTAAATGAGCCAAAGGTCCTTCTTCTGGATGAACCGCTGGCAGCTCTTGACCTGAAACTCAGAAAAGAAATGCAGTATGAATTAAAACGGATTCAGCAGGAAGTCGGTATTACCTTCATCTTCGTTACTCACGATCAGGAGGAAGCCCTTACCATGTCAGACAAGATTGTTGTCATGAAAAATGGTGAGATCCAGCAGGTTGGTACACCACAGGAGATCTACAACGAGCCAGCCAACCGCTATGTTGCTAATTTTATCGGCGAAAGCAATATTCTGACCGGAACCATGTTAGAAGACTATAAAGTACGTTTTGACGATATCACTTTTGACTGTGTGGACTTCGGGTTCCGTGAAAATGAAAAAGTAGATGTTATCATTCGACCGGAAGATATAGATATCGTAGATGTCAAAGACGGCAAGATGACAGGAGAAGTTCTAAGCATCTTATTTAAAGGAGTTCACTATGAGATTATCGTAGAGACCGTTCCTGGTACCAGTGTTACCGTCAACATGCGTGTCATCCGTAATCATGATGTAACCAGTGAAGATGGAAGCGAAAAAATCAGCGCGAACAACTTCTATGTAGATGTGGAAGATGTAAAAGACCTGGATGACAAAGAGATCATCGCCCTCTCCAATGCACAGGCATGGGATCCGGTCAGTGATGATTACATCTCAATCGCCAAGATCGAATACGACCTTCAGGAAGAGCCAGGACAATATCCAGTTACTTTCTCAACTTCCAGCGGAACCAGCATCGAGCGTACGATCTTCGTCGTAAACCAGCCATTTGTTAAGAACGAGAAAGCCAACGAAGCGATCATGGCATTTAACTTCTTCAAGACGGTAGACGAGATTACCGAGTCTCAGGCTCTAGACACAGATATCAAGACATGGGCCAACGCTCAGGGCTGGAAATTAAGCAATGAAGACCAAAGCGTAGATATCAGTGTTGATTATGATTTCGATCCTGAAAATATAACCGAAGGTGTATACCAGATTACCTTCTCTACACCAGGACGTGAATTTAAGATTCACACAACCGATTATTCCGAAGTCGGTCAGGAGGTCGGCCTGACATTCTTCCCGGAAGATATCCACGTGATGTCAAGGATGGTATATTAGAATGAAACGTTTTTCACAATTAGCAATTCCTTATATTGTATGGGCTGCGATCATGCTGCTGCTTCCAATGGCACTCATTGCCATGTATTCCTTTACCGAACCAGGGAACAGCATCATATCGTTCTCATTTACGCTGGACCATTATATCAAGTTTTTTACCGACCCTGACTTTTTATTAATTCTCTGGCGTTCCATCATGATTGCTGTAAAGACAACGGTAATCTGCCTGCTTCTTGGCTATCCTGTTGCATATTTTATTGCGCGCAGCAAGGAACGTGTGCAGAATATTCTTGTCCTTTGTATTACCATCCCTATGTGGATCAACATGCTCGTAAGGACTTATGCATGGATTGGTCTGTTAAGTGAAGGAGGACTGATTCAACGCATTTTCAGCCTGATCGGATTTGGCAATACAGAGCTGTTATATACAGAGGCCGCTGTACTGCTCGGCATGGTCTACAACTTTCTTCCATTTATGATCTTACAGATCAATACCTCTCTTTGTAAGATGGACCATTCCTTACTGGAGGCTGGTGCAGACCTGGGAGCAAGCCCTGTGCAGACGTTTCTGCGCATAACCTTGCCACTTTCTCTGCCTGGTGTTATCAATGGAATTACGCTGGTATTCCTGCCTGCTGTCAGCTCCTTCTTTATCCCGAAGCTCCTGGGCGGCGGACAGTATTTCTTAATCGGAAATATGATAGAAAATCAATTCATTACGGTTGGCGAGTGGAACTTCGGAAGTGCCATCTCTATGATCATGGCAATCATTATGATGCTGCTTATGATGGCCGTACGCAAAATTGAGATTCACAACCAGGGCGGAAAGGAGGCATAATCATTATGAAAAAAAGCAAACGCACTTTTGGGAAAATATTAATGATTCTGATGATCGTGTTCTTCTATCTGCCGATCCTGTATATGGTGATCTTTTCATTTAATGACGGAAAGTCCCTGACTGTATTTACCGGATTCTCTCTTCGCTGGTATCAGCATATGCTGGATTCCCACGATATGATGGAATCTTTGTATACAACCTTCAGCATTGCGCTGATCGCAACATTTATCTCAACGATTGCCGGCACGATTGCCGCCATTGGACTTAGCAAATCCAAGAAAATTATCCGGGATATTATGGATCAGGTGAATAATCTTCCCCTGATGAACCCAGAGATTGTAACTGCCATCGGATTCATGCTTCTGTTTATTACATTTAAGATTGAAAAAGGCTATGTTACAATGCTCCTTGCTCATATTGCCTTCTGTATACCTTATGTAATGCTTTCGGTCATGCCGAAGATACGCTCTCTGGACCCCAATCTGGCTGACGCGGCCATGGACCTTGGCGCAACTCCCTGGCAGGCACTTATAAAAGTCATCGTCCCAGAGATTACTCCGGGTATTATCTCCGGCTCATTAATTGCATTTACCATGTCCGTAGATGATTTTATCATCTCTTACTTCGTAACAGGAAGCGGAGTCAAGAACTTAAGTATCATGGTCTACACCATGAGCAAACGTGTAAATCCAAGTATTAATGCGATCTCTACTCTGGTTGTTGTAATCATTACGATTGCACTGATTATCATCAACGTAGGACCACTGTTCATGGCAAAACAGGCAAAACGTACCGATATCAAACGACGCCGAGCACTTGTCCCTGTTCTTGTTGCCTGTTGCGCAATGGTCGGAGTCATCATCTTTGCAAACCTTAACGGAACAAGCAATGCACTCCCTTACAAGGGAGAGACTCTCTATGTATATAACTGGGGAGAATATACCGGGGAACATATCATTCAGGATTTTGAAGCTGCAACCGGTGCCACTGTAGTCATGGAGAACTTTGACTCCAATGAACAGATGTACATCAAGGTGGCCAATGGGGAAGCGTACGATATTCTGGTTCCAAGTGACTATATGATTCAGCGTCTGATTGATGAAGATTACCTTCAAAAACTGGATCATTCCAAACTGGACTGCATGGACAAACTGGCAGATGCCGTAAAAGACCTGCCCTACGACCGGGGCAACCAGTATTCCGTTCCTTATTTCTGGGGAACTGTCGGCATCGTATATGATAAGAACAAAGTAGATATCGAAGATCTGGAAAAGGAAGGCTATAACATCTTCCTGGACGAAAAATATTGTGGGGACATCTATCTGTATGACTCTGAACGAGACTCCTTCATGATGGCGCTAAAAGCCCTTGGATATTCTATGAACACGGACAACGAGCAAGAACTTACAGAGGCTTACAATTGGCTGGTACAGTGTGTACAGACCATGAAACCAGAGATTGTTACTGATGAGATCATTGATAATATGGCGCAGGGAAGAAAGGCTCTGGGACTGATCTATTCAGGAGATGCAGCTTACGTCATGGCAGAAAATGAAGATATGGGATTCTATCTTCCAGAAAGCGGAACCAACCTCTGGTCCGATGCTATGGTCATTCCCAAGAATGCCAAGAATCCAGAACTCGCTCACGAATTTATCAACTTCGTCAGCGATTACGATGGTGCCTACGACAATTCCAGTTATGTAGGATACACTTCCCCGAATCAGGAAGTCATGGATGACCTGTACGGTCCTGGCGGTGACTACGAAGGAATCAGCGCCTACATGCCAAGAACGGATAATGATAACGATGAGGTCTTTGTATATAATGAAGAGACTAGAAAAACCATTAGTAATATGTGGAGCAAAGTAAAGATTGCCGCAAGTAACGCGGACAAATAAAGGCGAAAAATTGGGACGCAATTTTAATCTGCGTCCCAATTTCTCTATTGCCTGCTAAATACACAATCATCACCAATCCAGCCGATGCAGATGGCCTTCCAGATTCATGCCCGCGAATCCATTCTGCCTCAGCGCCTCGTATAAAACGATCGCTACCGAATTGCCCAGATTCAGCGAACGGATATCCCCGACCATTGGAATACGAATACAGTCATCCTTATGCTGCACCAGGATCTCTTCCGGTATTCCGGCACTCTCTTTTCCAAACATAATATAACAGTCTGGCTCATATTGAACTTCTGTGTAGACTTTTGGCGCCTTTGTCGTTGCCATATAGATCTTGGCGCCAGGATTCCTCTCCAGAAAATCATGATAATCGATGTATGTAACTACATCCAGCTGATCCCAATAGTCCATTCCTGCACGCTTCAGATTCTTCTCGTTCAGGCGGAAACCTAACGGTTCGATCAGATGCAGTCTTGTATTTGTTGCCACACAAGTACGGCCGATATTTCCTGTATTTGCCGGAATCTCTGGCTCATGCAACACAATATTCAACATGTCAATCCCTCCTGCTTTTTATCTTTCATTTCTTAATCTTCCCACGAAGGCACCCAGCCTTCCGATAGCCTCCTTCAAGTCTTCCAGCGAATACGCATAAGATACTCTTAAGTATCCTTCTCCACATTCACCAAATGCACTTCCCGGTACGACTGCCACCTTTTCTTCTTCCAGAAAACGAGTGGCAAATTCTTCCGATGTCATGCCAAATTCCTGAATACTCGGGAATATGTAAAATGCACCAAAAGGTTCAAAACAATCCAGCTGCATCCGCTTAAACTCATGAACCAGATACCGTCTCCTCTGGTTGTAAGCATTTCGCATCTGCTGAACTTCTCCCTCACAATTTCTCAAGCCTTCGATTGCCGCATACTGACTGTTCGTCGGCGCACACATAATTGCATATTGATGAATCTTAATCATCTGTTCCATGATTTTCTTCTGCCCACAGATATAACCTAATCTCCATCCAGTCATGGCAAAGCCTTTGGAGAATCCATTGATCACCAAAGTGCGATCTTTCATTCCCGGCAGAGACGCAATGGATACGTGTTCAGATTTGTAAGTCAACTCTGAGTATATTTCATCTGACAATACATACAGATCGTATTTCTTCACAATCTCTGCAATCGGCTCCAGATCTTCCTTTGTCATGATTGCTCCTGTCGGATTATTCGGGTACGGCAGAACCAGAATCTTCGTCTTCGGTGTGATCGCAGCTTCCAATTCTTCCGCTGTCAGTTTAAATTCATTCTTTTGCTGCAATGGGATGACTACCGGCACACCATCCGCAAGAATTGTGCAAGGCAGATATGATACATAACTGGGCTGTGGTATCAGCACTTCATCTCCCGGATCCAACATCGCACGAAAAGCGATGTCAATACCTTCACTTCCGCCCACCGTTACAGCAATCTCACATTCCGGGTCATAAGTTACATGGATTTTTCTCTGCAGATATCGACTGATTTCCTCTTTTAATTCTTTCAAACCGGAGTTCGATGTATAAAACGTTCTTCCTCGCTCCAGTGAATAGATTCCCTCTTCTCGGATTCTCCATGGCGTATCAAAATCCGGCTCGCCGACACCCAGAGAGATTGCATCCGGCATCTCATTAACTACATCGAAGAATTTTCGGATACCGGACGGTTGTATACCAACTACTTTTTTTGATAATGGATCTCTCATTATGGCGTCACCAGCATCCTTTCTTCTTTATTCTTTTTGAACATCAGCGTCCCATGATCTTTGTATTTCTTCAATATGAAATACGTCATAGTGCTTACTACTTCTTCAATCGGAGCCAGCTTGCCGGATACGAATCTGGATACTTCCTGAATCGTCTTGCCCTCTATACTGACCAGAAGGTCATATCCTCCAGAGATCAGGTAGACTGCTGTCACCTCTGGATAATTACAGATTCGTTCTGCTGTCTTATCAAATCCTTTCTCTCTCATTGGCGTAACACGGACTTCAATCAACGCATTGACAAGCTCCGCACCCGCCTTATCCCAATCAATCAAAGTGTGATATCCACAGATGATCTTTTCTTTCTCCATCTGAGCGATCTCGTTGGCAATTGTTACTTCATCCGTTCCCAAAAGAATAGCCAATTCTTCCAGGTTTACTCTGCTATTTTTTTCCAGATACAGTAATATCTGCTTTCTTGTCTCTTCCATCATGCATTCCTCCGCAAAATATTTTCAAAATCTCATCTGGCGCAGGTCGGTCTAAATACCGTATTTCATCTCCATTGTGGAGTATTTTATCATTATTATCCGTCATCTTTCCAATCACTACTGCCTGGATCTGATGACTACGAAGCGCATCTGTCAGTGCTTCCCCATCGTCTGTTACCATCAAAAGGCTTCCAACGGACGTCAGCTGATATGGGTTCAGCCTGTAGTGCTCGCAGACCTCAATCGTCTCCTGCAGCACCGACAAACTCTTCATATCCAATTCCAGCCCTGTCCCTGCTTCTTTCGCCAGATTCCATAAAGCCGCAAGGATTCCCCCTTCAGTAATCTGACGCACGGCAGACACGCCCATGGCTTTTGCAACTTCTATCTCTGTAAGTGCAAACAGATGCTTTCTGTAAGAAAGAATCTGTTTCATAAAAGCCGGCGCAAAACGCTCCCTTAATTCCTGTTCCTTTTCTGCTGCAATCTGCAGCATTCCGTCCATACCTATCCACTTCGTCAGAACAATCTCCTGTCCCGCTCGTCCAGTCTCCAGGCACCACGGTTCTTCCTTAGGCGCACGGGCAACTCCATTTACCACGACCATAGGATAAGCAGCCGCACCGCTCTTTCTCCCGGTAACATTAAGTTCCTCTATCTTCTGTTGTGTACAACTTTCCTTGATGATTTTTTCTATTGCGTGAATTTTTGATGAATACGCATATTCTGGAATCGTTATCTGCACTTCCATCCCCAGACACTTTCCTCCCGCTGCTGCCAACGAGTTGACGACAGCGGCAAGAGCATGGATTACGATATATTTCGACTGCCCATGCACAATTGCAGTTTCACTTAACACGTACTCATCTTGTGTCATTATCTTCATGTCGATTTCCAACTGTTCCTTCTAATACAGATATTTTCTTAATATTGCGAAGCCTGACTGATTGCTTCATTGATCTTCGCCTGATCTTGCGTTGCGATTGCTGACCTTACCAGTGCTGAAGCCTGTGAATTGTCGGAAGCCGTTCCTATCTTAATGATCTGATCGGATTTCTCATACTTACTGCTGTTGATCACATCGCGGCTGACTTCCTCACCATCCTGATACACAATCTTCCACAACTGAGCAGTCTTACCAGTATGCGGGCTTCCCGCGTATTGCATGCTGCCAAGAGCTGCCTTAGGATCTTCCTCATAAGTGATGCCATAATCCTCTGTCTCCAAAGTCTCACTTTCAAACTCAACACTTCTTCCGGCATCTCTCGTATCCTTGCCATAGATACAGAACCGAAGCTGATTGGCACTGTCGATCTCACCTTCAATATAGATCGGCGTATCATAATTATTACGGAATACAAAGTCCAGATAATCCCCGGCTATGGCCGCATCCCTGGAAGGCTCCACATAATTGACGAGCATAGAATGTGGATATCGCTCTACGACTTCCAGTTCTGCAAACAAGACAGCATTATACAATGTTGTGGACACCTGACAGATTCCTCCTCCAAATGAATCTACCACCTGGCCATTCTCATAGGAGCCCGCCTCCACGTATCCATGTTCCGCGTCATATGGAGCTGTCTTATCATGAACCGACAGTTCTTCTCCCGGCATCAATACCGTCCCGTTCAAATGCTCCACTCCCGTCTTAAGGTTCTGCCATCTCTCGCCGCCGCCGGCATCTGTGGAAAATGCTCCCAGCTCATCCTGGATCGTCTCCAGATCTGCCGACACCATTTTCGGTTTTTCCTTCTTCTGAACCATCTCGACCGTCAACGCTTCATGCTTCCACGAGGTATTCAGAGCCTTTTCGATCGCCTGAACAGAAGCCTCTATATTTACTGTCTTGCCTTCTTTTTCTTCCTTGATCTTGAATCCCGTACTGTTCTTTTCAATGGATGCGTCTACCGCATGATTCGCCAATGGAACGATTCTTTCATTGATGACTGTACCGGCCTTCTCTTCATCCAATACAAAAGATTCATCAAATACAACTTTTTCCTTCTTCAGCTTTTTCAACTGACGATACCGCTTCCACAAGCTTCCCTTTTTGCCATAATTGACCGCTTTTTGCACCGTCTTATCCAGGTCCTGATAGCCCAGCCCCATCTCCTCCAGAGATGCTTCTTGTGACTTCTTATCAACCTGCATCGTAAGCGTTAATGCCTGATCCGCTTTCAGATGCTCCATCAATTCGTTTTTCGCTTCTGTTTCAGACATGCCAGAGACATTCACTGCGCCGATATATATATTGTCACATATCTTTTCTTTCGGGAAACCATTGACATAGTGATACAGAACTCCATAACTTACCCCAAAAACAATAGCAAGACACAAAAAACCAAGACACAGAAGAATTCTTCTTCTCTGCCGTCTCAATTTTGACATTCTCTTTTTCTTACGTCTTCTCTTCCTATGATGCTCTCCTGCCATACTACTCTCGTAATCCCCCTTGCCAGATACATTATACCATAAGATATGGTATGATCATGGTCGCAATCATCGCCAATATAATAACCATAATAATAATTGCAATAATTCTTCTGGTTTTTTTGTTATTAAAATTCATAATTTTTCCTTCTTTTTCCTAACGCTATATTTTATACATTTTAAACTTTTTATAAGTATTTTTCAAGACACATTTCTATCTTATTTCCTGTGAAGATCTTGGAAATCTGCCACGCAAGTTCGGGCTTCTTGATTCAACGGATTTTTCTCCATATAATCAAACAGAATATATTTTCCAAAACACGAAAAATATTCCAGGTGTGTCATCTTTCGCATCTGGTTTCTGTTATATGCCTGATAATTCACCAGGTATTTTCGTTTTTCCTCTTCATTTTCGTAAAACGTCCGCAATTCTTCCTTGCTTACTTTATATTCACCTGCAAATTCCGGTCTCGTCTTCGCATTTTCCCGCAAATAATAATCATAAATCAAAAGTTCCCGGTAATATTGGACTTTCTTGGGATGATGATACAGAATATAACTCAACAGAATATCATACCTCGCACTTCTCTTATGCTGAACACTTCCATATCCTTTCTCTTCATAGTATTCCCGCAATCGATCATACATTTCAAAAGAGGAAGTATATTCTCGTTCTAATGCTTCTATCGTATGTGTAAACTGTCTGCTGTTATAGTAAACCTCCACCATCTCTTCGATTCCTTTCAGCCGGATCACATCCTCGTAAGACAGCCACTTTGTATAGAGGACCTCATAGGGCGGTCTGCTCTTATGCTCCAGCCCGTAAGCCTTCTGTTGTTCTTCCATATAAGAACCCTTCAGCACCTTCAAAAATCCCAGCTGTAACTGTTCCGGTTTTAATGCATAGACGTCATCAAAGGAATGGGCAAAGCTCTGGATATCTTCATACGGAAGTCCCGCGATCAGATCCAGGTGCTGGTGAATATTCCCCTTTTTCTGGATTCTTGCGACCACTTCGCTTACTTTGTCAAAATCCATCGTTCTGCGGATTGCCCGGATAGTATCCGGATTGGTTGACTGCACCCCAATCTCAAGCTGCACCAGTCCCGGACGCATACCTTCAAGAATCTTCAGCTCCTCTTCATTCAACAAGTCTGCCGCCACTTCAAAGTGAAAGTTCGTAATTCCATTATCATGCTCTGCAATATACTTCCAGATTGCGATCGCGTGATCATGCTTACAGTTAAATGTTCTGTCCACAAACTTGACCTGCGGCACCTTATGATCAAGAAAGAACTGCAATTCCTGCTTCACCAGTTCCAGATTACGGAAGCGCAGACGCTTGTCCACAGAAGAGAGGCAGTAGCTGCAGGAAAACGGACAACCGCGGCTGGATTCATAATAGACAATCTTGTGCTCAAAATCTTCTATGCGCTGATAAACAAACGGCACCTTGCTCAGATCCATCACTTCTCTCCATGGATTCTCAATGATTGTCCCATCCGCTCTGCGAAATGTGATTCCGGCAAGATTCTCCAGCTCTTCATCCGTATGCTTGCTGCATCGATATATCTTACACAGTTCGGCAAATGTCTCCTCGCCTTCTCCTTTCATGACTCCACGGACCATCGGCAGACGGCATAACACATCCTTCGCATCATAAGATACTTCCGGCCCACCAAGCCATATAGCAAGATCCGGCATCAGTTTCCCAAGTTCTCTTATTAATTCTTCAACCACATCCAGATTCCAGATATAGCAGGAAAAGCACAGCACATCCGGCCTGCGTTTATAGATGTCCATCAGAATATCTTCACTTCGCTGATTAATCGTATATTCCGCCAGCTCCACCCCTTCATCCTGAGAGTATGCCTTCAGACTGTATACTGCCAGATTGGAGTGAATATATTTGGCATTAATTGCTGTTAATAAGATCTTCATACTCATCACCTTAACTGATTATATACTTGCACATCATCCCTGGTCAATAGTAGAAGAACTCTTATAAACTCAAGACAGAGACAAATCCGCTCAGTCCGGTTGACATTTCTGCAAAAATAATGTAAAATAAAGACTCGTGCAGCCGGGGTGTTAGCGGTACCTTGTACCTGCAATCCGCTATAGCAGGGGTATGGTGCGCAGAGGGCACATTTTTGCAGAGCTGCCCTTGATAAGTGGCGTAGATGCCTGGGTCTTACGCGACGGAAATCTGTGAACTGTGTCAGGTCGGGAACGAAGCAGCACTAAGCAGAATCTTCCGGGTGCCGTGAGGGTGCCTGAGCTGAGTTAACTGTCAAGGTAACGTCTGTGAAAATGCGTTCGAAGCGCATCGCACGAAAAAGAGAACAACAAAGCACTTTGCAAGTCATCAATGCTTACAAAGTGCTTTTTTTTAAACTTTTTTCTTCTTTGCCTCCCGCAATTCTTTGAAAAATGATTTCATCATCTGGCTGCATTCTTCTCCCAGCACTCCTGTGGTAAGCTCCACTTGATGGTTGAACTCTTCCATCTGCAGAAGATTCAATATGGATCCGGCACAGCCCGCCTTTGGATTCATGCATCCTACCACAACACGAGTCATTCTTGACTGCACTATCGCCCCCGAACACATCTGGCACGGTTCCAGAGTCACATACATTGTACACTCTTCCAGCCGCCAGTCATTCATCTTCTTACTCGCCTTCTTAATAGCAATCAATTCCGCATGAGCAAGCGTATTCTTATCGATCGTGCGTCGATTATATCCTCTCCCGATAATCTTATCCTGGTATACAATAACACATCCAATGGGCACTTCTCCTATGGCATATGCTTTTCTGGCCTGCTTGATGGCCTCTTTCATGTACTTTTCATCTACACTCGGCATGATCTTCTCCCCATACATATCTTATACAATAAACCTTTGATAGCTAAAATGCTCTTGGCCCTTTTACATAACGACACCAATAGCCAAATTGTTCCGATTCATCGCCCTCATCCTCCGTAAGCTCCAGATCAATCTCCTGAATCGAGATAAATTCAGCGAACCCAAATGCACTTGCCGCTTTTGCTTCCTGCGGATGGTAGATTCCCGGCACGCCAAGTCTTAGTCCCTTTCCATCATCAATGAGAGCAAGATGATGGTAATTATAATATCCATGTAACAAGAAGCTGTTGTTGGCCAGTTTCCACTCACACCGCGGCAGCCTTGCCAGCTCATTGCGTTGAATCTTGGAGCATTGGAATCTGCACGAGGGACACTGTCCTTTTACATCCTGCTCTTCTACAGCCGGTTCTTCTTCCATCGGAATCTGTTCTGCCGTGATCATCTGCTCCTGATGTTCATTTTGCTCCTCCACAGGCCGATGCATCTCTGGCTGATTACGCTCTTTTTGAATGACTGCTTCTTCTGGCGCACGCTCTTCCTCCTCGGCATCCTTCTCTCTTGCCATACGCTCCAGCTTTTCCACAATCGTGACTCGCTCCGGTTTCTGCTGCCATACCCGCATGCGGTCGACATCTACCGGCATATCATCCCAGACTGCGGCATACTTATGCCCATTTTCACTTTCCAGAATCATACCGTTGATCTTCATAAAATTCTCCGGTATGCCCACATCCTCTTTCGTATAATACAGCCTGTAATTAATGGCAGGGTTTACATTATCTACTGTTCCCTGCCATACACCTATACATTCGCCATTTTCCTCATAGAACAGATACAACTGAAGCTTTTTCTCACCCTTCATGTGCAGTCCCTTTCCATGAATATGTACCGCACACTCATCTTCACCCTGCTCTACCTTAATAAATCCTACATTTCGCAGTCTTCTTCCTTGTTCATATTCGTACAGATAACGAATAAAACGCTTCAATTTTCCACTTCCCATTCTGGTTTATTTATCACAATCTATTCCCCAGAATCGAAAAAAATTCCTTTCTTATACGATTGCCTTCAATTCCTGATATAATCTTTTGGCATAACTGTCCGTCATTCCACAGACATAGTCTGTCACCAGGAGGATTCGCAGATATAATCTCTCAATCTCCGACTTCCCTCGTGCATGGTAATGATATGCCTTTTTATAATTACTGGAGATAAATGAGACCATACGCTCATCAATGGAATCCAGCTTCTGTGTCTTATCATCATATTTTATAATTGCTGTCATGAACTTGTCCAATAAGAAATCCAGCATGGTCGCTTCGGTGACTTCCATGCGGTAGATAGGCTCCGAAGTAAATACTTCCCGGAAAGCCAGATCTCCCAACAGATCCATCAGTTTCTCTGCAAATGTCTGATAGAACAGATCATGCCCGTAAGTCCCTTGCATGATTGCCTGATAATTCGATGTAAATCCATAAGTGGCGCAGTTGATCACAAATCCCTGCACCCGGACAATCCAATTCTTGATCGCATATTCTTCCGGATTCTCCACATGCATTTCCTTCGCCCGAAGATATAGCTCCGTTAATTTATCCGCCGGCTGGAAGCCGCCGCCTCCTCCTCGAAAATACAATTCCTGAAGCTCTGTAAGTTCTTCTAATAATTTGTGATAACTTAAAAATCCCTTGACAAATGCGTCCTCTATATCTGCCGTCTTATAAGCAATATCATCTGCCGCTTCCAGAATAAACGTCAGCGGATGCCGCTTTCCATTCGTTCCCGTCTCTTTGGAAATGTCTTCAAAGATCTCCTGATCTGCAAAATAATATCCCATCTTCCGATCCTTGATATCTCCCGACTTCGGATTCATCTCCAGTGAAGATACCGGATATTTTATAATCGTACTCAACAAGGCATACGTCAGATTCATTCCATTCTCATCCACCAGGAAATGCAGCTTGCTTACCAGACGCAACGCCTGAGCATTTCCTTCAAAATGATAAAAATCTTCTCTCATCTGCGGCGTAAGGATGGTGTCGATCGGAGTTCCATGATACTCCATCACCGGCAGGTTTTTCTGAAACCATTCCCGGATGGTGTCCTCTCCGAAATGACCGAACGGCGGATTCCCAATATCATGAATCAACCCTGCGCATTGTAGGATACTACAGATATCTTCCTTCATTCTCGGTGTAAAACTAGGATCTTTCTTATATACCAATATATTTTCTCCAATATTCTGTCCCAGAGACTTGGCAAAAGACGATACTTCCAATGAATGGGTCAGCCTTGTCCGGATAAAATCGCTCTTATCCAGAGGGAACACCTGGGTCTTATCCTGCAGTCTGCGAAAAGATGCACTTCCGATGATACGATGATAATCCTTCTCGAACTCACTTCGCAGATCCGTATTCCTCACATATCGGTTCTTTCCCGAACCGCCTCTATTTCTCTTCGTTGACAATAACTGTTCCCAATTCACCCGTTCTCACACTTTCCTTCTATAAATACTGATTAATCCAGATAGATCGGCGGCTCATAATCCTTGCCAAGTAACACCTTCTTACGTTCCTGATAGCCAAGGAATGCCCACTCTGTCATATCTGTCCATTGATGAGTTGACCGGTCATAGACCTGTACATAACCGATACGCGATGGATGCATACGGACACTGTTGGACTCATACTCTCTGCCAGTGTACGGGTTAATCTCTCCCTTCTCCAGATCCTCTTCCTCATCCATATATTCTTCCGTATATTGCTCTTCTGTATATTGTTCTTCCATATATTGTTCTTCTACAGGCTGCTCTTCTGCAGATTCTTCTGCAAATTCTTCTTCCGCTTCGTCATATGGCTCTTCATGTAGCTCTTCATGTGACTCTTCTGCAGAGATTTCTTCTGAGATTGCTTCTGGGATTGCTTCAGAGTTTTCTGCCATATCTTCAACTGGCTCCTCTTGCTCTTTCGTACGCTTTTTCTTACGTCTCATCAGATATGCTTTCCACCCATGCAGCTGCTCTTCCTCTTCTTTTTCTTCTGATTTCTTCTCTTCTTCCTGAGGCTTACGCTCACTTTCAATATCTTCGATTTCCTGTAGAAGTTCTTCCACCGATTCGCTTTGTGACTCAACATATTCTTCCGCAAATGACTTCACAATCTCTTCAGATTCTCCTGCCATCTGTTCCTCTTGCGGTTCTTCATCATACTCATATGCATCCACTTCACCGATATATTCTTCTGGTTCTCCCACACCTTCTTCTGCAATCATAGCGTCCAGCTCCTCATGAATATCCACAAGTTCGCCGATGGTAATGTCCCTCTCATGAGTCTCTGCCTGCGGTTGAACAGGTACCTCTGTCGAACCAGCATTATCAGCCTTGTCCATCTGTACATTTTCTTCTATATTATTATTCGATTTTTCTGATGAAATATTATCGCCCAGAATACTTAATTGAAATGGGCATCCAAGAATCTCTGCGATCATACGCATATCCTGTTCCTGAAAATTATCTCGTCCCAGTCTCTGCGTCAGATTCTGACGAGACATCTTCTTCCCGGTACGTTTTTCAATCGTCTCAGCGAGTTCCTTGATCGTCATGCCCTTACGGCTTAAGATAATTTTGACTTGCTCCCCAAATGTTAAATCCAGCATTGCATTTCCTCCTTATTATATTAAAAATTATACTCCTGTAAACTTTTTTATTGCTTGATAAATCTAGCTTTTTCCCCCTTCTTATTCTAACAAATCAAAAAAATCCAGTCAACCGATGACTTAATATTTCAATGCATCTACAATCCTCTGGGATGCTTTCTGGATATTCTCCCGACTGGTTGCAAGATTTACGCGGATGAATCCATCGTATCCCTCGCTTCCAAACCATGCACCATAGTCTACTGCCAATCCACATTCTCCCTGTATGATCATTTCCATCTCTTCTGGCGCTATATATGCCCCCAGATCAATCCACATCAGATAAGTACCTTCCAGCTCAGGAATCCACACCTTCGGCAGCTCCCGCTCCAGAGTTTCCTTCATCAGATGATAATTTTCTTCAATGATATCAAGTAATTCCTCCAACCATTCTCGTCCATTTTCATAAGCACTTTTCACTGCTATATAACCAAATGCATTGCCACCCGTTATCCGAATCTCAGTCATATATTGATCATATAATTTACGAAGACGCTCATCAGGGATCACAAGAATCGAATTCTGACATCCAGCAAGATTAAATGTTTTTGTTGCCGCTGTCAGAGTAACAAGAATCTCATTATAATTTCCCACAGATGCTGCCGGAATCTGCTGATGTCCTTTCATTACAATATCCTGGTGAATCTCATCTGCCAACACATAGACTTTATGTTTCTTACAGATATCCAATACTTTCTGTATCTCCTGTTTTTCCCATACTCTCCCCACAGGATTATGCGGTGTACAAAAAACGAATAACTTCACATTATTATCCACAATTTTCTGTTCAAAGTCTTCATAATCCATTACATATCTGTGTTCCTTACGAACCAGTGGACTTTCCACTAGTTTTCTATTATTATTAACTATCGCATCACGGAATGGATAATATACTGGCGGCATAATAATAACCCCATCCTCTTCTTTAGTCAAAACATGTAACAGCCAGTTAATTCCCGGAACAACCCCCGGTGCAAAACGAATCCACTCTCTTTTCACCTGATAATGATGATAAGTCTCTTCCCATCTGATAAAAGCCTCTTTATATCCTTTTGGTGGTTGATAATAACCATATATCCCATAGTCTACATATTCTTTTAAGGCTTCTTTTACACAATCTGGTGCTTCAAAATCCATATCCGCCACCCAGAGCGGAATCAGATCATCTTGTCCAAACTTCTTCTTTAGTCCGTCCCACTTCACGGCATCAGTATTTTTCCTTTTTTTATATACTACCTTACTCATTTCTCTGACCTCTCATTTTATCATTTTCCTAAAACTTCTATACAACAATTCTACTTTATCGATATTACTTATACAAGTTTTCATTTTATAAACATATAACTATATTCTCTTTTTCGCCCAAATTGTGATGGATTCCTAACATATTTTCCAACAAAATTTTCTTTTGTTTTTTGTTTTTTCTGTACATTTGTCATAAAATCTTAATTTTTCATAAAATTTCTATTTACAAAATTATCCGGTTGTGTATAATAAGACACATCAAAAACAAAGGCGTTTTCCTTTCGGGGAAGGCGCCATTTTTGTTATGATGTATCCGAATGAATCTGTCATCGCAGGCGTTCAATTTCAGGCTTTCATTGTAAGGTGACAGATTCAAAAAGGAATACGGAGTGAGATTAAGGAGGTAGGCTCTATGAAAAAATTGGAAATAATTATTCAGCCTGAAAAGCTGGAAGACCTGAAGAACATACTTGATGAAAGTAATGTAAATGGTCTGATGATCAGCAACGTAATGGGTTACGGTAACCAAAAAGGACACAAAAAAGTATACCGTGGTGCAGAATATAATGTAAACCTTCTGCCAAAGGTAAAAGTAGAGACCGTCATCGAACCAGATATTGCAGAGACATTAATTGAAAAGATTACATCTGAGATTCGTACCGGAACTTATGGTGATGGAAAGATATTTGTATATGAAGTAGAAGATGCAGTTCGTATCCGTACCGGTGAGCGTGGATCTGATGCTTTGTAAACTACATACAACCCAATACAACATGAACATACACTGCTATCGAAGGAGATAATCGCGATATTAAAAAAACGCTATTATCTCCTTTTTCATTCACACAGAAGCTTAGGAGGTAATTTTATGGATTTAGCAACTTTAATAGAAAACGGCATGGATGTGGCGGAAGCATCTGGCCTTCTCATGAACATTATGTGGACCATGATCGGTGCAATTCTCGTATACTTTATGCAGGCTGGTTTTGCAATGTGTGAGGCCGGTTTTACCAGGGCCAAAAACACAGGTAACATTTTAATGAAAAATATGATGGACTTCGTTCTTGGAAGTTTACTCTTCTTCGTCTTCGGATTTGCTCTGATGCACGGAACTGACTGGAACGGAATCGTTGGAATCAAAGGATTCTTTAATCCTACCACATTGGCAGATGCAGATGGAATGTTTAACGGACTTCCAATCGGAGTTTTCATCATCTTCCACACTGTATTCTGCGCAACAGCTGCAACCATCGTATCTGGTTCCATGGCTGAGCGGACAAAATTCGCAGCTTACCTGGCATACAGTGCAGCCATCAGTATCTTCATCTATCCAGTATCTGGTCACTGGATCTGGGGCGGCGGTTTCTTATCAGAGTTAGGCTTTCATGATTTTGCCGGATCTACTGCAGTACATATGGTCGGCGGTATCTGTGCTTTTGTTGGTGCCATGATCCTTGGACCTCGTATTGGAAAATACGGCAAAGATGGCAAAGCAAAAGCGATTCCGGGACACAACCTTCCAATTGCAGCGCTTGGTGTATTCATCCTGTGGTTCTGCTGGTTCGGATTCAACTGTGGTTCTACAACTGCTGCAACAACAAGCCTTGGACATATCGCTATGACAACCAACCTTGCAGCCGCTGCAGCAACCTTACTCGCGATGATCGTAACCTGGATTCGCTACGGTAAGCCGGATGTATCTATGACATTCAACGGTTCTCTTGCAGGTCTCGTTGCAATCACTGCAGGATGTGACGTAGTAAGTGAATGGGAAGCAATCATCATCGGTATCATTGCTGGTATCGTAGTCGTATTCTCTGTAGAGATTATCGACCAGAAAGTAAAAGTCGACGACCCAGTTGGTGCTATCAGCGTTCACGGTGTCTGCGGTGCTCTTGGAACGATCCTTACCGGAGTATTTGGAGACGGATGTGATCTTGTAACACAGCTGATTGGTGTTGGCGCAACAGCATTGTATGTACTCGTAATGGCATTCATTGTATTCAAGTTAATCGACAAGACAATCGGACTTCGAGTTTCCCGCGAAGAGGAAGTCGATGGTCTGGATGTACATGAACATGGTTCTTCCGCTTACGCAGACTTCAATTTTAGAATATAGTACGAAACGGGGACGGGGGTTTTTTTCAAAAACCCCCGTCCCCCTCGTCAATTTTCACAATTTCTCGATCGTAGGTCAGGATTCCATTTACTTCTTCTTCCACATCAGACAACTGGGTGTAGATGGTTGCCGACAATCCTCGTGGGATGTTGGGAAGTATTTCTTTCTTTATCAGTTCTCGATAACCTCTGTTCAATTCTTTCTTTGACGTATACACACGATATCCATAGACACTTTGGTACATACTATGTTCTGGGATCCGCCAGGAGAATCCTCCGAATTCCGTCAATGCCGTCGCTCTGGTCTCCGAGTGTACTTTCAATGGGAAGAAATAATCGTGGATACTGTGAATATCACCACCTCCCTGATCGAACCATCCGCTGGCCTGATCGATCAACCTTGTATGATCCATCTCTCTTGCAATATTCGTCACAACATTGGCATGAAACTGCCCCCATCCTTCATTGAAGATGACCCAGGTTACAATGGATGGATGGCTATACAGATGCTCGATGGTTTTTCGCATCTCTTCTACAAACTGACGCCGTCCACGTTCATTTCTCCTTCCCAGCAGCCACAGGTAAGAATCCTTCATTTTTATATGGAAGAATTCCATTGCGGTCGCCAGGTACGTCACATACCACGACTTATATGACTTTCCTCCATTGACCATATCCTGCCACACCAGCATTCCCAGGCGGTCACAGTGATAGTACCACCGCTGCGGTTCAATCTTCAGATGCTTTCTTAGCATATTGAATCCCAGATCTTTCATCGTCTGAATATCGTAGATCATCGCCTCATCACAAGGTGGTGTATACAGCCCCTCCGGCCAATATCCCTGATCCAATACCCCTTTTTGAAAATACGGCTGATTATTCAAAAATATCCTTGGAATTCCTTCTGGATCTCTTTCCACACTAATCTTTCGCATGGCAGCGTAACTTCGCACATGATCCGATCCCATCTGCACTTCTATATTATATAGAAATGGATCTTCCGGGCTCCAGGGATGTGCCTCCGACAGAGGAATCATAATATCTTCTCCCACCCCTTTGGTCACCTGAAGTGGCTGCATTTCTTCAGACGATACGGTGATCGTCACCTCTTCTGCCAATTCCTTTTGAGAAGCAGTCACCTTGATCTGCAAGGTATTCTGATCATAAAGAGGTGTGACGATAATGTCCGTAATATATTGTTGCGGCACTTCTTCCATCCATACTGTCTGCCAGATTCCACTCTGCGCTGTATAAAACATACCTCCGCGCTTCAGCTTTTGTTTGCCCCTACTATAGTAAGAAGCATCACTGTAATCTTGCACCATCACCAGCAACTCATTGGCTGTATCCGACAAAACCTCCGTTACATCTACCGTAAAAGGCAGATATCCTCCCAGATGTCTCTTCAGAAGCTTTCCATTCACGTACACGACCGAATACTGGTCTACCGCACCAAAATGCAACAGCCATCGTTTTCCTGCTTTCGGCTTCACTTGCCCGGGCAGTGTCCGGTGATACCAGAGATATTCTGTCGGCTGCAGTTGACGGTTCACTCCCGAAAGATCTGCTTCTGGTGAAAAAGGCACCAGAATCGTGCCATCATATACCTCTGGTTTGGTTCCTTCTCTGGTAATGGCATAGTCCCAACGCCCGTTCAGATTCACATAACTGTCCCGTTCCATCCGTGGTCTTGGATATTCCTCTAACACATGATTCTCATCTACTCGGTCCGCCCATCTTGTCCGAAGTCTTTTCATCACATCCACTCCTTACAATTCTAATAGATAAAGCTGCTTATCAATCTCTGGATCCGTGGTACAGACTGCAATCCCTGCATCCACATTGGCCCTATGATACTCTTGATAATAATATCTCTCTGGGAATTCTTCCGGCTGATCTTTTAGATAAGGGCTGTCATTCTCATCCCATCCAATCTCGAATGAACGTGTATCCAGCGCCATGCCCCGCCGAGTTGCCTTCAGAAAGCTCTCCTTCAACACCCAATACCGGAAGAATCGTCGTGTCCGCTCCTGCTCCTCAGTCTGCATCAGGTGCTCATATTCCGCCTGACAGAAGAACCTCCTTGCCACCGCTTCCCGCAAGTCCTTGACCACTTCCAGGTCACACCCTACTTTGGCTCCTTGCGTATCACTGAACGCACACAGCACATAATTTCCCGAATGAGAGAGATTATAGACAACCTCATCGAGTAAACCATACCGTTCTTTTACCCGCATCCACAGACTCCACGCTCCTACACTTTGCGCCCGGTCAATCAGATGATGATGCCTGTCAGCCTTCTCCTTACGCCATTCGGGAAGTTCTCGATAATATGCCCGATATGTTTCTTCTATTAATAATGGGGTGATATCTGCCATCCAGACTCTTACCATAATTGCCTCCTGCACTTTTGACGATCTTATAGGAATTCTATTTCTACTAGTATATATGTAGTGTACCACAGATTATAAAATATTTTCCAAAAAAGTGTTGACATTCAAATATTCATGCGTTAGTATAACATTAGTTTTTCACACTTTAAACAGTTAAAGTTTTACAGTGTGAATATTTAGACAATCTGACAAGTATTGAAATATATGGAGGAGTACTATGATTATTGTATTAAAACCACGCGCGACGAAGGATGACCTCTCCCGTGTCGAGCAATTGATCAAGAGGAAGGGTCTGGACACTCATGTTGTGGAAGGTGCCGAGATGACCATCATCGGATGTATCGGAGACACAACGCAGGTTGACCCGAAACTCTTTGAAGTAGACAAGGCTGTCGATAAGGTTATGCACGTTCAAGAGCCTTACAAACTGGCAAACCGTGCATTCCATCCAGAAGACTCCGTCGTAGATGTATCTGGTGTTAAGGTCGGTGGCGGTCATCTGGCATTGATTGCCGGTCCTTGTTCTGTCGAATCCGTTGACCAGGTTCTGGAGATTGCAAAGGCCGCCAAAGCTTCCGGTGCTAATTTATTAAGAGGCGGTGCTTTCAAACCTAGAACCAGCCCTTATTCTTTCCAGGGCCTTGGACTGGAAGGTCTGGACATCTTATGTGAAGCCAAAGCTGCAACCGGTCTTCCAATCGTAACAGAACTGATGTCCCCACAATATCTGGATGTTTTCAACGAAAAAGTCGATCTGATCCAGATTGGTGCCCGCAACATGCAGAACTTCGATCTCTTAAAGCAGTTAGGACAGCTTGACCGTCCGATTCTCTTAAAGAGAGGTCTCAACGCGACCTATGAAGAATGGATCATGTCCGCAGAATATATCATGGCTGCCGGTAATGAAAATGTCATCCTCTGCGAACGCGGAATCCGTACTTTTGAAACTTACACCAGAAATACTCTGGATCTCCAGAGCATTCCGGTGCTCCGCAGACTGACACATCTCCCTGTTGTCGTAGACCCAAGCCACGCCGGCGGTAAATGGTGGCTTGTAGAACCAATGGCAAAGGCTGCGATCGCTGCAGGCGCAGACGGACTCATGGTAGAAGTCCACAATGACCCGGAATGTGCGCTGTGTGATGGTGCGCAGTCATTAAAACCCGCCAAATACGATACCCTTATCAAAGAAGTTTCCCAGATTGCCAAAGTGATCGGGAAGCAGATGTCATAATCAGGAGTAACCTATGAAGTTAACCGTGAATCTGGGAAAAAACAGCTATCCCATCTATATTGAAAATAACATCCTGTCCCAGGCCGCTTCTTATATCGCTGACGTGTTCTCTGGCAAACGAATCATGATCATCTCAGATGATCAGGTATTTCCTCTCTATGGAGAGAAACTCATTGCCGGACTATCAGACAGTTACGAATGCCACCATGTTGTACTTCCTCACGGAGAAGCCACAAAAGATTTCCAGACACTCCCCGGCGTCTACAGTGCTATGCTTAACGCCAAGATCTCCCGGAGTGATCTGGTCATCGCACTTGGCGGCGGCGTCATTGGTGATCTGGCTGGTTTTGCCGCATCCAGTTACCTGCGCGGTGTCAAGTTGGTACAGATTCCAACATCACTTCTCGCACAGGTAGATTCTTCCGTCGGCGGCAAGGTCGCTGTAGACTTGCCACAAGGAAAGAATCTGGTTGGCGCATTCTATCAGCCCGCACTGGTACTCATTGATCCGTTGGTACTGAACACATTGGAGGAACGATTTATCAGCGATGGTATGGGAGAGGTCATCAAATACGGCTGTATCAAAGATGCACAATTATTCCACACCTTGGAATCGCACAGTTCTTTTGATGATCTGAAAGAAGAACTGCCTGCCATCATTCAACGATGCGTAGATATCAAACGCGTGGTTGTAGAACACGATCAATTCGACACTGGCGAACGTATGCTCCTGAACTTCGGACATACGCTCGGACATACCATCGAACAACATTTTAACTATGGAAGAGAAAGCCATGGAGAGGCCGTGTCCATCGGCATGTACCAGCTCACGCTGCTGGCCGAAGCCCAGGGTCTGACCGCCTCCGGAACCGCTGACCGCATACGAAAAGTATTGGATATATATGGTCTGCCTCATGCGTGCAATCTGCCGCTTCGAGATCTGACCGCAGCAATTGCTCTTGACAAGAAAAATCTGAACAACAAGTTAAATATTATCCTGTTGCATGATATCGGCTCCAGTTATATACACCCTGCAACCATTGAATTTTTTAACCAATATGATCAAAACATATAATATGGAGGAATCATCATGAAATTAGAAGGAAAAATCGCCATCATAACCGGCGCTGGAAAGGGAATCGGACGTGAAGCCGCACTGGCTGTCGCCGCTGAAGGTGCCACCGTCGTTGCTGTCGCAAGAACACAGGCAGACCTGGATGAAACAGTAAGAATGATCGAAGATAACGGTGGAAAGGCAATCTCTTTGTCCCACGACCTTACCGTAGAGGCTGAAGTCCAGGCTATGGTAGATACTGTAGTAGAAAAATACGGAAGGATCGACATTCTGGTCAATAATGCCGGCGGATATCCAAAGGAAATCTATAAGAACATTGAGCATCAGGCAATCAAACTCTGGGAGTGGTCCGAAGAACAATGGGATCAGATCATCAAGACCAACATCAAGATTCCATTCTTCTGCTTCAAGCATGTTCTGCCAGTAATGATAAAGCAGGGCAGCGGACGAGTTGTCAGCGTTTCTTCCAGAATGGGAAGAATTGCATCTCAGATGGGTGCTTATTCTGTCGCCAAAGGCGCCATCGTCACCATGACCAAGACAGCCGCTATCCAGACCAAAGAATACGGCATCCAAGTCAATGCAGTAGCACCGGCAATCGTCGACACTCCGGGACAGCGCGTATATAATCACTCCGTCGGACAGGATGATGCGGTTATGGGAAGCGCCACAGATGTAGCCAACGCCATCGTCTACTTACTGACCGATGCACCTCTGGTCATGACCGGACAATGTATCGATCTATATACAACAGTATAAGAACAGTATAAAATGCAAAAATCGTTGCCTTCGAAGCGACGATTTTTTATGTCAGATATACATAGTTACATATAAGCAATAAAATAGGACTGCATGTTTGGGAGGAGTGCAGCCCTGAGGAAAAAGTTATGAAAAAGAATTTAAGTGTTGTTCCTTAGAACAATTATAGTATACCCAGAATCTGTGATGAAAATGTGATGAAAATGCAAACTAATTGTTAACATTTTGCGACGCAAATATGAAACAAGCGCTAAAAATGTGCAAAAAGGTACAGGGCATTTTACAAAAGGGGACGTAGTATTTTGCAAAAATACTACGTCCCCTTTTTACCTTTTTATAAATCTTCACATGCTTTCCGCTCGATATCTAATCCTTTTTTGTATCTTTCCATGAATACTTCGTATCCTGCCACTCCTTCTGGGTCTGGATCGATTCTTGAGCCTGCATCTTCGCCGAATACTTTATGATTCAGATAATCGCCCAATGCTTCTCCTTCTTCTTTTTGTACCATGTATGCCGCAAGGATTGCCATTCCCCAGGGACCGCCTTCTCCTGCAGTCTCCATGACTACAACTGGTGTATTGATGGCGTCTGCCAGGATTTTCTGTCCTACGCCTTTGGTCTTGAACAATCCGCCGTGCCCCAGGACGGTATCAATCTCTACGCCTTCTTCTTTGGTGAGGATATCCATTCCTACTTTAATGACGCCCAGCGCTGTATACAGATGGGACCGCATAAAGTTCGCAAGGGTAAACTTGCTCTCCGGGGTTCTTACTACCATCGGTCTTCCTTTTTCAACCGCTGTAATTGGCTCTCCTGCATAATTTCCGTAAGAGAGGATTCCTCCACAGTCAACATCGCCTTCCAGCGCTTTGTTATAAAGGGTACCATACATCTTATCCATGCCTACATCTGCACCGATGCTGTCTGCAAATTCTTTGAAAAGGCCTACCCAGGCGTTCAGGTCAGTGGTTCCGTTATTGGAGTGTACCATCGCCACAAGGCTTCCGTCTGGTGTCGTAACCATGTCAATCTCTGTATGCAGGTTTTTCAATGGCTTCTCCAGTACTACCATAGAGAAGAAGGATGTTCCTGCGGAAATGTTGCTGGTGCGCTTGGCAACGCTGTTGGTCGCTACCATTCCGGTTCCTGCATCTCCTTCTGGTGCACACAGCAAAATGCCCGCTTCCAGATTGCCAGATTCATCCAGAAGTCTTGCTCCCTCTTCCGTCAGGACGCCGGCTGCCTCTCCTGCCACCAGTACTTTTGGCAGAATCTCTCGAATCTTCCACGGATAATTCTTATCTGCCACGAGCTGATCGAACTTCTGAATCATCTCTTCGTCATAATCTCTGGTTGCCATATCAATCGGGAACATACCGGAAGCATCGCCAACTCCCAGCACTTTCTCTCCCGTCATCTTCCAGTGAATGTATCCTGCAAGTGTCGTCATATAGGTAATATCCTTTACATGATCTGCATCATCCAGGATTGCCTGATACAGATGTGCGATACTCCATCTCAGAGGAATATTATACTGGAACAGATCAATCAGAACCTCAGCCGCTGCACCTGTATTACTATTTCTCCAGGTTGCAAATGGCGCCAGAAGATTTCCTTCCTTATCAAATGCCATATATCCGTGCATCATCGCGCTGAAGCCGATTGCTCCAAGCTTCTTAATCACAACTCCATATTCTTGCTGCACATTCTCTGCCAGATCTCTGTAACTATCTCTCAAACCTGTCCAGATATCATCGAGCGTATACGTCCAGATACCATTTTCGAAACGATTTTCCCAACTGTGACTTCCAGATGCGATTGGATTGTGATTCTCATCGATCAATACGGACTTAATCCTCGTAGAGCCAAATTCAATTCCAAGAAATGCTCTTCCGCTCTCGATCAATTGCTTTACATCACTCATGTTCATTAGCCTCCTCATATTTTTTATTTCCCCGGCTGCCCGTAATAAGCATTCGCGCCGTGTTTTCTATAATAATGCTTATCCTGCAGTTCCTGCGGCGCAGGCTGATTCTGTGGATTGATCATCTCACAGCGTGCTGCCATCTTCGCCACTTCTTCCAGAACTACTGCATTATGTACTGCCTCATGGGCATCCTTTCCCCAGGTAAATGGTCCATGATTCTTACACAATACCGCCGGTGTCGCAGCGTAATCCAGTCCATTTTTCTCAAATTCATCTGCAATCAGGATTCCCGTATTCTTCTCGTATGCTTCTTCAATCTCCTCTTTTGTCAGATTTCTCACACAAGGGACCTCCCCATAGAGATAATCCGCATGGGTCGTCCCATAACATGGAATTCCTCTTCCGGCCTGCGCCCAGCTCGTTGCCCATGAAGAATGCGTATGTACGATTCCTCCTACGTTCGGGAAGCGATTGTAAAGAACAACATGGGTATCAGTATCGGAAGACGGATGATATCTTCCTTCTACTTTATTACCGTCCAGATCCACAACCACCATATCTTCCGGTGTCAGCTTCTCATATTCTACTCCACTCGGCTTAATGACGAACAAGCCACTCTCTCGGTCAATACCGCTTACATTTCCCCAGGTAAATGTTACCAGATTGTATTTGGGGAGAAGCATATTCGCTTCATATACTTCTTGTTTTAATTTTTCAAGCATCTTTTCCTACCTCTTCTTATTATTTACGAAATACTACACTGTTCCACAAAAGTTCATTCTTAAACTGACGGATGGTCGTATCTTTGTCAATGTAGACCGCTTCAATTCCCATGTACGCAGCCCAGTCGCCCATCTGCTCTGCTGTCAGATCATAAGAAAATGCAGTATGGTGTGCACCACCTGCCAGAATCCACGCTTCTGCACCCGTCTGAAGGTTCGGTTCCGGTGTCCAGAATGCAGTTGCCACCGGAAGCTTTGGCATTGGTTGCTCGGTCTTCTTGCAATTGACATCATTGATGATCAGGCGGAATCTGTCACCAAGGTCAATCAAGGATGTTGCAACTGCCGGCCCTTCTTTTGCCGTAAATACCAGTCTTGCCGGATCTTCTCTGTCACCCATAGATAATGGCTGCTCTTTGATGCTGATCTTGCCGTCAGCAATGGTCGGGCATACTTCCAGCATATGCGCCTGCAGGATTCCTTCTTTTCCAGGTACCAGATTATAGGTATAATCTTCCATAAATGAAGTTCCCTTCGCACCCTTCATTCCTTCCGTCATAATCTTCATAACACGCACCATGGCAGCAGTCTTCCAGTCACCTTCTGCTCCAAAGCCGTATCCTTTTTCCATCAGTCTCTGGATGGCAAGTCCCGGAAGCTGTTTTAATCCACCAAGATCTCCGAAATGAGTTACGATTGCCTGATAGTTCTTTTCCTCCAGGAATCTCTCAAATCCAATCTCGATTCCGGCCTGAACAGCTACATGGTCACGGAATTCTTTCGCATCTCTGCCTTCCAGAAGAATCTCATATTTATCATAATATTCTTCCACAAGTGTGTCAATGTCTGCCCGAGATACTGCATTGACGGCTTCCACAATCTCATTGACCGGATAAGCATCCACTTCCCAGCCAAATTTAATCTGCGCTTCTACTTTGTCGCCTTCTGTTACTGCAACATTTTGCATATTATCTTCAATACGCATGACACGGATATGGCTCCTCTCCTTTTCTTCATTTTTTGATTGATGTAATCGATACGTGCTATGTCATTTTCTGGTTTTATTATAAGAAAATGCGGAAGTTTTCCGCAATTTCATAACTCTGTCGATTTCTCCCCAAAGTTACCTATTCCGACCTGTAATTCATTTTCCTTCGCTCCTATCTGTGCTATAATTGACATATACTATCAGGCCACACCCTGATTTTTAGCTGTGACATTTTCTATATCAAATACAGGAGGATATCACTTTGATGCTTTCCTATTTATGCCAGCAGGTTACTTCTTCCGACCAGGGTCTTCTTCCTGCAGACCATAAACTTGGTCCCAGACTCGTCTGTCCAGAATATTCCAAGTCCGTCCAGGAAGTAAAGACTTACCCATTACTAGAGCAGGACCGAATCTTCGCCCTGTGCTGGAACATTGATTCTGCACAGAATCTTTACGCCACAATGCAGCCTGCTCCTTCACCCTTTTGTTATCAGCTTCCTTTTTCTTCCGGCGAGAAGACACAACTTCACACCCACGATTACATCGAATTGACCTACGTAGTAGAAGGAGAATTTCGCCAGCGGATTCTGGGTAAAGATATCATTTTCTCGAAAGGCGATCTATGCCTGATCGACAAGAACTGTCTGCACCAGGATTATCTGCTGGATCAGCCCGCCATCATTCTGTTTCTCGGGATTGCTAACGATATGTTTGCAGAGATCATGGATGAAAATGTAACTACTCAGAAAATTATATCTTTTCTTCAATCTGCACTGCTGAAGCAAAAAGATGTACAACAATATCTACATTTCCGTCCGGGCGCTGATGCCACCGAAGCATTAGAAGACTGCCTGTACCTGCTGCTAAAAGAACTATGCAGCAACACCATCGGCTCCCGCTACATCTGCAAAGGCCTGTTGCTTCGCATCTTCCGCCTGCTCAGCACCACATACGAATTCTCCTTATCCAGAGAACAGCGCAAGACCATGAACTGGATCATCTTCGAAGAAGTCTCCGAATACATCCAGCAGCATTCTGCCGACATTACAATTCAACAGTTAGTCGACACCTTCCATTATCAGGAAGATTATTTCAACCGCCTGATCAAAGCCAAGACCGGCATGACCTATTCCGCCTACGTGCAGAAAATCCGCCTGGAAAAGGCAGAACACCTACTGACCACTTCCTCAAAAAGCGTAGAAGAAATTGCCGATATTGTCGGGTATCATAATAAGGGATATTTCTATAAGATATTTCAGAAACGATATGGGATGACCCCATCACAATACAGAAAAAGAGGATAATCGCTCAATTGGGTACAGGGCAAAATGCAAAAGGGGACGTAGTATTTTTGCAAAATACTACGTCCCCTTTTTACCTTTTTTTGCTCATTTCTAGGATTCTCTGATTACTGCTGCCTCTAAACTGTAGTGTAATATCTTTCAGTTCTTCTACGAACGGCCCATCTACCAGCACGTCCAGATAGGACAGCATCTCGTCTGTCACATCGGTATATGCCCGCCCGCCGGGCACCAGGTCTTTATCGTAGACGTATCCGGTGTAACTCCAGATGCTTTTCTCTGGATAGGTTTCCCGGACTTTCCGGAGCAGTTTTACAAGTTCTGCCTGATTCTCCGGCTCGAAGGGCTCTCCGCCCAAGAGGGTAAGCCCGGCGATATAGCCTGGCTTTAAGGCTTCCAGGATCTCAGCCTCTGTCTCGGCTGTGTATGACCTTCCATACTCGAAATCCCATGCTTCGTAATTAAAGCATCCCTTGCAGTGGTGCCGGCATCCTGATACAAACAGCGACACCCTCACCCCTGGGCCGTCTGCAATATCATATTTCTTAATATTTGCATAATTCATAACATCAGATTCCTTTTACAAGTGAAGTACTCGGTCTTTGATTTCCTGGGTTCTTCCCTGGTTCCAGAACTGGGTTCCGATATAACCGCAGGTTCTTCTTGCCACGGACATCTTATCCTGATCCTGATTGCCGCAGTTCGGGCACTCCCAGATCAGCTTGCCGCACTCATCTTCCTTGATCAGAATCTCTCCGTCATAACCACATACTTCGCAGTAATCACTCTTGGTATTCAGTTCTGCATACATAATATGATCATAGATAAACTGCATTACGGACAGCACTGCCGGAATGTTCTGCTGCATATCCGGTACTTCGATATAGCTGATTGCCCCGCCCGGAGATAATTTCTGGAAATCGGCTTCAAACTCCAGCTTGTCAAATGCGTTGATCTCTTCAGATACATGAACATGATAACTGTTTGTAATATAGTTCTTATCTGTAACACCTTTGATGATTCCAAATCTCTTCTGGAGACATTTTGCAAACTTATAAGTGGTGGATTCCATCGGCGTTCCGTATACAGAATAGCTGATATTCTCTGCTGCTTTCCACTCTGCACACTTATCATTCAGTCTCTGCATAACCTTCAGGGCAAATACTCTTCCTTCCGGATCTGTATGTGACTTGCCAAGCATACGCATACACATCTCATAGAGGCCTGCGTAGCCTAATGAAATCGTAGAATATCCATTATATAATAATTTATCAATGGTCTCACCTTTCTTCAGACGTGCCAGTGCACCATGCTGCCACAGAATCGGGGCAACGTCTGATACGGTTCCCAGAAGTCTCTCATGTCTGCAGCGAAGTGCACGATGACATAATTCCAGACGGTCATCCAGAATCTTCCAGAACCGATCCATATCTCCTTCAGAAGAACATGCCACATCCACCAGGTTAATCGTAACAACACCCTGATTGAAACGTCCGTAGAACTTATAAGAACCGTCCGGATTCTTCTGACTCTCTTCGACCGTCAGGAAAGAACGGCAGCCCATACATGTGTATACATTTCCCTTTTTCAACTGCTTCATAATCTTAGCGGAAATATAATCCGGCACCATACGCTTTGCCGTACACTGTGCAGATAACTCTGTCAGATACCAGTATTTGGAATCTTCCGTAATATTATCCTCATCCAGCACGTAGATCAGCTTTGGAAATGCCGGTGTGATCCATACGCCTTTTTCATTCTTCACGCCCTGCATTCTCTGCTTCAGCACTTCTTCAATGATCATTGCCAGGTCGTCTCTGGTCTGTCCTTCTTCCACCTCATCCAGATACATGAACATCGTAACAAATGGCGCCTGACCATTACAGGTCATCAACGTGATCAACTGATACTGAATCGTCTGGATTCCACTCTTTACCTCGTCTCTTAATCTGCGCTCAGTTACTTTATCGATGATCTGTTCATCCATACTCTCGCCGCATTCTTCCCGCTCTGCAATGACGTTCTTACGGATCTTCTTTCTGCTGACATCTACGAACGGTGCCAGATGTGCCAGTGAAAATGACTGTCCGCCGTACTGATTACTTGCGACCTGTGCCACGATCTGCGTCGTTACATTACAAGCCGTAAAGAAGCTGTGCGGCTTCTCGATCATCGTCTCACTGATGACTGTACCATTCTGCAGCATATCCTCCAGATTGATCAGATCACAGTTGTGTTCCTTCTGCGCAAAATAATCAGAATCATGGAAATGAATGATTCCAGCTTCGTGGGCATTTACAATCTCTTCCGGCAAAAGTATACGCTTTGACAAATCCTTGCTGACTTCTCCGGCCATGTAATCACGCTGTGTAGAATTAATCACCGGATTCTTATTGGAATTCTCCTGATTCACTTCCTCATTAATATTCTCGATCAAAGACAGAATTCCATTATCTGTCGTGTTAGACTTACGAGTCAACTCTCGCTTAAAACGATAGCGGACATACTTCTGTGCCACCTCGTAGCCACGCATCTCCATAATGCCGCGCTCTACCATATCCTGAATATCTTCTACATGAACCGCATGTGTAGACTCCTGTACCTGATCCGCAACATTGTCCGCAATGGCCATAATCTGATATTCATTCATCTGATGGATCCTGTCCACCTCATTGTTCGCTGCTTTGATCGCATTGATAATCTTTGTCAGGTCAAAATATACCTCTTCCCCATTTCGCTTAATTACATTCGTTTTTACGTCTATTCTCATACTCGTCCTCACTTTTGTACTAAATATTGTTTTAATTATTTACCTGCGCACTATATCTAGTGCATTTACTATCATACACTAAAATTACTATAAAGGGAAGAAGAAATTACAAAATATTTTATTTTTCTATGAAAGACAGTATAAAACAACCGCTGCCTGTAAAAGGCAGCGGCCGCTATACTTCTTCTTTTTCCAATTTTAAAATGTCATTTACATCGCATTCGAGGCAATCGCAGATTTTTGCAATTGTGTTCAAATCGACACGGACAACCTTGTTCTTACAGTAGTTGTTCAACTGTGTCCGCTGCAGCCTGCAGATATAACAAAGTTGTGTTTTGCTGACACCTTTTTCTGCCAGAACTCTTTCCAAATCAATCACTATCTTACTCATACTCAACACCATGCCATTTCTTTGTGTTAAGTATACCCATATTTCCATTGAAAAAATAGATATATTAATTTACACTGTAATAAGATACAGTGTCTGTTCTTATCCGTGAAGGGAGTGAAGATATTGAAGCAAAAGAGGCGGCTTACGGCCATTGTATTTATGCTTATTCTGCTGTTTTTCGTCTGGTTTGAAAACCAGCCTTACAAAGTCATGCATTCTACCATTTTTACTTCTTCCAATCTTACGGAAACGCATCTGACAATTGTCATCAACCGTCTTTTTCCAATCAAAGAGGAGGTATTGGCCAGAGAAATTGTGGATGACTGCCAGATGCGAAATGGAAAATATCTGAATTCATATTATGAACTGGAGCTGTACCGCACCAGTCTGCACTATTATCTCGGGGTTCCTTACGACACCGTTCTCTGCAATGGTTCGGGTCAGATCGTTACCGAGATTGATTTTTAGTGCTCATCTTCTTCATTATCATTAACAAAATTCTCTGAAGAAATTACATTCTTCATCATTGCAAAGTGCGGCATCCCGGGTCTTTATATTTGCCGACTCTGGTGGACCTGCTGGTTCTGGTGGGTACAGAAATATAAAGCATATCTTCTGGCGGAAGATGAACTGGTCGCAGTCTTACCGATGAATCATCCTTTGGCATATCAATTTCTATAAGAGTAAAAAAGTGTATGGACTAGTCATCCAGTCCATACACTTTTTTTGCATTTATTTCAGTCTGTTTTATGACCTCCTCACCGGTCATCCCCTTCAATCTTGCGATCTCTTCTGCAACGTATCTAATATAGGAAGAATTATTACGCTTGCCACGGTTCGGTTCCGGTGCAAGATACGGGCAATCGGTCTCCAATACGATAGATTCCAGAGGAACCGCTTCTACTACTTGCTTTAACTTCTTGCCATTTTTGAAAGTGACAACTCCTCCGACCCCTATATAAAATCCTAACTTCACATATTCCAACGCCATCTCTTTTGACCCAGAATAACAATGAATGATTCCTTCCTGCCCCTTTGCATGTTCCTTCATGATCACGAACGTATCCTCAGCCGCATCCCGACTGTGAATATTCACCGGTAGATTCAGCTCTCTCGCAAGCTCCAGCTGCCGGACAAACCACTCTTTCTGCACTTCACGCGGCTCTACATCCCAGTAATAATCCAGCCCAATCTCACCAACTGCGACCACCTTCTCATCTTGGCACCAGCCTTTCAGCACGGCAAACGTCTCCTCATTTAGATCACCCACATGATCCGGGTGCACCCCAACCGCCGCATAGACAAACGGATACCGCCTTGCAAGCTCCAACACCCTCTCGCAGCCTCGCAAAGACGCTCCCACATTCACAATCGTGCCAACGCCAAGCGACGTCATAGAACCAAGAAGCTCCTCCCGGTCGTCATCAAACTGCTCATCATCATAATGAGCATGCGAATCAAAGATCATTGGGGACGGGGGTTTTTGAGTTTTCCTCCGTCCCAGATTAAAATCTCCCTGTCCCTTTTTCAATTTACCCTGTCCCCTTTTCAAATTACAACAATTTTGCACGTAACTCTTCTGGTGCCTTCATCGACAGCATTGCCGGTGCAATATCGAACACGGTTCTTGCACCGCTTTCACCTTTCTGTGACAGTCTGTAAGCTGCTCTTGCATAGGCAATTAAGACGCTTGCGGTAAATTCTGGATTGGAGTCCAGTTTCAGAGAATACTCGATAACGTGTTTATTGCCTGCATTGCCAGTCTCACCGCTTCGGATAACGAATCCGCCGTGCGGCATCTTGCTGTGATTTTCCTTCAATTCTTCTTCAGTGATAAATGTTACCGTGGTATCATATTCATCGAAGTAATTTGGCATGGTCTTGATAGCTTCTTCGATTGCCTGAAGATCAGCGCCTTCTTCCGGTACCACATAACATTCACGGAGATGCTTTTCTCTTGTAGTAAGCTCCGGCTCGCTTCCGCTTCTGACGCGGTCAACTGCCTCTTCAATCGGAACTGTGTACTGGATGCCATTTTTCACTCCCGGCACACGACGAATCGCATCAGAATGCCCCTGGCTGACACCTTTGCCCCAGAATGTATACGTACTTCCCTGCACCAGAATGGACTCGGCATACAGACGATTCAGCGAGAACATACCCGGATCCCATCCCACGGAAATGATTCCGATCTTGCCGCCAGCTTTTGCCTCGCGATCCATATTTGCAAAATATTCCGGAATCTTTGCGTGCGTGTCAAAACTATCAATGGTGTTAAAATTCTTCACAATCTCAGGACCCATAACCGGAAGATCCGTTGCAGAACCTCCACAAAGCACCATCACATCAATCTCATCCTTCATCGACAGCATGTCATCGAAACGCTTCACAGCCACACCCTCTGTGTGAATCTGCACACTCGCCGGATCTCTTCGTGTAAATACCGCTTTCAGCTCCATATCCTCATTGCGCGCAATCGCAAGCTCCACACCTCTGCCGATGTTACCATAACCTACAATACCAATTCTAATTTTCTCCATAATTCCTTCAAACCTCTCTCTTTCTTTCAAAAAGGTACACCCCGTTTTACAAAAAGGTACACCACATTTTTCATTTGGGGACGTAGACCTTTTAAAAAGGTCTACGTCCCCAAATTAACAAATTTCCGCCCCGGCGGGCATGTCTTTTTCTGGTGTCATCAATGCCAGATTGCCATCTGCGTCTTCTGCGCACAGGAGCATGCCTTCGGACAGCACGCCTGCTAATTTGGCTGGTTTTAAGTTTACAAGTACCATGACTTTTTTGCCGACCATTTCTTCTGGTTTGTAATGTGCCTTGATGCCGGATACGATCTGTTTTACCTGGCTTCCGATTTTTACCTGTGAGCACAGGAGTTTTCTGGACTTCGGAACTTCTTCACAAGCTATGATCTCTCCGACCTGGAACTGCATCTTCCCGAAGTCGTCGAAGGTGATCTCTGGTTTTGCTTCGATGTCGATGACTTCTTCTTCCTCTGCGGAAGCTTCTGGCTCTTCTTCTACCGGTGGATGAAGTTCTTCTACTTTTTTCATAACTTCATTGATGTCCAGTCTTGCGAAGAGAATCTCCGGCTTTTCGGTCACTTTTCCATCGCCAAGCTGTGCCAGGATCTTTTCGGATGTCTCTGGCATGAAGGATTCCAGAAGTCTTGCGCCTGCTTTGATACTTTCAATCAGGTTGTAAAGCACGGTCTCCAGACGGTCTTTTTTCGCTTCGTCTTTTGCCAGCGCCCATGGCATGGTCTCGTCGATGTATTTGTTGCAGCGTTTGAACAGTGTGAAGATCTCAGTAATGGCATCTGCCACGCGAAGATTCTCCATCTTGGCATCTACTGCCTTTGGTGTATTGTCTCTCACCGCTTTCAGATCAACATCTACCGCCTTTTCTTCTTCTGTCTCAGCAACACCTTTGTCGGTCACTACACCGCCGAAGTATTTATTGGTCATGGAAATGGTTCTGTTAACCAGGTTTCCTAATGTATTTGCAAGGTCAGAGTTCATACGCTCTACCATCAATTCCCAGGAGATAACGCCGTCATTTTCAAATGGCATCTCGTGAAGTACGAAGTAACGTACAGCATCTACTCCGAAGAAATCTACCAGTTCGTCAGCGTAAAGTACATTTCCTTTGGATTTGCTCATCTTTCCGTCTCCCTGAAGAAGCCATGGATGACCAAATACCTGTTTCGGAAGTGGCAGATCCAGTGCCATCAGGAAGATTGGCCAGTAAATAGTATGGAAGCGGATGATGTCTTTTCCAATCAGATGCAGGTCTGCCGGCCAGTTTTTCTTGAACTGCTCTGTGCTGTCGCCGTCGCAGTCGTATCCGATTCCGGTGATGTAGTTGGTCAGCGCATCCAGCCATACATAGACAACATGTTTTGGATCAAAATCTACCGGAATTCCCCACTTGAAGGAGGTTCTGGACACACACAGATCCTGAAGTCCCGGAAGCAGAAAATTGTTCATCATCTCATTTTTACGGGATACCGGCTGAATGAATTCCGGATGTGTATTAATATGCTCAATCAGGCGGTCTGCGTATTTGCTCATTCTGAAGAAATATGCTTCCTCCTTGGCTGGTTTTACTTCTCGTCCGCAGTCCGGACATTTGCCGTCTACTAACTGTGACTCTGTCCAGAAAGACTCGCAAGGAGTACAGTACAGACCTTCATAAGATCCTTTGTAAATGTCTCCCTGGTCATATAATTTTTTGAAAATCTTTTGAACCTGTTTCTCATGGTCTTCATCCGTTGTGCGGATAAATTTATCATAAGAAGTATTCATCAGATCCCAGATTCTCTTAATCTCTCCTGCCACATTATCAACGTATTCCTTCGGTGTGATGCCTGCCTCCTGCGCTTTCAGCTCAATCTTCTGGCCGTGCTCATCGGTACCGGTCTGGAAAAACACATCATATCCCTGGCTGCGTTTGTAACGTGCAATTGCATCTGCCAGCACGATCTCATAGGTATTTCCAATATGCGGTTTGCCGGACGTATAGGCAATCGCCGTTGTGATATAATATTTTGGTTTATCGCTCATAATTCCCTCTCCTTTTTCATTGTTCATAAATATGTCTGACGCACAAGACGGTTTTTTTCGCAGATGTTCTCTCTTCTACTTTATGGCCACCACAAAATGCCCCACAAAATACCCCATCAGATCATCCTACAGATTATTTTATGAATCATATAGAATAAAAAACGCCTTCTCTGACTCCTCCAGATCTTATATCCGGAAGATTCAGAGAAGACGAGAAATCCCGTGTTACCACTTCTGTTTACCTCCTGCCTCACGACAGAAAGCCTTATTGGGTGTCGAAAACATCCTGCCGCTGTAAAGGGCGGTTCCCTTCATGAACTTACGATGTTGTGCGCCTCGCACTTCTTACTTCGCTCATCCACGCCGCTCCAAAGCCATCTTCTGCCATATTCCATCCATCCCTCTCAGCCTTCGGATCTCTATCCCCGGGAATTCTCTGTAGAACTTCCTATTGCATACTCTCTTCATCACTGCGTTTACATATTTATCCGTAATAAAAATCGTAGCATAACGAAGGCTTTGATGTCAAGATATGCCAGAGAATAAAAGCCCATTTTTCCACATTTTCATAAACCGAATAACAGACCAGCCATCTCACAACTGCAGATCCAATGCCTTAAAATGCATAAAGCGCATCTTTGGCTCCTTTTCCTCGACAAAAAACCGATCCAGCACGCGACAGGTCTTTTGAAACCATGCAAGACTCTTTTCTTCGTCTGTTTTATCACATAACGCTTCATACAATTGAATGATACGAATCAGCAACCAGTCCAGCCGCTCTGCGCCGGCCATGGTATGTTCTTCACAAAGCGGAAGATACCCCAGAAATGCAAGTTGTTGATTTATTATGTCCAATGTAAGCTGTGGCAGATTAAAGATAATCAGATGCCGCAGCATGGTCTTTCTTGGAATCTCACCTAATAATTTCATCTGTCTTGCAAATTCCGATTCATAACTTGTACTGGTAATATGCCGTAGCAGAATATCAGAATCCGCCGGAACAACCGTATCTATATAATGAAATGCATCCGTAAAGTACAGATGCCTCAGACAGGCCTGTGGATTTTCCAGTGAAATGTTCAGACAAATCATCCTCTTCGGTGATGCATTTTGGATATATGTCCCTGCCAATTTCTTCATACAATCCTTCTTTTCCTGGTAACGGACATCCGACAAATCCATTGACGCATCATAGACATCCAGACACCGGTCATAGTAATTCTGCAGTAAGTAAGCCATTTCTTCCGGCAACAGCTCCAAAGCCTTCCCCAGGCGCAGACACTGCTCCCGGTTCGCCGGCATATATCTGCCGGTTCGCCAATATCGTATCTTCAAAGCTTCTGAATCTTTTGCCGGTGTACGTCCATACATACGCTCATAGAGAAAAGCATCCGTTTCCTGCTTGCTTTTAAGCTGATATTTGCAGCGAACCCGCACATGCCTCTCCTTAAGCCACTCAAGTTCCGGGCGCTCCTGCATCCCCATATGAAGGCACTCCCTCGCAAGCTCAAGAACCCCCTCTGTAGTATATAAATGATTCATTCTTCATCCTCCAGATAACATTCGCACATTGACGTGTGTAAATTCACATCCCTCCAACACACATTCCTGCTACTATAACTTTATTCGTATCCGGAAGACCTACAGGGACACCAACGCCAGAAACCAATTGGTAATAAAAATGTTAAATTTCACCTTATTGATGGGAAACCCTGGAAATGCTAGACTTCTATCATGCATGAATACCTCTATCATTCTAAGAAAGGAAGAAATACATATATGAAAAAATGGATGAAAAAATTATGTGAGGTGTCACTGGCATTGGCAGTGGCCTGCAGTATGATGATCACTTTACCTGTTTTTGCTGAAGGGGAAGAGGAGGAAGAAGAACCCATCATCTCTGTTACTGGTGTACCTGAAGATGCAATCATGGCTGGAAGCGAATTGAAGCTTACCTTTACGATCGATTCCGAAGCAGTAGAATGTTACACAGATCTCTATCTTGCTATCAGCGGACCATTTACCTCCACCATGGGAACTACAGACGAAGATGGGTATATTACGATTAATCTTGAGAACACGGAGCCAGTAACAGTACCCGTAACAATCAATTCAGATGTCTACCCAGGAGAATCCCTCGGTGAAGTTGACTTATATGGTACTTATGTAGATCCTGAGACAGGTGCCTCTAGAGAGTCTGTTATCATTGGATGGAATTTCTTTGACCTTACAATCCAGCAGATCTTTTCTATCGAACTGACTCAGTGGAATCCAATCAACGAAGCAGTTGCCGGAACCCCTTACCCATTTGCTGTAACGATTACAAATAATACGGATTCTCCGTTGGAAGATATCACGGTTACAGCCGGAGGGCTGAATTTCTTCACAGAACTCTATCATTGGAATGCAATCATTGATTACGAGGCAATGGATGGAGTAGCGATAGACAGTCCTGATGCAGTGATTCAAAGTCTTGCCCCAAAGTCATCCGTCACAATCAAAGGTACGATAACTTTCCCTGCCGAATCAATCGGTGATAATACACACCTATGCATCGATGTGAGCTGCAACGGTTTCGAAGATAATTTAAACGGTTACGGCAATCTCACAGATAGTTATCATTTCCCGATAGTCGCTTCACCATCCTCTGGCAATCAGGGTGGACAAGGCAATGGTTCTCAGGGCTCAACCGGACAGAATATAAATGGACAGAATACCAGTACTTCAACTGCTGTTGTGGAAAATGTAGCTAACACTGCAAATGCTTCTTCCGTAGTCAAAACCGGAGACCCTGCTGAGGCAACAGCACCTCTGGCAGCTCTGCTCATAGCAGCATCTGCAATTGTAATCGTCTTGAGAAAAAGAAGAACTGTTTAAATGGATATCAAACATCTTAATGAAAAAAGACATCGATATGTTTCTTAATTACTGAAAAAGATTCATCTCGATGTCTTTCTCTTATCCTTCTTCCGATACATTTTGCACGAGCTACATTCAGAATTATCTGCATTGTAAAATAATTTTCCGCATATAGTGATACAAATCATTTTTTCAGGGACCATCATGACAAAAATCTCTAAGAAACGCTCTGTGGCAATTGTTTTCTCTATTACCATTCTTTTCTTCTTAGCCACAGAGCTGTTCCTACATCTCGACAAAAGCGAAGATCAGCGTTTTCTTGAATATACACACCAACTTTTCTGTACGGAAGTCTCCGGCAGTACTATCACACTTCACTATACATTAAAAGATCCCGAAGCCTTTGGAATCACGGATGCCCCGGTAACCTACGGTACTTGTACTACTGACACCGAAGCCATCTGCGCTTCTGCGGAAAATGCACTTGCGCTTCTTCAATCTTACGACCGCAGCCGCCTTTCCGATGAAAACCAACGCACCTATGATATACTGGAGGACAGTCTGACGGATACTCTGGCAGAATCTAAATATGCACTGTACGAAGAACCTCTGGCGCCTCTGACCGGCACCCAGTCTCAACTTCCGGTACTTCTGTCGGAATATCAATTCTATGACACTTCCGACATCGATACCTACCTGGAACTTTTGACCAAAACACCAGAATATTTCCGTTCTATTATCGAATTTGAAAATGAAAAATCCGAGATGGGGCTATTTATGGCTTCTTACTCCGCCGATGACATTATCAAAGAATGCCAGGCATTTATCAATATGGGGAATTCCAATTATCTCTATTCTTCTTTCGAAGAACGACTGGATTCTCTGGATCTTACGGATTCACAGCGTAATACATATATAGAAGAAAATTCCCGATGCATCGAGGAATATATTTTCCCGGCATATAAAGAGTTAATAGAAGGCCTGACCGCACTAAGCGGCAGTGGAAAGAACCATAATGGACTCTGCTATCTTCCAGACGGGAAGAAATATTACGAGATTCTGGTTGCCAGTGAGACTGGTTCCTCTCGCAGCATTCCAGAACTTCAGCAATTGACACAAAATCAGATGATCGATGATCTCACGGCTATGCAAGATGTGTTGACCCAGGAACAATCCACCGCCACCGAAGAAGCTTCCGTCTCTTCCGACATATTTAAAACACAGGGGGCGATTCTGAAAGACTCCAATCCCGCTGCCATTCTGACAACGTTAGAATCCAAATTGGGGAAAGACTTTCCTGAGCCGCCACAGGTGAATACGCAGATCAAATACGTCCAAAAATCCATGGAAGAGTATCTTAGTCCGGCTTTCTATATGATTCCAGCCATCGACAACACAGAAAACAACGTCATCTACATCAATCAGGGACATCTGCCCGACGATCTGTCCCTGTTCACGACCCTTGCCCACGAAGGATACCCCGGTCATCTGTACCAGACCACCTACTTCGCCAGCCAGAATCCAGATCCCATCCGCACACTTCTGAATTACGGTGGTTACACCGAAGGCTGGGCCACCTACAGCGAGATGCTGAGCTACTACTACGCTCCCATCTCCAAAGCACAGTCCACACTTCTGCAGAAGAATAGCTCCGTCATCCTCGGACTCTACGCCCTCGCTGACATGGGCATACACTACGACGGCTGGACCCTGGTCGACACCGTATCCTTCTTCCGAAGCTACGGAATTACCGATACCAATACCATCGAAGATATCTTCCACCTAATCATAGCCGATCCCGGAAACTATCTGAAATATTATATTGGATATGTCGAATTTCTGGAGTTAAAAAAAGAAGCAATCGAAAAATGGGGAAGTGAATTCACACAAGAAAGATTCCACAAAGCCGTGCTCGACATCGGGCCAGCGTCATTTGAAGAATTGGGGACGGGGGTTTTTTCATTTTCCTCCGTCCCAGATTAAATTTACCGTGTCCCTTTTTGACTTTACCCTGTCCCTTTTTGTATTTTTTCACCAATACTACCATTATTGTGAATCTCGCTGAAAGCAACTGGGCATTACTTTATTTCCTGTGTTATACTGAAAACTACCAAACCATTATTTCTATTGAAAACATGATATAAAAGCAAAAGATTGGAGATGTTTATATGAAGCTAACAATATTAGGGACCGGAAATGCTGCCGTATCAGAATGCTACAATACTTGTTTTGCCATTTCGGATGGCGACAGACATTTTCTGGTGGATGCCGGCGGCGGAAATCGGATATTAAAAGTCTTAAAAGATACTAAAATCCAGATTACTGACATTCATGATATTTTTGTTACTCACGAGCATGTGGACCATGTTCTTGGGATCATCTGGCTGATTCGCATTATCGGTCAGAAAATGAATCAGGGAAAATATGACGGTGACTTACATATCTACTGCCACAGAGAATTGTCTGAAAAAATTCGGTCAATCGCCAGCATGACCATTCAACAAAAGGTCTGCAGACATATGGGCGAAAGAATCCAATTTGATATTGTAAAAAATGGTGAACAACGCAAAATCCTTGACTGTCCAATAACCTTCTTTGACATTGCTTCTACAAAGGCGAAACAATTTGGATTTACCATGCAGCTGAATAATGGCATAAAATTCACTTGCGTTGGAGACGAGCCATACAACGAAGTCAATTTTGAATATGTAAAAGACAGTGATTGGCTCTTACATGAAGCCTTCTGTCTGTTCCGCGAAGCAGACAAGTTCAAACCTTACGAAAAACACCACAGTACAGTAAAAGAAGCCTGCCAGCTTGCAGAAAAGCTCGGGATCCCTAACCTTCTGCTCTATCATACCGAAGAATCACATCTGGCAGAACGGAAAAAACTATATACCGAAGAAGGCCGGCAATATTATCATGGAAATTTGTTTGTACCGGATGATTTAGAGACTTTCACACTTTAAAGCGTTTCATTTGGGACGGGGGTATTTTCATTTTCCCCCGTCCCAAATTCATTTTACCGTGTCCCTTTTTCCTCGGACTACCATAAAATTTAAGAATTGCATTCATCAGATTTGTTGAATTTTATGTCGGAAATTGTTATGATAAAAGAAATTTAACAGGGAGGTATAGCTTGTGTCTGAAGAAGTAAATATGGTTAAAGAAGAGAATATCGAAAGCAAGTCTGATGCAAATAAAATTGTGTCGATTGGGAATAAATCAAATTCAATAGAAGCAGAAGCGCAGATAACAGCAGACAATTCCGTTAATCCAGTACCTGGCGGAGATGTAGATTCTGCTGCAGCAAAAGAATCTATTGCGGCTGAACGTACAGAATCTGCAACATCAAATGAATCTACAACGTCTCACACTACAGAGCAAAAGGCTTCATATGAATACGACGATTTCGACGATATAGATTGCGATGAAGACGAAAAACCCCACAGGCATTTCTTCCGTTCTCGCGCCCGTGATGTTGAGAACACAAGGGACAAATTGATTCTTTCGCGTATTAAAGATGAGGATCTGATGGATTATCTCAAGTTAGAGCAACAACGATTAGAATTTCTGCAACAGGCAAAAGAAGTGAAAGAGAAGCGACTGCTGATCGCTTTCCAGCTAACGATCTCTCTGGCGGCCATCGTTGCTATCGTATACCTGCTCAAAGACAATCCAATGATTTTGATAAGCATTTTATATATTGTCGGTATCATCGCCGCCTTGAATATTTGGAAAAATCCACGCAGCAAGGACAAGGATAAAGACAAATAGTAAAATTAATAGTGATTGGATACATATTCTAAGGGCTGTCATAGACAGTCCTTTTTCATTCTATATTCATATTTTCCTCAGGCCATCAGCCCGGCTAGGATCACACTTGCAATCAGTCCGGCAAATGTAGCAAACATGGCACCTCCCAGTGTATATCTTGTTTTCGTTACTTTCGCCGTCATAAAATACACACTCATTGTATAAAAAATAGTTTCTGTGCACGACATACTGATAGATGCAATCAGTCCAATATAAGAATCTGTGCCATACTCCTTATATACATCCAACAAAAGTCCCGTTGCGGCCGATGAAGAAAACATCTTCACGACTGTAAGCGGCACCAATTCACCGGGAAAGCCTATGTACTCAGAAAATCTCCCAATAATATCTGACAAAAAATCAAGGAACCCTGAAGCCCTCAATACCCCCACTGCAACCATTAACCCTACCAATGTCGGAAGAATCTTAATCACCGTATAAAATCCACTTTTCGCCCCCTTAATAAAAGTATCATAGACATCCACCTTCATCAAAACACCATAACTTACAATTCCAAAGATAACAAGCGGAACAATAAAATCCGTCACATACATCAAGATTTTCACATAAGTTCCCCATTTCATACTTCCCATATAGTTGCTTACATTATATGTAGGGACAGGGTTTTTTATAATTGAAAATCTTTCTTACTACGCATATACTACTTATTAGAGATTTTATGATATAAAATACTATAAATTGTAATGGTGATAGATATGAGAACACGTAACATAAAAACACATAACATGAAAACGCATAACATGAAAACGCAACAAAAGAAGGATTTTGGTCAGGGAAGTATTGCTGCAAATATTTTGCGTCTTGCGGTTCCTATGACTTTGGCGCAACTAATTAATGTCTTATATAATGTCATTGACCGGATCTACATCGGTCATATCCCGCATACTTCCACAGAAGCTTTAACTGGAATTGGACTTACTCTGCCTGTTATTACGATCATCACTGCTTTTGCCAATCTATTTGGCATGGGCGGAGCTCCTTTATTTTCCATGTCCCGCGGCGCCAAGGAAACGGAACGTGCGCAGAAGATTATGGGAAATTCTTTTACTATGCTTTTATTATCTGGAACGGTCCTGGCCATTTTGTGTTTTGTATTTAAGCATCCGTTATTATATCTTTTCGGTGCCAGTGATGTTACCTATCCTTACGCTGATGCTTATCTTCGCATTTACCTGCTGGGAACATTATTTGTCATGACCAGCCTTGGTATGAACAATTTTATCAACGCTCAGGGATTCGGGATTACCGGAATGTTGACTGTTTCAATCGGCGCTGTCCTCAATCTGATATTAGACCCAATATTTATCTTTGGTCTCCACATGGATGTTCAAGGCGCCGCGCTGGCTACCATTATTTCCCAATGCGTTTCTTCCATCTGGGTTTTTCATTTCCTGATCGGCCAAAAAGCAATTATCAAGTTGACCAGAGAATCTATGACACTGCAGCCATCGCTGATCAAAGAGATTACCGCTCTTGGCATGGCTGGATTTATTATGGCGATTACTAACGGTTCTGTCCAGATTATCTGTAACGCAACTTTGCAGAAATATGGCGGCGACTTATACGTTGGAATCATGACCGTTATCAACTCTGTCCGCGAAATTATTACCATGCCAGTTAATGGAATGACAAGCGGTGCTCAACCCGTAATGAGCTTTAATTATGGCGCCAAAAAATACGACCGGGTAAAATCTTCCATTAAATTTACCACCTTATTCTGTATCCTTTTTTCCCTCGCAGCATGGGCACTGCTATTCTTCTTCCCGCGCTTTTTTATCCACCTGTTCAACAGCGATCCTGAACTTTTGGAAAAAGGCGTACCCGCCATGCATTTATACTTTTTCGGAATCTTTATGATGGCTTTACAATTTGCCGGTCAATCCACCTTCACCGCATTGGGTAAATATCGACACGCAGTCTTTTTCTCCTTATTCCGAAAAGCAATTATCGTAATTCCACTCACTTTATGGCTTCCAACAATTGCTACCCTTGGAACAAATGGCGTATTTCTTGCAGAACCCATATCCAATTTTGTAGGCGGAACAGTCTGCTTCGTTACAATGATATTCACAGTATGGAGAAAATTAGAGAAAAGTGACAAATAGGTACAGGGCATTTTTCATTTGGGTACACCACATTTGTAAATTGGGGACGTAGTACTTTTGCAAAGTACTACGTCCCCAATTTACAACATATCCTATACTAAAAGCTTTGCAAGGTGTTTATTATGTTGAATTATCTTTGGGCAGCCATGATTCTTCTTGGAATTATTTTTGCAGCTTTTACAGGCCGTATGCCGGATATTACCAATGCTGCTATTGATTCCTCCAAGGAGGCTATCTCTCTGTGTATTACTATGATGGGGGTCATGTCTCTCTGGGTGGGACTAATGGAAATTGCCGAGAAAGCGGGGCTGATTCAAAGTGCATCCCGCAGAATCCGACCGTTGATTCGCTTTTTATTTCCCAATCTTCCGGTAGGGCATCCTGCTGAGGAGCATATCACAACGAACCTGATCGCTAATGTATTAGGGCTTGGATGGGCAGCGACTCCGGCGGGCCTGCGGGCAATGGAGGAGCTTGGCCGATTGGAGGAGGATCGAAGGAGCGAGCGTCAGCCGGGACCGATTCAAAAAAGGGGTGTAGCAAGCAATGAGATGTGCACGTTTTTGATCATTAACATTTCTTCTTTGCAATTGATTCCTGTAAATGTTATTGCTTACCGCAGTCAGTATGGGAGTGTGAATCCAGCAGCCATCGTGGGCGCCGGGATTATCGCAACATCCATAAGTACATTGGCTGCATTACTTTATTGTAAGATTATGGACCATTCATAAGCTGTGAAAACTTGCTGCCCGAGGGCTTTCTCCAAAAGTACGGCAACGAAATAGGGATACCTGACGCACATTTGTCGGTATCCCTTATCTATTTCTTCCATTACAGTCTTTATTCATTTTTTCAGCATTGCGTAACATCATGGGTTATCTGGTGCAAACTGTAAAGCTTTCATAGTATACTTCCTTTTGTTGATTTTAATATAACACATTGACTCCTTATATGGAAATACATATAATAAGCTTATATTAATACCTTTTAAGTATGATGGAATGGAGATATTTTACGATGGAATTAAGACATATTCGCTATTTTTTGGCGGTTGCCGAGGAAATGAATTTTACAAGGGCTGCAGACAAGCTTTGTATTGCACAGCCTCCGCTAAGCCGTCAGATTCAAGATCTGGAAAATGAATTGGGCGTGAAATTATTTATCCGTAATCCGCATGCGCTCCAGCTTACGGAAGAAGGTCAGTTATTTCGCCAATACGCCATCCAGGTGATCGATCTGGTAAATAAATCCACGGAAGAAATCCGCGAAATGAAGCAGGGACTTCAGGGAACTCTTTTTCTTGCGTCCGTAGAGGGCCATGCTCCCCGTCTGTTTTCCGAGTGGATTGCGGGCTTTCATCAGCTTCATCCTCATGTACAGTACAATCTCTGGAACGGGAACTCGGACGACGTCGTAAACCGCGTCATGAAGGGATTATGCGATCTGGCAATCATCATGAAACCTCATAATGCAGAAGGTGTAGAAGCACTTTCCGTCTATAAAGAGCCCTGGATTGCCATGATTCCGTCCTCGCATCCACTTGCACGTCATGAAGGAAGCACCATTGAATTAGCGGAATTGGCACCTTATGACCTTATAATCCCTTCGCGTGCATCCCGTCTCCAGGAAATCAGCGGATGGTTTCAGATGACCGGTCAGAAACCTAAGATCCGCTGCCGAATTGCCCATATGCTCAATGCCTTTGAATTAACACGCCAAGGCGTCGGAATTGCCATATATCCCGCTTCTGCAGCAGAAGTGGGCATAAGCTCCGACATTTGCATAAAAGAACTGGTCAATCCTTCCGTGACGGCCTCCTATGTCTTAATCTGGAACAAAGATCATCAACTATCCCACGTCGCCACAGAATTCATTCATTATATAAAAAAACATATTCCTGATTCTGAGTAATCCATTTGCCGGCGGATCTATCCTGCAATTCTAGCATGCGATTCGTCGGTAAATATTGCTGACGGGCTTATACAGCACCGCAATCGCAACGACCATAAATATAGCATTGATTGCTGTTGCCGGAATTGACACGACTGATCCGACAAATGCCGCCGCAAATCCACTTCCCAGCAACATCATCTTAATCGTTCCCATCACAAGCTCAATCACAATATTCAAACAGCCATAGATAATCGCACATATGATCGCATTTCTATACTCCCTCTTCTTATCCTGCGCTGCTCTATTCTGAAGCAAATAAAAGATCGCTCCCACAATCAGACATTTTACCATTGTCTCGATAAAGACCTGTGGAATATCCTGAATATATCCATTCAATATATCAAATACGACCAGACCGATCGTTCCAGATATCGCACCTCTTTTTCCGCCCTGAAGTAATAACCCCATTACAACAAAAATATGTCCAAAATGCACAAATGGTGTTCCTATCGCTGCCGGGAGCGGGATGCGAAATGCCTGTATTCCTAAAAATGTAATTGCTGCAAAAAAAGCGGTAATCACCATCGCTTTTACATTATCTCTCGAATTCGTTTTCACTGTTTCTGCCTCCATCACTCTTCCTACCTTTCTCTACACTCCTTTGATTTTCCAAATTATGTTATCATCAATGTGGATTTACAGAAACAGCCAGTTATTTTATATTTAACCATGCCACTTGATTATTTATGAACACACTTACTCATTTTCTAAGAAAAATCTTAAATTTTCAAATTCTGCTTGCATTTTAGGAATATCGGGTATAATATACACATATAGATTATGTAGTATTAAAAACTACTTGTTGTGATTTCAATATTTCAGGAGGTGTTACTATGGCACAGTCAATCGAAGAACACATCAAAGACCCAGGAAGCGCCATCACACATTTCATCGGAATGCTCATGGCTATATTTGCAGCAGTACCTTTGTTGATAAAGGCCGCACACGAACCAAGCAGGATATACGTAATCTCAATCGCAATCTATGCGATAAGCTTAATCCTATTATATGCGGCAAGCACCACATATCACACTTTTAATAAATCCGAGAAAATCAATACAATCTTAAAGAAAATCGATCATATGATGATCAGCGTACTCATCGCCGGAAGCTATACACCAATCTGCCTGCTGGTCCTCAAAGGGAAGACCGGAATCATTCTCCTCTCTATTGTATGGGGAATCGCAATTGTCGGGATTCTGATCAAAGCATTCTGGGTATACTGTCCAAAATGGGTATCCTCCGTGCTTTATATCGGCATGGGATGGACCTGCGTACTGGCATTTACCCAACTGCTCAACTCCATGTCACCGGCTGCTTTCGGCTGGCTCCTCGCCGGCGGAATCATCTACACCGTAGGCGGAGTCATCTACGCATTAAAGCTGCCACTCTTCAATAGCCGCCACAAATACTTCGGCAGCCACGAGATCTTCCACCTATTCGTTATGGGCGGCAGTGCCTGCCACTTCATCGTCATGTACGCATTCGTACTTTAAAATTGGGGACGGGGGTTTTTTCATTTTCCTCCGTCCCAGATTCAAATATCCCTGTCCCTTTTTCAATTTACCCTGTCCCCAATGATCTTTTCTTTCTCTTTTCGTCGCATATGCTTGATCGCATACTCTCTTTTCATAGCCTCTTCTTTTGTTTGAAACTCCTCATAATACACCAACTTTACCGGTCGTCTTGACTTGGTATATTTCGCTCCTTTTCCCTCATTATGGGCCTTTATACGCTTTTCTATATCATTTGTCCAGCCAGTGTAGAGGCTTCCGTCTTTACATCTCACAATATATGTATAGTTCATATTCCTGCTCCGACTTATTTTTTCATATTGTTTATTATTATAGAAAAATTTCCACAATTGTCAAATGGGGACAGGGATACTTGAAAAAGGGACAGGGATATCTGAATTTGGGACGGAGGAAAATGAAAAAACCCCCGTCCCCAAACAAGACTTATTCTTCTGCCAGGTATTCGACTGGATTTACTGGTTGTCCGTCTTTTCGCATCTCGAAATAGACGTTGCATCCTTCTACGCTATAGTATTTGGTCGGCTGGCTGACATAACCTAACACGGTCTTTGCCTCCACGTAATCGCCGACTTTAACCGGTACTTCTTTGAGCTGACCGTAGAATAGTTCGTATCCATTGCCGATATCTACATTGACGGTCGTTCCGGTCTCTGCCGTGACATCGATGGATTTGACGATTCCGGCTGTCGCGGAGATGACTTGGTCACCTTCGGCACCGGAGATAATGACTGCCGGATTGTACTTATACTGATCCAGGGTCGAGAAATATACGGTCTTGTCCATACTATAGCTCATCAGGATCGTACCGTCTACCGGCCACAGAAGTGTACTGTCTTCATTAAAGCTTACGTTCGTTCCGCTTCCGGATGTACTTTGTACTGCACTTCCGTTTCCACTGGTACCACCCGTGTCAGCAGTGTCTTCCTGATTCTGGTCTTCCTGCTCCTTAGTGTCATCTTGATTGCTGACAACTAGATTGTTGGCCTCTTCTGCCGGTTCTGTATCTTTTTCATCTTCTGTATCATTGGTTTCCTCCGCCCGCGCAAGCTGTTCTTTTTGCTGTGTCGTTTTATAGTCATTGAATGTATATGTTCCAACTATTGCAATTGCTGCCACAAAGCATAATACTGCCGCAACGGTAGCAGCCTTCTTTTTCTGCGAAGGCTTTTGCTTTTTATTCATCTTATCACCACCTCTGACTATATTTTTGCCAGATCGCGATGGTCTTATTCTGTATCCAGTAATATTTCTGCGACTTCTTTGATTTCGGTTCCTTCAAAAAAATATTGTAAAATCTCTTCATATGCTTTGCCGTTTTTTGCCATTTGATTGGCTTCATACTGGCTTAACCCCAGCCCATGACCAATCCCTCTAGTCGTGATCCGGATCTGTCCGTTGCAGCGCTGTAAGGTAAAGCATCCCGAAGCCAACTTGTATGTATTGCGAAATTCTTCGCCACTGACATTCTCCTGTCCGACACGGACATTCAACACATATCCTGCGGTATCAGTTGCCGTGATCTCTGCGTCCATATCATCCACTGTCACCGTCTGCAGCTGCTTCTCGGCTTCGATATCGTCCGGGCATTCTACGATCTTAAGGTAAGGATAATCTTCACTTTCCAATACCTCTTTGGCATCACGAGTCCAGCCATTACTCAGCCGGAAAAATGGTGTCAGTGCCAGTGTATCCCCGTAATTGAGCACCTGCCCTTCGGTCTCACTCCAGACCTCCTCAAGCTTATGATAATATTTCGAATATTTACTGCCCCATGCCTTTTCCATCTGCTTTTGTGTCCAGAAGTCACCTTCCAATACCGTATCGCTTCCCGACTCATTAATCTTCTTATAGACATCCGTCCGAACCAGAATCGCCTGTGCCTTTAATGCCTCTTCTTCATAAGATGCCGGGATCTCTTTTGCTAGCATTCCCACACAATATTCCTCAATCGGCATCTCCACTACGGTTCCTGCTGTAGCATCCCCACCGGCAGCTTCATCCCCTGAAGCATCCGCCACCTTTACTTTCACATACGTCTCATCCACATGCGAGTAAGAAGTAATGCTTGGCCCATTCAGGAACACCGTGACCACGTATGGCAGTAATATAATAATGATGACATAACATCCGAATTTTTTGAACTTTGCTCGCATAAAAATACCCTCCCATACACTGTATGGAAGGGTCGTATATTTTATTCTATTTTTTCACGATTTGAACATCTTATTAATACTCAGGAACCTCATTATTCACTTCAACAGTCACCTTATCCAGTTTCCAGATATCATCCACATATTCCTGAATAGTTCTGTCAGAAGAGAATTTACCACAGCAAGCAGTATTCAGAAGAGCCATCTTCGCCCATCTTTCCTTGTCTTCGTAAGCTGCTCCTACCTTCTCCTGTGCCTCTGCATAAGCGCGGAAATCTTTCAGGATGAAGTACATATCTGCACGGTTGCCGCCCCTGGTGTTCAGAAGAGAATTGTACAGATCACGGTACATCTCTGTGTCGCCATTTGAGTAGGTTCCATTTACCAGCTGGTCAACGACTTTGCGCACATCTGGATCGTTGTTATAGATATCCCATGGATTATAGCCGCCATTCTGCTCATAGTTAATGACTTCGTCTGAACTCAGACCGAAGATAAATGCATTCTCAATTCCGACTTCTTCCACGATCTCTACGTTTGCACCGTCCATAGTTCCAAGAGTCGGAGCACCATTTAACATGAACTTCATATTACCAGTACCAGATGCTTCTTTGGAAGCCGTTGAGATCTGCTCGCTGACATCTGCTGCCGCGAAGATCATCTCTGCATTGGATACACGGTAATCCTCGATAAATACAACTTTAATCTTGCCGTTGATGCTGCGGTCATTATTGATGACATCTGCAACGGAATTGATCAGCTTAATAATCTGTTTTGCACGGATGTATCCTGCAGATGCTTTGGCACCAAAGATAAATGTTCTTGGGAAGAAATGTTTCTCTGGATGCTCTTTGATCTGATTATACAGATACATAACATGCATAATATTCAACAGCTGACGTTTGTATTCGTGAAGACGTTTTACCTGTACGTCAAAGATAGATCTTGGATCCACTTCTATTCCGTTGTGCTCCAGAATATATTTTGCCAGACGTTCTTTATTCTTATACTTAATATCCATGAATTCCTGACAAGCCTTCGGATCATCAACCAACGGCTTCAGTCCACTCATCAGAGACAGGTCTGTGATCCAGTCCTTGGTTCCAAGCTTCTCGGTTACCCAGTCAGCAAGAAGCGGGTTACCATGCATCAGGAAACGTCTCTGCGTGATACCATTTGTCTTGTTGTTGAACTTCTGTGGCATCATCTGGTAGAAATCTTTTAATTCCTGTTTCTTCAGAATCTCTGTGTGAAGTCTTGCCACACCGTTGACAGAGTAACCGGCAACGATTGCAAGATGAGCCATTTTCACCTGACCGTCTCTTAAGATTGCCATGCTCTTAACCTTATTCTCATCACCCGGATACATTGCACGGATCTGCTCAATAAAACGGCGGTCGATCTCCTGAATGATCTGGTATACACGAGGAAGCAGTCTTGAGAACAAGTCGATCGGCCATTTCTCCAGAGCCTCTGCCATAATGGTATGGTTGGTGTATGCACAGACTTTTGTGGTGATCTCCCATGCTTCATCCCATCCCAGATTCTCTTCATCCAGCAGGATACGCATTAACTCTGCAACTGCAACGGTTGGATGTGTATCGTTCATCTGCACGGTCATCTTCTCATATAACTTGTGAATGTCGTCATGTTTTCTCTTATATTTTGCAACTGCTGCCTGAAGACTTGCAGATACGAAGAAATACTGCTGTTTCAGTCTCAGCTCTTTTCCTGCATAATGATTATCATTTGGATACAGGACCTCTACAATATTCTTTGCCAGGTTCTGCTGCTCTACTGCCTTGTGATAATCTCCACGGTCAAATGACTCCAGCTGGAAGTCTACGATCGGCTCTGCATCCCAGATACGTAAGGTGTTAACCACATGATTATTGTATCCTACGATTGGATAATCATATGGAACCGCCATAACAGATTCGTAGTTTTCCTGTTTAAAGCGAATATCCCCAGTCTGATTGTCGTACTCAACACGGATATTTCCGCCAAAGCGAACTTCCTTGGCATATTCTGGTCTTCTTAATTCAAACGGATTGCCGTCTTTCAGCCAGTTATCCGGTGTCTCTACCTGATAACCATTTTCAATCTTCTGTTTGAACATTCCATAACGATAACGGATACCACAGCCATATGCTGCATATCCCAGAGATGCAAGTGAATCCAGGAAGCAGGCTGCCAGACGTCCCAGACCGCCATTACCAAGTGCCGGATCCGGCTCCTGATCTTCGATGGCATTGAGGTCAATTCCCATCTCGTCCAATGCTTCTTTTACTTCTGTATACGCTGTCATATTAATCAGGTTATTGCCAAGTGCTCTTCCTAACAAGAACTCCATAGACATGTAATATACGATCTTCGGATCATCTTTGTCATACTGTCTCTGCGTTGCGATCCAGTCATCAATAATTGCTTCTTTTACTGCATATGATACTGCCTGAAACAGCTGCTGTGGTGTTGCCTCTTTTACTGTTTTGCGGAATAAATGCTTTACATTGCTTTCCACTTCTTTTTTAAATGCTTCTTTTTCAAATCTTGGATTATACATAATATTTTCCCTTCCTTTACTCAAGCCTGGGGCAAGATTATTTTCTTTCCACGCCAAGTGTCACTTTTTCTCCATTGATCTTCCACTCTTTTACATAACCTGCAGGCGCCGCTTTCTCCACCTTCAGTGCAAGTGTTTCATCTCCAATAGTCTCTGCATTTGCTGCAAATACTTTCTCAGCCTTCTCTGTTCCTTCATAAGTGATCTCAATCTTATCCATCACTTCAAAGCCAGCTTCCTTACGCATGGTCTGTACTTTACTGATGATCTCACGTACAAATCCTTCTTCCAGAAGCTCTTCTGACAGATTCGTATCCAGAACCACTGTGATACCATTATCATTTTCAGATACATAGCCTTCCATCTGAGCGCTTTCAATCAACAGATCTTCACGGAACAGTGTAATCTCCTGTCCGTTAATATCTAACTTCAGGGCATCTGTAGCATTCAACTCATCCATTGCTGCATTTCCGTCGATCGTACCGAGCGCTGCCTTAATGCCTCCTAACATTTTACCATATTTTGGTCCCACTGTCTTTAGTTGAGGTTTGAAAGAATATGACGTAAAATCACGGACTTCTTGTGTAAATGTCATAGTTTTTACGTTCAATTCGTCTTCTACGATCTCCTGATAGAATTCTGGAACCTCAAAAGATGCCTTTACATACATCTGTCCGATTGGCTGACGGTTCTTGATGTTTGCAGCATTTCTGCAGGCACGTCCCATCACTACCAGCTTCAGGACTTTATCCATGTTAGACTCCAGTTCCTCATCGATATAATCATCATTTGCCACCGGGAAGTCACACAGGTGAATACTTTCTGGCGCATCCTGATCAATGCTTCTTACCAGATTCTGGTAGATATCTTCCGTCATGAACGGAATCATCGGAGCTGCAACCTTGCAGGCTTCTACAAGTGCTGTGTACAGAGTCATGTAAGCATTAATCTTATCCTGCTCCATACCCTTTGCCCAGAAACGCTCACGGCTTCTTCTTACATACCAGTTACTCATATCATCCACAAAATCCTGCAATGCTCTTGCTGCTTCCGGGATCCTGTAATTGCCAAGATCATCGTCTACTTCTTTGATCAAAGTATTCAGCTTGGACAGTAACCATTTATCCATAACGGATAATTTATCATATTCCAATGCATACTTGGTTGCATCAAACTCATCAATATTCGCATACAGTACGAAGAAAGCATAAGTATTCCACAGAGTTCCCATGAATTTGCGCTGTCCTTCGGTTACTGCTTTTCCGTGGAAACGATTTGGCAGCCACGGAGCACTATTTACATAGAAATACCAACGAATCGCATCTGCACCGTATTTCTCCAGTGCGTCAAATGGATCCACCGCATTTCCCTTGGACTTACTCATCTTCTGTCCATTCTCATCCTGCACATGGCCCAGAACGATAACGTTCTTATATGGTGCCTTGTTGAAGATCAGAGTAGAGATTGCCAACAGAGAATAGAACCATCCACGGGTCTGGTCTACCGCTTCAGAAATAAAATCTGCCGGGAACTGCTTCTCGAACAATTCCTGATTCTCAAATGGATAGTGGTGCTGAGCAAATGGCATAGAACCAGAGTCGAACCAGCAGTCGATAACCTCTGGAACACGATGCATTTCCTTACCGCAGATCGGACACTTGATCGTCACTTCATCAATATATGGGCGGTGCAGCTCGATATCATCCGGGCAGTTGTCAGACATTTCCTTCAATTCCGCAATGCTGCCGATGGAATGCTGATGTCCACACTCACACTCCCAGATATTCAGCGGAGTTCCCCAGTAACGGTTACGGCTGATACCCCAGTCCTGAACATTTTCCAGCCAGTCGCCAAAACGGCCCTTACCGATACTTTCCGGAATCCAGTTGATGGTATTATTATTCACGATCAGATCATCCTTAACATCCGTCATCTTGATGAACCAGGATTCGCGAGCGTAATAGATCAGCGGAGTATCACATCTCCAGCAGTGTGGATAACTATGCTCGAACTTCGGAGCATCGAACAACAGTCCTCTTGCTTCCAGATCCTTCAGCACTTCCGGATCAGCCTTCTTCACAAATAATCCGGCAAATGGAGTCGTCTCTCCCATATTACCCTTCTCATCAACCAGCTGAACAAACGGCATGTCGTACTTGCGTCCGACCTTGGCATCGTCTTCACCAAATGCAGGTGCGATATGAACCACACCAGTACCATCTGTCAATGTTACATAAGAATCACAGGTAATAAAGAACGCTTTCTTATTCTGCTTCGCTGCACAGTCATAAGCACACTGATACAACGGCTCATACTCCTTGTACTCCAGGTCCTTTCCTTTATAAGTCTCAAGGACTTCATAATCAGCGGTTCCCTCAGCAGCGCCAGACTTCTCCGCCAGACCGCCAAGAACCGTATCCAGCAGTGCTCCGGCCATGTAATATACATAACCATCCGCAGCCTTTACCTTCACATACTCCTCATCCGGGTTCACACAGAGACCGATATTAGACGGCAATGTCCAAGGCGTCGTCGTCCATGCCAGAAAATAAGCATCCTCGCCAATGACCTTGAAACGAACGATCGCAGAACGCTCCTTAACATCCTTATATCCCTGCGCAACTTCCTGCGCAGACAGCGGAGTTCCACAACGCGGGCAGTAAGGCACGATCTTGAATCCCTTATACAGAAGACCCTTGTCCCAGATCTTCTTTAATGCCCACCATTCAGACTCAATAAAGTTATTATCATACGTAACATACGGATTCTCCATATCCGCCCAGAAACCAACAGTACCTGAGAAATCCTCCCACATACCCTTGTATTTCCACACACTCTCTTTACATTTCTTAATAAATGGCTCCAGACCATACTCCTCGATCTGATCCTTGCCATCCAGGCCAAGAGCCTTCTCAACCTCCAGCTCAACCGGCAGACCGTGAGTATCCCATCCAGCCTTACGCGGAACCTCATAGCCCTTCATCGTACGATATCTCGGGATCATATCCTTGATAACACGCGTCAGCACATGGCCGATGTGCGGCTTGCCATTCGCAGTCGGAGGACCATCGTAGAACATGTAGATCTCGTTCCCCTCACGCTCCTTCATACTCTTCTCAAAGATGTGATTCTCCTCCCAGAACTTCTCAGTAGCCTTCTCCCTGTCCACAAAATTCAAATCTGTAGAAACCTTCTTATACATAATAACCTCCTTGGGGACGTAGTACTTTTGCAAAGTACTACGTCCCAAAATAAAAAATGTGGTGTACCTAATTGAAATATGCCCTGTACCCAAAATGAATTTTTTCATGGATATAGAACAAAAAAGCTTCCGTCCTGAATAGGACGAAAGCTGTACTTACGTTTATAAACCACCTAAACATACTATCATATGTCTTCTCTGTAACGGGCGAATCCCGGCAGCCTTTACTCGGTTCAACTTACCGCCTTTCAGGAACTGCAACTCGGAAGTGATATTCAGATATATTCTACTTGTATCAGGCTCCCACCATCCCCGATTCTCTGCATCGTTCAAATATAACCTACTGTCTTCGTCAACATTTTTCTCAATATGCGGTTTTATTATACTGAAAACCCCCTTGATTCGTCAAGGGATTTTTTCACAATGATTCTGCATATTTTTCGTCATATTGTATAAAGGGGACAGGGTAAATCGAAAAAGGGACAGGGATATTTTAATTTGGGACGGAGGAAAATGAAAAAACCCCCGTCCCAAATTACTTTCGTTTTCTGACGATCATGGTGCGTAAAAATACTGCAATCAGCACCAGTAATAAGATACTGGCTACGAGGATGATGATTTTTTCGGCCAGGGACTTTTTGCCGAATTTCTCGACGAGCTTTTCCCACAGGTTTTTCTCATTATCCTCCGATTTTTCTTTTGTCTGCGCCCGCAGCTCTTTGACATCCTGCACTTTTGCGGAGTGTTCTGCCAGATAAGATTGGCTTAGCACAGCCCGGGCAGAGCCAACTACTTGATCATCATAGCGATATTCTAGTGTGGCTTCTGTACTTGTCCCGCCATCTGGAATAATCTCCATAGCCAAGTCCGTGAATTCCACGCCATTTGGCACCACGACATATCCACTGCATTCATCCACATCTTCTGATGTTTCATTCTCTTCCACGGAGATCTTCTGGAAGTTGGCAAATGCATAATCGAAGAGATTTCTTGTATCGGGGTATATATTTGCCCCATGGGTGCGCAGCACGACGCACACCAACTGTAAGTTGCCGTTATCCGCCATGGTAATCAGCGTAGACAGCGCATCGGATGTGTATCCGGTCTTTCCACCAATCGCATATTCATAATAATTCGAGTTCCCTGGAATCAGCATCTTATGCTTCTGCTGGAAGACGTGCTGCTCCGTGGTCTCTGATTCAGGAATCTCGTAATTCAAAGTCTGTACAATACTGAAGAATTCTGGATACTTGAACAACTCTCTTCCAATCAGTGCCATGTCCCTCGCACAGGTATAATGATTCGGGTCGTGCAGCCCATTAGTGTTCACAAAATTCGAATTCTCTCCGCCCAGTTCCTTACACCGGGTATTCATCTGTTCCAGGAACCAGTTATAATCATATCCGGCATTGATTCCCACACTTTCTCCCACCGCATAAGCCGCCTCATTGGCTGATGCAAGCAAAGTAGCGTGCAATGCCTGATCCAGCGAGATAATGTTGCCTTCTTTCAAGCCCACCGAAGAATCTCCTGGCTGCAGAAATGCTACGCTGTCATGGGAAAATGTTACCGTATCCGTCAGTTGCCCATTCTCCAACGCCACTAACGCTGTCAGCACTTTGGTAATACTTGCCGGATAGTGGTGATCGTCAATATTCTTCGCATACAAGATCGCTCCCGTCCCTACCTCCATCACAATCGCCGCCTCGCCGTAGGTTCCGGGTCCCTGAGGCCAGTTCTCCCACCCATTACTCTCAACCGGCATCGCATAGACTTGCTGCTGCAACTCCTGCTCCGCTTTTTCGGCTTTCTCCTGCTCCGTCAGCCCTTCGTCCCCTTCTTCTGCCATCTCTGTGGCCGATACCGTCAGGATCATTCCCGGACAGATTCCACCACATAAGATGACCGACAAGACGACCATCATCAAAAAGACTGCCAGGATCCGCCTGCCTCTTTTCATAGATATTTCCTCCGTACATTCCGAGCACCCTTTACAGAGCATGCTCTATATCTCTTACTCATTTTATCATATCTCCCTCTTTATTTCCATGTACAATGTTATGCGCAATATGAATACACAAGATAACTCAACACCCACGCACCATACACAAAAAGGAGAGTACACGCCTCTCCTTTTATCACAAAACATATTCAAATCTTACCATTCACGCAGCCATCCAGCGATTAATACAGCAATTCCTCCAGGAACTTCTTATTCGCATCAAAATCTATCTCCAATACTGCCATCCCCTCATAGGTGATATCCGTATAAGTTCCATCCTGCGGAAGACTTGCCTGCTGCATCTTCAGATTATCTACCGCCAGGACATCTTTGGCCATATCGTAGATCTCTGTCACGCTCATATTCGTCTCAACTTGATTCATGCAGTAATTGATCAGCGAGAGAATGGAGGAAGGATCTTTATCTTCCATTACTTTGCGGTATATTCCGTACATGACGCTGCGCTGCCTTCTCGTTCTCTCAAAATCACTTCCCAGCGTACGGTTTCTGGCATGTGCCAGTGCCTGGGAGCCTGTCAGAATCACATCGCCGGACTCGATATTCGGCATACCGTTCTGACGATAATATTCTGCCTCTTCTTCGGAAATATATACCTTCACGCCGCCGATTTCGTCGATAATGCCGACCAGATTTTCAAAATTAATGGTAATATAATTCTGAATATCCAGATCATAAGTCTTATTGATGGTGTTGATCGTAAGACCGACCCCTCCATATGCGTAGGTATGACCAAGTCTACTCTTGCCATAACCATCGATATCTACCAGCGAATCTCGCAAGAAGGAAACCACCGTAGATTTATTTTCCTTTTTGTTAAATGAAACCAGCATCATACTGTCAGAACGTCCCATGTCTGAATTCGGATCTCTGGAATCTGTACCGACCAACAGCACATTGTATACCTCGTCATCCTTCTGATCCGCCTCTGCAATTTTTACAGACTTCGCCTTTGGATCCACCTCATCTGCAGGAACAATATCAACCGTATCTTTGTAGAATTTCCAGATAATAGAACCATAGACACCTACAATCAACAATATCACTGCCAGTATGACAATTCCTATAATCTTCCGCTTTTTATGCTTTCTGAAAAACTTCATCTACAGTGCCTCCTTACTCCTTAATGACACGTCCGTCTTGATCCTGTGTTCCTTTTTCTGCGTCCGTATAATTTCCATAATGACTCCGGCTTCCATAACGCCCATAGCCGCCATAACGCTTATATCCATAGCTGTAACCATACCCATATCCACGGCTTCTGCTTGAACTGTCACCGTTAAATACATAACCGATGATGTGGATGCCACTCATCGCAAGAGCCTGCACACCTTCTCGAATCTGCCTCATCTTCGTATGGTCATAACGTACCACATAGAGTGCTGCATCCACATATCGTGCAAGTACCGGGGCATCTGCCAGCAATCCCGACGGGGCCGTATCAAATATGACAACATCCGCCTGCTTAATCAATGCCTGAACCAACGCCCGCATGCTCTTTGAACTCAGAAGCTTCGTATTTCCTTCGTCATTCTCACCACCGTAGAGCACCTTCAGACTTCCATTTTGCACTTCTACATTTACCATAGCATCCTTAATGGCAACTTCCTTTTTCAGAACCACTCCAAGCCCAGGGTGCTTCTCCTGTTCATTCATCACACCCGCAACAGATGGATTTCTCATATCACAATCCACAAGGATTACCTTCTTCCCCTGCTTCGCGATTGAGATAGCCAGATTCGCCGCAAGGGTCGTCTTACCTTCTCCTGGAATGGAACTGGTAATCAGAAGAGACTGGAAACCATTCTCCTCCATATCCCGCATTACCTTAATTCTTATTTTTCGGATTGCTTCCACATATCCTTGTGAGATTCTTTCATTCAACAGACTTAACGTATTGTGAAATGTCTCTTTCTTACGCTTCTTCACCCGAATATACGGAACACTTCCACAATCCATCAGATTCAATTGCTTTTTTAATTCTTTCTTGGACTTCACCGTTCTTCTCTGCAACACATAGAGAACCAGTATGACACATCCAATCAAAGCTCCTTTTAAAGCGCCTCTCTTATAGGAACCTCGAATTACCTCTGAACGCTTTGTATCTGACGGAATTCCCGTCTCATCCAACACGGTGAGTTGCGTCTTTCCCACAACAAACTCTGCTACCTGCGGATAATTGTCTAACACAGAGACCAGTGTATTATACGCCACCTGCGGGTCATCTGCCGTCACAGAGATTGTGAGCAGGTTGGTTCCCTCATCCGCCTCTGCACTAATCGTACCTGGAAGGGTAGCCACTCCTAGATCTTCCGCCACTACATCTTCCAGAACACCGCTGGTAAGAATGTACGGAAATATCTGTGCCATATCCTGTGCAGAACTTCCAGTGGTAGAATTCACCGATACCGTCGCCGACGCAACATATTGAGACACATAAGTAGTTGTAGTAGTAAAATAATTCTTCACTGCAAAAAACACAGTCAAAACTACGATCAGCCACCATAACTTACGCACCCCTTGACAAAAATCAACCAGAAGCGACGTAAGATCTATCTTCTCAGGCGCTTCCCGAGATTCCTTCCCGGACATTTCTCTATAATCTTCCATATGCCTCAATTCCCTCTATTCTTATTATAATTCCCATAATGACCATATTGTCCATATCCATACTTGCCATAATAGCGTCCGACCGAGCTGTCTGCCACACTGGAAAATGTCTGCACTCCATTGAGCACAACACCCAGGATCTTCGTATGATTATCACGAAAATCATCCATAATATCATTAACATCTTCAGCCAGCATATAATTCTGTCTTACTACCATCAATACCGCGTCTGCACACTGTGCAAATACTTGCGCATCTCCCATGAGCCCTGCCGGTGGAGTATCAATGATTACATAATCCGCATATTTTCTACATGCATTCATCAACTTCGGAAGCTTATCTGTATGAAGGATCTCAGTGGAAGAAGAATAACAGTTTCTTCCGCCAAGGAAGAACAGATGCGGTCGTTCCCCTTTCATCAATATATCCGTCAGCACACCAGAACCTTTCAGGAATTCACCCAGCTCATTCTTCTCCTCAACCTTCAGATCAAAGATCAGGAACTGAGAAGGTCTGCGGATATCACCATCAACAAGAATAACCTTCTTCCCCTGCTCCGCAAGACTGATTGCAAGGTTCGCTGCCACCGTAGACTTTCCTTCATTCTCCGCGGTACTTGTAACCACCAGAACTTTGCGATCATCCTTCGCCATCTGGTATTCCACTTTCGCCGCCAGCTTCTTGTAACTCTCTACAAACGGAAAACTTGCGATTGGATTATCGATCAGCGCAGCAGATTTCTTATGATGTACGAACTCCCGCAGCGTCTTGTATTTGAATTCATAGCTGATCGCGCCAAGACTTCTCGCATCCAGTTTTTTCTCAATCTCTTTCTCCTGCTTGACCGAATTCTGCATAAAGGATAAAAGTCCAAATAAGAGGATACATATTCCGGCTCCACCTAAGAATCCCTTCTTCATCTCTCTTCTTGTGTTCAATGGATTGGTCGATGCATAAGGCATCTTCGGTTCTTCCAGTACACTAAGAACCGCATTTCCCACTGTATAAATAGACACTTCTGAGTAGTGCTCCATGATCGTCCGGATAATATCTATGGAATCCTTCGCCGTGTCTGCCGTCACATTTAGCGTGAGCAGATTGGTCCCTTCCTTTACCTCCGTAGTAATCTTCGCATCTACTTCTTCCATTCCAAGATTCTCACAGATAATCTTCTCCATGACATTACTTTTCAATACCTTTTCAAAGGTCTGTGCCATGCTGTATGCTGCTGAAAGATTACTGTAGGTATTATTACTTCCTTTGGAACCGACTACAAATGTAGCCGTCGTCGTATATTCCGGGACATACTGTACACTCGTTACTACATAGGTTAACATCGCTCCTGCAAGTGCTCCCAGAAGAATCACCCACCAATTCCTGAGAATATCCTGCACCAGAGTAAAAAGATCGACTCCCGAATCAACTGCTGCCGATATCTCGTCTCTATTTTTCTCGTCTCTGCTCATTCTATTCTCCTTCCACAACCACATACAACTTGGTAACTGCAGTCACACCACTGTCACCTGTATAAGTAAATTCCACCGTATAGACACCTGGATTCTCATAATCTACATAAGATGCAATTCCGATTGCCTCCCTGGTTCCGGCAATCATAGCACCATCCGCTTCATAAGTATATTCCGTCCCATTTTTCTCAATTCCAATCAGGTAAGCAGCCGGATCAATGGGTTGATTCACAGTTGTATATGCGATATACTCTGACAGAAGCGGATACTCCTTATAACGCTCCTGACGGTCATCTGAATCCGTAATCGTCATCTCTGCCGCTACCGAGCACACATCTCCCGCACTGTTGCTGACCTGCAGAGTCACTGGAAATGTTCCTGCCTGTCCACTATAATAACTGTTATCCACAATCGTACGAATCTGATTGGTCAGATCCCCATCCAGACAATCCTCCGCGGACAGATACTCTGACATCGTTGTATCCGCCTGATCTGTACTGGAAAAACGCAGAGGCTTCAGCATGTGGATCTTCGGAGACGTATAATCTGTATATTCCACCGTCCGTTCCAAAGTCGCCATATTATTGGCCTTATCAAAGACCACATACGTCACGGTACGCTTATTATTAATGAAATGTGACATCGCGGAGATTCGAATAGAATCTGTAATATCCCCATCTTTATTATCCTTCGCCGTGACCCCCTTTAAGAGAGCCTCCTCCTGATCTGCCACGCTGACGGACACCGTATCTTCCTTACACTGAATCTCCGGTGCCGTATGATCTTCCAACACTCTTACCTTCACCTGATATCCTGCAAACAGAATACACGACACGACAAATATTATACATATGACTATTCTTAATCTTCTCATACTCTACTTCCTTATCTATATATCATACTCAGAAAACTCGATTGGTTTCCGTTTCAATATGGGACTATTACTGCAGATTCTCTCAGGATTGTGTTTGAACACAAGATCTGTACATCTCTTAGAATACTCCTCACACACTTCCTCATATGCATCCAACATATACGGTGTCCTCTGAAACGGACTGTGTGCATCACTTGCCACAACAGAGACCAGATTATGCTTAAGCATACGATAAGCTATCCTTTGTGCCTTTCTTCCGAATCTCCCCTGAAAACTCCCCTTATTCACTTGTATCACACATCCGCTCAGTCTCCACTGATACGCAATCTGCGGCCGGTCCTGAATAAATTCATATCGCTCCGCATGTGCAACTACTGGCTTGGCACCTACCGCACACATCCTGCGCAGCAGATCCGTTGCAAAATCAGGATCTTCATCAAAAGAAAATTCCACCAACACATAGCGACTCTGATTGAGCGGCATAATCTTCCCATCCACAAGCAGATCCGGCAGATTATACGTCGCAAAAGCCTCCATTCCCGGATACAGCCTAAGCGGAATCTTCTCCCTTGCCAACGCCCGTACACTATCCTGGAACACCTTGACATAAGCATCGCTAAAATAATTATCAAAAAGCCCCGGCAGATTACAGTGCGGCGTCGCCACCATAGCTTTCACGCCACTGTCTACCGCCATTCTCGCCATCTCAAGAGTATCGTATATATCCTCCGCCCCGTCATCTATACCTGGTAAAATATGCGCATGTATATCTATCATTTTATCATCCTTTATTCATGCAATAATGTGTAATTATATCACAAAATGCATTCTCTGTGTAAAAAACTACTAAAAATCCATCGCCATCTTTCCAGCTTCTTCCTCTGACAGTTCAGTGACCGTCGTTTCCATCACCCGGTATACCCGCTGACACATATTCAACACACTCGGCCGGTGCGTCGTCACAATACAAGTCTTGTTCGGCCGCTGACTGATAATATTTCTCAGCACCTGCCGTTCCGTCGTTACATCTAATGCAGACGTTGCTTCATCCAGCAGCAGGATTGGAGCATCCCGAAGCACTGCCCGTGCGATTGCAATCCTCTGAGCCTGTCCTTCCGAAAAGCCACGGCCTCTCTCACCGATATTACTATTGATCGTCTCCGGCATCTTTCCGACAAAATCCCATGCACAGGATACCTTCAACGCCTCAATAATCTCCTCATCCGTGGCATCTTCCTTCACCATCCGCATATTTTCCGCAATCGTCCCCGACAGAATTGTATTTCCCTGGGGAACATAGGCAAAGAGATGTCTCGTCTCCACATTCATCTCCACTTCACTTCCATCCAAGCCCCTGATGACCGCCTGTCCCGCTTCCGGACGAATCAATCCAAGGATCAGACGAATCATGGTTGTCTTACCTTCTCCAGACGGTCCTACCAAAGCCACGATCTCTCCCGGGCATGCCCGGAACGAAGACTTTGTAATTACCCGTGTTCCTTCCACATAGGAAAAATCCACATCCCGCATCCGCACTTCGAATCCATGCTCTGCAAGCGCATCCAGCTTACTGCTCTCCGCAATATGCACTTCCTTCGGAAGCTGTGCCAGCTCCCGGATACGGTGCGCAGATATAGAACTGTTTAAAAAGTTCGGAATAATCGAAATCACATTATTAAACGCGGAATTCAGGTTGCCTCTCTGCTGCAAGAACAATGTCATCGTTCCATACGTAATATCATGCGTCCACAGACGGAACAGACAGTAGCCAAATGCCGCATACTGCACGATCATTCCCATGATTGACATGAATACCCCTGTCTTAATAGAGAACATATTGTACTCCAGACTTACATCCTTATATTTGCGCTGCCATTCCCTCATCTTCTTCCCATATAAAGAAGAGATGCCAAAAGACTTGATCGTATCAAAATTATAAAAAGTCTCCACTTCGAACGTCATCATATCACTGTTCATCTCTTTGACTTTTCTTGCATACTCCCGCTGCTTCGAGATCAAAAACTTCGACATCAGAAGCATAACCGGCGCACTGGCAAATGCAAGCAGAGACATAATCTTATCATAATGCCAGATGACAACAAACGTAGCGATAAAATTATAGACTGCGATCACAATCGTCGGAAGCCAGCTAATGGCATTACTACTGATCGTACTCACATCACTGTTAAAACGGTTCAGCACATCTCCATTGCTGTACTTATTAATCTCCAACCAGTCTGCATCTATAATCTTATCAAATATATCCGCCTGAATATCATTATTAATATAGATACTCAGCTTTGCTGACACACGGTTGATCACATTGGAAAACACCAGACTGAACACCGCACTTCCCAGTGTAATCGCAATCATGATCCACAGCTTGTTCGTCTGATATCCGGTAATAATATCAATCATATACTTACTCGCCACACTGCTCACAAGCCCCATGGATGTACTGAATATACCAAGCAGCGTATAGAATATGATCGCACTCTTGTATCTCTTACTATAGGAAAATATCCATTTCCAGTCATCAATGATCTCCGAAAATGTCCCATCCTTCCATCTCTTTATCAATATATCCAACGATTCAAAGGATATTCCTTTTCCACTTTGATTTTCTTCCATCTAATTCCTCCACGTATCAGAACTTCTATCTTCTTATCTTCGCGTACACGCTCATGATCATACGTCGTACCGGTATCATATGAAGCCACACATGCTCAAAAAACTCCCACCAGAAGTCTCCGGGCTCTATCCATCTGCCCTTTCTCTGCACCTTTGTCACAATTGCAAAGATCTGTTCCCTGAGGACCGGTCCTTCTATGTCAATCTGCGCATCCCCAACGATATAATATCCTTCTGGACGCACCTTCCAGATCCGGTGCATCACATACTGCCCGCTCTTCCTCTGAAAAAATACAATATCCCCCTTACGAAGTTCCCGGTCCGGCTGCCGGAAATACACATAGTCGCGTTCATGGATCAAGAACGGAGACATACTGCTGCCAGCCACCAGAAGGCTCACTTCCTTTCCCTCCTGCACCAGATCCTTCAATACAGATAAATATTCCTGCGTATCAACTCTTCTCATGGATAACCTCCACTCTGCCATATGCTTATACAGAAGCATTGTAGCACAGATATCAGTAGATTGGCATATATCTATAAACAAAAAGAAAATTTTGCAAAACATATATCACACACAATATGTTCGCAAAATTTTCATATAATTAAAAATCATGTTTCATAAAACTGTATTGAATTAATCTCACTAGTTCGATGCATTTGGATTTGGATCCCAATTCACTTTATCTAATGTGCAAAAATGGTGATTGGAATCACCCCAATGATCTCCTTTTGCCTTGAAATAGAATACTCCGTAAGGATCCCCCACTTTTTGACCAAATACATTAGTTGGTTGCCACATTGCATTAGCCGCCGGTCCGGCTGCATCAATACCTCTTGCTTCATGCATTTTTTTACATCCGCTCCCTTCAGCAATATAGACATCATCAGACTGATATCCCGGCTTGCCATTCGTTTCATAATATCCATACCCATATGGTACATTACACCTTATATTCCAACATGCGGCGATATACTCATTAGCTACAAACTCTTCACTTGTTATTGATGGCTTTACATATTCTTTCCTCATAAATTACTCCACTCCTTCATATCTATGCTACATTCGATAAACCTTCATTTCTATAATTCTATGTTTAAGTATACTCTATATTATAAGGAAAAGTCAACAATAATTTTATAAATAAACGGATATTTTGTACCTATTTATTATTCTTAAATAATATATATCCATCCATTATCAAGCCTCTCATCAATCTATAATACCATACTCCCGCAAAAGCTCCACCCGGCTCATTCCAATCTCCACGCCGCCCGGCTCTTCTTTGCTGCTCTTTCTTTTTCTCTTTAAGTAACCCACGATTCTCATGCCCCAGGCTACCGGCAAAAGCCACGGGCATTTTTTTATCCACGGATATCCTTTTTCCATATAGGCTTTCCCCGGAAACAGGGATGCCTTCACGGAAGCCACGGTATCTTTCTTTCCGCTTTCTGCTGCTGCCAGTGTAATATTAGAACTGTGCTTTCTCTCCATCGTGCTGTCGCCGAAGATGCCGCTGTCAAGGAGATCAAGAAGCAGATGATCACAGTTCACGTGTTCTTTCTGCAGGAACACCGGATAATGCGCTTTCTCAAAAGAGAATCCAAGATACTTCCGTCCTATCTCCGCCAGTCCATTCCAGAACCCTTCCATGCGTAATTCCTGTAATCTCCCGTATATATACTCCCAGTCAATATCAGCTCCGTAGTGTTCTGCCATCATTACCATATCACAGACCTGCCGGATTCCGAACCCGCCATGGAGAAAGTGCTTCAGGCTGTGACAGATCAGGTAAAAAAGATGCATCGTCGGACTCAACGTCCAGACTGTTTGACCCTGAATCTCTTCACTGATACAAGTATCAAATACATCTCCAAACTCTCTGTTCAGGTGCCCATATGCACCGGACTCTTCTGCAAACAGGTCAAAATGCATCTCAATATACACACCATTTTGCGGATTAATATAAGGAATCTCCTGCGGCAGATGTTCTGTATCGGGCTCTTCTCTCTGAAATCCTTCGGCCACCAGAATCTCGTCACATAGGGCAAAGTCTTCTTTCCGAACAAGGATATCTTCATCGCCGGACACGCGATAATCTGATTTCTCATACAGATTACGACATATTATGCCCTTCACAACCAGCGGGCGCACGCCCGTCTCACAGATTTTCTGATAAATGCGCAGAAAGCCATCTGTCCGCTGCATCTGCATCATAACATCCCGCATCGTATAATTTTTAAATGCTCCCGCAAGGCCGGCATATTCCGATCTTCCAAGAAGCACATCGTTACGGATCTGTTCATAAACAGCAGCAGTCATCTTATGGATACCCGCCATCTGATATAATTCTTCTATTTCTTCAAACGCTTCCGGAAAATGATATTCTTTTCCATGCATAAAGCTTTCAAGAATTTTCAGGAATTCTTCCTGCACACGTGTAAGTCCTACCATCACAGAACCCTTTCCAGACATTTTACCGCCTCCTCTGAGATATCACATCCAAGTTCATACATCGGAACCTCTGCAATAATCTCCTCTATTTTATCCATCGCTTTCATCTGATACTCTGCATTCCACATATTGATGGTAATCTGAGCCATCAGCTTTTGTACCGCTTCGAATCCTTCGAGCCTCTCTATACTGTTCGTCCTGGCCTGGTGAAGCATCACAATCGCACGGATCGGATAAGATTCGTTATTACATATATCCGAGCTTCCGCAGACCGGCCAGCCGCAGGCATACCAGCCATCCTTTTCCCGAACCAGAAGAGACCGGTCTCCATTCACAGTTCGGGTTCCGCGATACTTCTCCCACAGATCAGCCTGCGTTGACTTCCCTGTCTCTGACGGTGCAGAAAATAGCACCGCTTCCCCCTCCCGGTACATATACGCCGAGTGTAAAATCAGGGAATCATGCTCCAGCATCAGTTTTTCTAACGCCAGCAGCGATACAAAGATTGTATCGTATACCAGCATTGGAGTAACCTTTTCATCAACCCATACCTGATATGGCATTCCTTGTTCTTCAAACAGGATCCCATACGGCTCTCTGGTTCCATGAAAATTCAGTATCCGGCATTCCATTCCCGGAGCCATCAAAAGTCGAAGCGTCTCTCTGCAAATCTCTCTCATATCAGGATTATTTTGCCTAATACCTTCTTCGACTTCTGCAAGAGATGATGTATATCTAATCTCGTACAGTCTGTCATTGTTCCCGGTATCCTCGCACGCAAATTTCTGCATATTCTCTGGAACCGGCATCCTTTCCGGCATATTCAGTTCTATTTTTACGTGACCAAATCGATATTGCTTTTTCACACCTTTTTCTCCTGCTGCTCTCCTATATCCACATATTCCGCATTTTCTTCTCCCGCTTTTACCTGTTCTCCATAAACGCCGTAATTGCCGTAGCGTCCATATCGATAACCGCCATATCCGCCGTAGCCTCCCAGGGCCCGTTCAGCACCGTTGAGAACTGCGCCTATAATCGGCAGTCTGGAAAGTGTCAGCATATCCATGCCCTCTGCAATCCTCTCTATTCTTGCATAGTCCTGCTTTACGACATAGAGCGCACAGTCTGCACATCTGGCAACTGCTGATGCATCCGCCAGCATTGCCGCCGGAGGGGTATCCAGAACCACATAATCATACCTGTCTTCCAGCTCATCCATCATCTCTTCCACCCGTCCGGTACTAAGAAGTTTAACCGGATCCGACACCGCTTCTTTTCCAAAAAGCACATCGACTCCCCAATCGTCCAGTGTCTGGATTGCATCTTCTATATTTATTTTATTTCTCAGCACATCTGATATACCGTATTTTACATCAGCTTCTGATCCAAGAACTTTGCCAACAGAGGGATTTCTGAGATCCATATCAACCAGCGCAGTTTTCCTTCCTTTTTCAGCCAGCGACAGAGCCAGATTCGCGGCCAACGTAGATTTACCTTCGCCCGGCAAAGAGCTTGTCACCAAGATCACTCGTCCATCGAAGCGTTTTGTTTCCCGAATTACCCTTGTCCGGACGGTACGCATCGCTTCCAGAAATCCGTAACCAACTTTATCATTATAAATATGGATATGCCTGTCAAACTGTTTACGGCGTTTCTTAAATGTAATCTTCGGTATAGCTGCTATACAGGTTACACTCAAATATTTCTTAAAATCCTCTTCCCTCTGAATCGTATGATTCGTCAATGTATAGAAAAAAGCAAAAATCATCCAGAGTAAACTTCCGACAGTAGCGCCTTTGGCAAGGCTCATCCTCTTATCCATATAATTCCATGGTCTTGCTGCAATTCCCGAGTCATCCAGCACTTCTATCTGTATCTTGCCCAGCACATACACACTAGCCTTGGGACAATTCTCCAAAATCGACTGCAGAATACCATATGCCATTCCTGCATCATCAGAGGTGACCTTCAGTATATAGAAATTTGCCGATTCCTTACTCTCTAATTCAATCTGCGCAGGAAAGGTGTCCAGTTCCAGATCCTCCATAACCATATTCTTCATCACATCCGACTGAAGAATGTACGGCAGACTCTCCTTCACCTGTTCGCTGCCACTGGTTCCTCCACTGATTACCGAGCTTCCCTCTGTATTCACTGAAAATGTTGCCTGACTCTGGTATTCCGGCTGATAATGAACTCTTGCGTAGATATAAAATCCTGCTGCCGTTATCAGGATACATATGATCAAAGAAATCCAGAACTTTCTGACTGTTTTCAGAAAATCTTCCAGAAAAGAAGTAATATCGATTAAATTGGGTTCTTCTTTATTACTCATATCTTATCAGGTATTCTCCTTTGGTTCTTTCTTTTTATAATATCCATAGCCATATCCGTATTTGTGCTGGTATCCGTCTGAACCCGGTGCCAGATTTCCAAAGATCCCGGTCTCCACATCATTCAGCACACACCCTAACAGATGGCATCCCGTCTTCTTGAAAATATCAATTGCATCGTTGATGTCCTTTGCTTTCGAACAGTTCTGTCTCACCACCAGCAGTCCCATCTCCGCATACTGCATAATCTCTTCCGCATCTGCCGCAAGATACATAGGTGGTGTATCTATGATAATATAGTCGGCTTCTGTCTGAAACTTCGCAAATACCTTTGACGCACTCCGGCTGCCAAGAAGTCTGGTTGCATTCTTATAGCTTCGACTGCCCGCAAGAAGCTGTACTCCCGTATGCTCAATTTCGCGTATTGCAGCCTCCGGATCCGCTTTCCCTGCAAGCACACTGCCAATCTGAGGCTCTCCCTTTGTGTAGGTCTGTCCGAAGAGCTTAAACTGCGCCGGCTTACGAAGGTCAGCATCTACCAGAAGCACCTTTTTCCCACGTTTAGCAAGAGACAATGCCAGATTAGCCGACACCGTAGACTTTCCTTCATTTTCCTGAACACTGGTCACAAGGATCACTTTCTTTCCCCTTCGCCCCGCTTTATAGTCCAGCTTCATACACAGCTTCTGGAACGTCTCGATATATCCGAAACTGGTAACCGGATGGGTAACCAGAAGTCCGGTCTTCTCCTTCTTCCGCCTCAGGTGGAACCCTTTATTCAGATTCTCATGATATATTGATGCAAACAGACGTGTATCTAGCTTTCTCTCTACATCATTCTCATTCTTAATATCATCCCTGAAATAATAATACAGCGCAAGCAGCAGGCTGAGTCCTGCCACCGTCACAAGAAATGCTTTTGCAAGGAGACGCTTTTCATCATATGCATCGATTGCCTGCATCGGTACTTTCGGCTCTTCCAGCACCTGAAGCACCATGTTGCCAAGCAGCTTCTCAGTCACCTCTCCGTAATGATCCAGTATCCCGTTCATAACAAGCATGGCATCTCTCGGTGCAGCTGCCTGTACCTTCAACGTAATCATATTCGTATTCGGGATACTCTCACAGGATATGGTTCCCGGCAATGATGACACCTCAAGCGCCTCTGCCACTTTCTTCTGCAGCAGGCTGCTGGTAATGACCTCCTGAAATACCGATGCAGTCTCCTGTGCTCCGCTGGTACCACCGGATCCACTTTTCTCATATACCACAATGATTGCTTTGGTCTCAAACTGCGGTCGATACAGCCGGCTTGACACGATACCGCACCCCATGGCCGCGATGATGCCCGCCAGCAGGATCATCTGCCATTGTCTGAGCACACGCCGGATTATATTTACAATATCAATCTGTTCTGTCATCTTCTTAATGTCCTACTCTTCTACTACAATTATCAAATCCGTAGATGTACTGTTCCCCTCTACGCTCAATGTATAGGTCACTGTATATACTCCCGGCATGGATGTGTCCAGATTCGAATTGATCTGTAGACCTCCCACTCCATACTCCTGTCCCCCAGCTGATGCACTCACTACAAAAGCTGCAGGATCCACAGCTTCTCCGACTTTACGGTAAGCCAGATACTCTGACAGTTTAATCTCAGCAAAGCTTCCACTCGTATTCATCTGCATTCTTACCGGAAGCTTCAGTGTTGTCACATCGCCGCAGCTGTTCGTCACCTGCACCTCATACTGTGCCGTCATGGCATCCGCAGACATGGAAGTAATCTCCGTATCTATTACTACTATCTGACTGGTCAGATCTCCGTCAATGCAGTCTGTGGCATGCAAAGGCGCCAGTATATCAGACATCTCTGCATTCATAGTGCCTGCTTCCAGAGGACCATCCAGAGAGAATCTCGGAGATGTATAATCCGTATACCGGATCTTCCTCTGTGCCTTGCCTACGTGGTTATCCTTATCAAATGCTGCATAGGTCACGATCCGTTCATGATCTCCCAACATCTTGGATATACTTTCAATAATAATCGTATCCGTCACATCTCCGTCTTTCTTATCTGCAGCCGTTACTCCATTCAGCAATTCTTCCTCCGTAACAGCGACAGATACCTCCAGCACCTCCGAGTCAAATGTAATCTCCGGTGTTGACCGGTCAAACCGACTGTAGAGCACCCACCGGTTCACAATATACAGAATCACCATGATAACTGCTGCCGCAAGCAACAGAATCTGAAGACGCCTACGTGTACTCTTCTTTGCCATTACCAGGTCTTATCCTCCTTCGTACATTCTACGAAACCAGCCTGTAATAACTGCGAGATAAATCCAACGGCATCTTTTCTTGCAGTTTCTTCATCTATCTCATATTCTTCAAGAATCATCTCTATCATCTCATCCAGACTGTCTGCCTTCTCCATATTCTCCCAGATAAATCTTGCCGTATCGCTCATGGTGATCAGCCCGTTAAATTCCTGTGTTGTTGCACCAGTCGGAACCAGTACACACTCTCCCGCAATCTCTCTTAAAATAAATTCCTTTGCAATTCTCATCTTTCTAATCTCCTCTCCTGACTCTCTTATGTTACCAGTTGACTCAACTCTTCATCCGCATATGCCGCCATCAGGCGAAGCTTCTCCATCGTCATGGCACACATATAATCCGGCCGTTTCTGAAAATCTCCGGTCTCCGTATATGCACATGCTCCACACACTGTACAAAATGCACGCTTGCCGCACTTCGTACATTCGGAAGGAAGAAACAGTTTGTCTCTCTCCTGCTTCACATATTCCCACGCCTTCTCAAATCCGCATTCAAATACCGGAATTCCCGGCTGATCCATGAACACACACGGTGTCATCATACCCTTCCAGTTGATCCAGAAAGAACTCAATCCCGCCCTGCAAGGCAACGGTTCCGGGTCACATTCTCCCAGAAAATCTACTCCCTTATCATAACATTCAGCCATGGCTTTCGCAAGTTCCCGGAAGGCTTCCTCTGACAATTCATCCCGCCTGATCTTCACATATCCTTCTGCCGCTTTCTCCGGCGTAAGTCTCGCCTTCTCATCAAACTTGCATACACCCTTTCTGGAAGACGGAAACATATAAGAATCCACCTCCAAAGGGATATCCAGGTCATGGGCGATCTGCTGAATCTTCTCCAGATCCTCCCAGTTGTCCGGTGTCAGACTGCCATTTAGCTTCACCGGCACATGCCTCTCCTGCAAAAGATGAATTGCCCGCATTACCTGGGTAAAACCATGGGGATTGCGACAAAGCTGCCCATATATCTCATCGGAAGAGCCATAGAGCGTAATATTCACTCTCCTTGGCAGATGTTCTGCCAGAAGGTCTGCATATTCTTCTGTTATTAACGTTCCATTCGTATTCAGCGTCAGGAATAGTCCCATCTCCGACAGTCCACGATACAGCCGGTCAAATTTCGGATACAGGAATGGCTCCCCACCGGTCAGCAGCAGGAACAACATTCCTGCCTCCTTAGCTTCCCTCGCCAGAGCCAGCCACTCATCCGCCGTGCGCAGCCGCCCCTGGACGCGCATCTCCTCCGGAGACAGCCGCAGAAAGCACATCCGACAGTTCATGTTGCATAAAGGCAACAATTCAAAAGAACCACCCAGTGGAATACGCTTCCGGGTGGCTGAGATAACAAGACGCTCTTCTAATTTTGTTGTAGTTGAAAAAGAATCCATAAAAACTCCTTTATATGTATATATAGAAAAAGTTATCTGAACCCGAAAGTTCGGATAACTCTCTATTTGCTTATCAAAAAATTAGCCTGATACATTTGGATGCTCTTTATTGTTAGTCTTATCTGTTGGAACCACAGTTAATTCATGATGGTATCTACTTACGTTTGTATTATGATAATATTTATTTGAATCTTCTCCCCAATGACTTTGACTTCCCTTGTGTATCTCTGCAGTATTTCCATTAACAGTAATATAGTTATCTAAATTATCATACCCACTGATTGTCCAATCTTCGTATGCACAAGTTTGCCACGAAGTATGGTGATAATAACATGAAACTATCCAACACGCTGCCACATATTCATTTGCCACAAATTCTTCGCTCTCTATCACTGGTTTAACATATTCTCTCTTCATACGCGTTCCACTCCCTCTTTTGTTTCTCTCGCCCTTATTATTTTTTGGCATTCTCGCCAATACTCCTTTCTACATACTACCAAAACATCCCCCTATTGTCAATCATAGCAAAAGCAATTGTAGATTGTACCAAAATAAATACAATCGTATTAGTTTTTCGAAAGAGCGCGCTGTCAGATCTTTGCCTTTTTCAAATTAGTTCCAGTACTTCTCCACCTCTTTTGCCGCCTGTTCCTTTGTAATCTCGAACTTCTTCATGATTCTTTCTATCGCCTCTTCCATGGAAACACCGAATTCTTTCATTATCTCTATTGTTCCTCGAAACATTCCACACTCTATTCCTTGCTCTATTCCTTGCTTTCTTCCTAGCTCTATTCCCTGCTCTACTCCATCATTATACAATTCTTCCAATGCTTTGCACATGTCCACCGTCTCCTTTCCTTCTATCCTTTCCACATTTTCTTTTAGCATCTTCTCAGAATGCAGGAATTCCCGCATTACCTGGTAGGTTTCTTCATCTACATTCCGAAAGTATGCTTCTCTTTTATTCATATAGTCTAATAGTTCTTTTTTATTACCTCTACATTTTAGCATACCCAATATTTCTTGTAAATCGCTCTGGAAGCGTTCCAGATGTTCTAGATTCCCTGCGTCTACTAGGTTGATTTGATAATTGGGCACGTATTTTTTTATTAATTCTTGCTCTGCTTCTCCTGCTCCCCATTGGAGCATACCGTACAGGTCTGTGCTTCCATCCCATTGTTCTGTGTCGTAATAGAAGACAAGTGTGATGACCGGCACCAGGCGGTCATCCTTCTTCCACTTGGACAGATATTCTGGAGCTGTCATCTTCTGTTTTTCTTCCTTTTCCCGTTCTTTCCACAATTGCTTGATCTGACCGACGTAGGACAGGCTGTCGTAGAGCATGTTGCGCACGGCCATGGCATAGTGTACTTTTTCCTGATTCTCACATGCCAATAATACCAGTAATGCTCCCTTTTCCCATCGCATTACGATGTCGCGGTATCTGTGAATTTCCTGTACTTTTTGTTTCTTGTCCTCCAATAGGATATCCGTTTCTCCTTCTGCCGGTTCTAATTCCTCCGGCAATACCACCTGCTTTCCCTGAAATACGATTCCGTTATAGAGATCTGAAAATCGTATCGGATTGCTCATCCATTCTCTGACTGCTGCATTTCCTTTTCCCATGCATGTACCTCCTGATATTCATTTTCTCATCAAAATTGAATGCTTCGGCGAATTGCCTTGGACCTTCGAGACCGTCTTTGAAACGGTGATTCAGACGCAAGAATTGCCCGAGCGGGCTCGTCTGTGATTTTGATGTGATGCAAGTATAGCATGGCTTACATTTCTTTTGCAACAGAATTCTGTCTATATAAGGCATCTGAAAATACATGTTTTCAGACACCCTTCTAGCGTTATCTATTGATCTTTTCTCATATCAGTTCCAGTACTTCTCCACCTCTTCTTTTGCCTGTTCCTTTGTAATCTCGAACTTCTTCGAGATTCTTTCTATAGCTTCTTCCATGGATACACCGAATTCCTTCAATGTTTCTACTCCCAGCTCTATCCCCTGTTCTCTTCCCTGTTTTATTCCCTGTTCTCTTCCTAGCTCTATTCCATCATTATACAATTCATCCAATGCCTTACACATATCCACCGTCTCCTTTCCCTCTATCCTTTCCACGTTTTCTTTTAACATCTTTTCGGAATGCAGGAATTCTCGCATCACCTGGTAGGTTTCTTCATCTACATTCCGAAAGTATTCTTCTCTTTTATTCATATAGTCTAGCAGTTCTTTTTTATTCCCTCTACATTTTAGCATACCCAATATTTCTTGTAAATCGCTCTGGAAACGTTCCAGGTGTTCTAGATTTCCCGCGTCTACAAGGTTAATGCGATAATTGGGCACGTATTCTCTCAGCAGCTCTTGATTTTCTTCTCCGTCTCCCCATTGGAGCATGCCGTGTAGGTCTGTGCTTCCATCCCATTGTTCTGTGTCGTAATAGAAGACAAGTGTAATAACCGGCACCAGGCGGTCATCCTTCTTCCACTTGGACAAGAATTCTGGGGCTGTCATCTTCTGTTTTTCTTCCTTTTCCCGTTCTTTCCACAGTTGCTGGATCTGACCGGCATAGGACAAGCTGTCGTAAAGCATGTTGCGCACGGTCATGGCGTAATGTACTTTTTCCTGATTCTCACATGCCAGTAATACCAGTAGTGCTCCCTTTTTCCACCGCATTACGATATCCCGGTATCTGTGGATCTCCTGAACTTTTTGTTCTTTGTCTTCCAGCAGGATATCCGTTTCTCCTTCTGCCGACTCCAATTCCTCCGGCAATACCACCTGCTTTCCCCGGAATACGATCCCATTGTACAGATCTGAAAATCTTACCGGGTTGCTCATCCATTCTCTGACTGCTGCATTTCCTTTTCCCATGCATGTACCTCCTGATATTCATTTTCTCATCAAAATTGAATGCTTCGGCGAATTGCCTTTGACCTTCGAGACCGTCTTTGAAACGGTGATTCAGACGCAAGAATTGCCCGAGCGGGCTCGTCTGTGATTTTGATGTGATGCAAGTATAGCATGGCTTACATTTCTTTTGCAACAGAATTCTTTTTTGCCGCCTCATATGGAAAAGGCATCTGAAAACACATATTTTCAGATGCCCTTTATCGTTATCCATGAATCTTTATCGTTGCTATCTCTGGCCGGTTCCAGAATCTTGGAAGCAGCTGATGGTGGCTTCCAAGTCCGCTGGTTACGAATATATTCATATCGTCTTTCCGGTACATCCCGTGAACATATTCCGGGAACCATCCCTGATCTCCTCCGTACAGACCACCCAGAATCGGAAGTACCACCTGCCCTCCATGGATATGTCCGCTGATGACCAGATCCACATCCCAGACCGAAGATGCATTTCCGAAGCAGAAGCTCTCCGGGCGATGCGCCATCATGAGTTTTAGATGGTCGGTATTTTGATAATCTTCCAGGAAGCTTTTGACTGGCTCCGGTGTGTTCTTTGCATCGTCATTTCCATCCAGAGCAAATGCATAATCATACAGCCCGCCCAGCCGGAACTGCACTCCATTTACCTCAATATCTTCATATGATTTGTCCAACACAACTGCGCCTGCCGCCTCCAGCTGCCCAACCAGGTCCGTATGCCCGTTCTCCATATAAGAAACTTCATGATTTCCAAGAGAAAAATAGACTGGCGCAACGTCTTTTAACTGCCGGATAAGAGCACACGGCACATCTGCATCTTCAGAGTCTTCATTCAGAAAATCTCCACCCAGAAGAATAAGATCCGGCTCTTGTTCTTTTACCTTTTTTACCAGCCTCGCATTCTCTTCTCCGAACTCATGATCATGAAGATCTGATAATACTGCTACATTAATCTCTTGTCCTGGCTCCAGTTTCTCGCTTTGATATTCATAGTTCCGCACAATCAGCCAATGAGTAGAGCACCAGACCTCTCCCAGAATGAGGATAACAAGAAGAAGAACGATACTGATAGAGATTTGCCTATATCTTTTCACCGATTTACGTTCCACTTTCATATCAGCTCCAGTACTTCTCCACCTCTTCTTTTGCCTGTTCCTTTGTAATCTCGAATTTCTTCGAGATTCTTTCTATAGCCTCTTCCATAGAAATATTGAATTCCTTCATTGTCTCTATTGTTCCTCGAATCATTCCACGCTCTATTCCCTGCTCTATTCCATCATTATACAATTCATCCAATGCCTTACACATATCCACCGTTTCCTTTCCCTCTATCCTTTCTACGTTTTCTTTTAACATCTTTTCGGAATGCAGGAATTCTCGCATCACCTGGTAGGTTTCTTCGTCTACATTCCGAAAGTATGATTCTCTTTTATTCATATAGTCTAGCAGTTCTTTTTTATTCCCTCTACATTTTAGCATACCCAATATTTCTTGTAAATCGCTCTGGAAGCGTTCCAGATGTTCTAGATTTCCAGCGTCTACAAGGTTTATTCGATAATTAGGCACGTATTCTCTCAGCAGCTCTTGATTTCCTTCTCCCCATTGGAGCATGCCGTGTAGGTCTGTGCTTCCATCCCATTGTTCTGTGTCGTAATAGAAGACAAGTGTAATAACCGGCACCAGGCGGTCATCCTTCTTCCACTTGGACAAGAATTCTGGGGCTGTCATCTTCTGTTTTTCTTCCTTTTCCCGTTCTTTCCACAGTTGCTGGATCTGCCCGGCATAGGACAAGCTGTCGTAGAGCATGTTGCGCACGGTCATGGCGTAATGTACTTTTTCCTGATTCTCACATGCCAGTAATACCAGTAGCGCTCCCTTTTTCCATCGCATTACAATATCCCGATATCTGTGTATTTCCTGTACTTTTTGTTCATTATCTTCCAGCAGGATATCCGTTTCTCCTTCTGCCGGCTCCAATTCCTCCGGCAATACCACCTGCTTTCCCTGAAATACGATTCCGTTATAGAGATCTGAAAATCGTACCGGATTACTCATCCATTCTCTGACTGCTGCATTTCCTTTTCCCATGCATGTACCTCCTGATATCCATTTTTCTCATCAAAACTGAATGCTTCGGCGAATTGCCTCTGACCTTCGAGACCGTCTTTGAAACGGCGATACAGACGCTGAATTAGTCCGAACGGACTCGTCTGTGATTTTGATGTGCTGCAAGTATATCATAAGCTGCTTTCCCTTTGCAACAGGATTTTATCGTACATTAAAACGGACTACATTAAAACGGACGCCTGTAAGGTCCCTGCCTTCAGACGTCCCTGAACATTCATTTTATCATTTAGGCAAATGATTTTCGAGCAGTTTCAGTCTTTCAATAAATCTTTCATATATCTCTTCTCTGCCTGCAAACCATTCTTTCTTCACTTCAGCCACCTGATTTAGTCCCACTTTTTCTACTGCTGCTAATGCCGCTTCCTTTTGCGTACATCTTTTCGAATCTGTCGTCAGACAGTTTGCCCCTTCCATCCTGTCATACGCCGAAAAAGCTTTGTTAAAATCCATCAGATCATAAAGTCTCTCCGGCTGATTATCACTATTGCGAACAAGAAGTCCCCAGTTTCCCCAATGACGATCCGTATTCCCTACCAGGTAATCTAAAATATTCATCATATAATAAGAATAACTGTCAAGCTCCAGTATATAGTCCAGAGCATTCATATTCAGATTTAGAGCAAACACCTCAAAAGCTTCTCTGGAGACAAGACTATATTTAAGAGAAGTCATGATTTTACTGCATGAAACCAAAGTCCCATCAAATAACTCTTCTGAGTAAACCACCTGATTACATTGAAAACATTGACAGATCTTACTGGCAAGAATCTCGTTCTCAACAGCAAGACTTCCGCCATCCTTCAGAAGCCAGAAAGTATTGTTTTTTCTCAGCCATGCTTTTGGAAACGAACCATTTGTTGAAAGATCGTCAGCAATCAAATGGCTGTTTTCTATCGTCATCTGTCTGCCGCGCAATGCCACATCCACGAAAGCATTAGATAAATGATTTTCAAACAAATTTATTTCACGAAATGTAATCTTTTCTTCTTCTCGTTTTACCCAATAGATATCCGTAAGACTAAGGCAATGATAAGATAACGCAACCTGTGCACGCTCCTTATCTGTAGAAGCCTGGGTGGCACCGATACTGTTTAGCAATTCCTTCGCATATTCACGGTCAAGTGTCAGTACACGAGAAGCACACCAAAAATAAAAATTGGCAAGATTATTAATAAACGTATCCAGCTCTTCACCACCATCTTCCAGATACAGATTATATGGCATAAAATCCTGATCAAAAACAGTACAACGCCCCTGAGTATCTATCGAAGCGACTTTGCGCTCCCCATGCATAATCTGGTATTTTACGTAAGTATTATATGAATTATCTTGCGTTGAATTGTTCATCATCATTAAACGACGTCTTAACATCATAGTCATAACTCCACTTTCTTCACACGAATTTCACTGCTAAACTTATTGTAAAAGAATTTCATTTCATTTTCCATAGATATTTATTTTTTCTATCGTCAACACTTTTCATATGAACCTTTACATTTTTTCTTCCTTTTAAACACTCTTTTTACGTGGTATAATGATATCAGCATTATTTTACAGATTGGAGGCATCATTCGTTGAAGCATCATCGATTCTTACTTTCTCTGGCAAAAGTCGGAGTTATTACTATTATTACCATTGGTTTGGTATGCACAACGATTCAAAAAGCATCTGCATTAACCGAGGAGACCGAAGTCGAATCTGTGACATCAGAAAATTCTGAAGCGCAAAATGCAGAGAACTCTGGGGCAGCTGAAGTAAAGCCTTCAGATTCTGAGAATGCTTCGGATTCTGGGAATATTATTGATTCCGGCGAAGTCTCTGATCCTGAGGAGGGTACGGACTCTGACGATGCAAATGTTCCTGAGGATATTACAGATTCCGACGAGACTTCTGACCCTGGGGATAGTACGGACTCTGACGAGACTTCTGACCCTGAGGATGGTACGGATACCAGCGAGTCTTCTGAGGCCGAGGATAGTAAGGATTCCAACGAGGTCTCGAATTCTGAGGATGTTTCTGATTCCAACGAGGTCTCGGGTTCTGAGGATGTTTCTGATTCTAATGATGGTACGGATTCCAGTGAATCTTCTAAGGCCGAGGATAAAAATAACGGTTCGGATTCCCATCAAACATCAGATGCAAAACCGAATCTGTCCACACAATCTGAGAAAACAACTTCTCCGAAAGCCACAATCCGGGACGAAAGTTCCGATGCTCTTTACATAAAACGAAGCTATAATCCATCCGAGACTTTTGTCGAGCTGAATAAGCGGATTAAATATAATGCCGCACTTCCTCTTGACAATATTCCGTCTTTTATCACTCAGGAGATGATTATCGCTGCATTAAAATGTCAGGACGAGACCGGATATCCAGCTTCCGTAACGATTGCTCAGATCATTCAGGAATCTGGCTTTGGTAAATACGGACCAGGGGGAGAAGACCATCAGGGGCTTTCTTATCTGGCTTACCAGTATTGCAACCTGTTTGGGGTTAAAGGTACCGGAACTGCCGGAAGTGTGAGCATGCGAACCGGGGAGCAGACTTCTTCCGGAAAATATTACACTACTACAGCCGATTTCCGTGTTTATAACACCTACACAGAATGTATCGAAGACCGCACGAAACTGATCAAACGAGCTTACAGTGACTTAATTTCCGGAGTAACAGATGCCAATACTTTTGCCGCTCGGATTGGTTCACGCTGGGCAACAAGTCTTCAATATTCTCAACATCTGATCCAGCATATGGAGCGCTATGATTTGTATCGTCTGGATCGCATGACACTTCTGGATTTCAGTGAAATGATCGGACAATTTTCTGATCCGTGTCCAGGTTCTTACCTGACAAGTTCTTTTGGCTATCGTGATTTTGACCACAAGTTCCATAAAGGCATTGACCTTGGCACTAACGGCGAGATTCTCCCCGTGTATGCTGCGGAATCCGGTACGGTTGTCAAGGCAGAATATGATAATCTTGCCGGCAACTGGGTTCTGATTGACCACGAAAATGGACTTACCACAAAATACATGCATTTCAGTCATACATTTGTCGAGGAAGGGCAGGAAGTTACCAAGGGGCAGCAGATTGGTCTTACCGGTACTACCGGAAGATCCACAGGAATACATTTACATTTTCAGATAGAAGAAAATGGAGTTGCCGTAGATCCGACAACTTATCTTTCTACGGAAGAGTAATTTACACTGTCATCTATACATCAAATGATTAATATCAAAAAATAGGCTGGGAATCTGATATTACACCAAATTCTCAGCCTATTTATACATCTATATCTCATCCTCTGACAGTTCTGGAATCTGTTCAGCTTCTATCTCCGCACCAAGTTTTTCAAACAAGTCTTCATCTACAATATCTTTCTGCAAATTTGTCACATTATCCAGAATCTGTGTAAATTCTGCCGATAATGCACGCAAGGAATTAGAATATTGCTGAAGAATATTTGCGCAATATTCTTTATAGACTTCTTTCATCTTCTCTTTTTCCTCAATAACATTTTTCTGCTCTGCAGCGAGGCTTCCGAGTTTTTTATTTAATTCCATATTCAGCATATCTGATGCTTGAAGACGTTTCTCATACCCTTCTATCAATTCTTTTTGTTTTTCCTGCTGTTCCTCTGTAAATTTTCGAAACAGATCCACAATAACACCAATCTTCTTGTAGACATCTTCTTTGTCATACCCGCCAAAAAAAGCTTTCTTAATCTTCATGTCATTAATATACTCATTAATTTCCTGCAATCTATCCATGTAAATACACCTGCTTTCTCAAGTTATTCTCTATCCGTAAAATAATCAAATCTCTAATTTCTTATTTTGCTTCTTCACTCTCGCCAGCAACTCCCAGAAGCTCACGCAATCCTTTATGCTCATTGTAGAAATTTTCCAGACGTTCAGATATCTCAACCCATCGCTTTTCAACATTTTCCCGGGCTTCCTGTTCCATCGCTTCGCAACGTTCTTTCGTCTTTCGCTCCATCTCTTCACAAATCTGTTCTTGCTGTCCGCTTAATGATTGGATATTTTCCAGATACTGCTGCGCCGCTGCCTGCGCCGCCTCAAATACTCCATTAAGCAGAACCGATGCCTCTGCAATAGATCCTGCCTTATCCAGACATATTTTTCTATCGTCCAATTTCTTCTTAAGCTCACTTACCTCAGCACGAAGTTCTTCAACCTCTTTGCTCTGTGAAATCAGCATTTCCAGCAATTCTTCTCTCTTTAATCTACGAAGTTCTTTATCTGTCATAGACCTGTTCCTGCCTTTCATTATCAATAAATTTATTATATATTAGCGTCAAAGCAATTACAATGTTTTTACAATCCCTTGAATATAACACTGTGATCATTTTCCAGTTTCCTACATCTGATTGTAACACGGCTTTTTCCTCCGTAAGTACATGTAAATAATGTCATATCCCATTCTCCTGCATCCATATCTTCCACTGCCGTTCCCGGAATTGTTTCAATATCATCAACCTGATATTGAAATATATGCCCATCTACATCTCTAAAAGATATCTCTTCGCCGATTGCCAGATTTTTAAGTCCGCCAAAATGTCTGCTATAGTTATGACCTGCTATGATCATATCATTACTATAGGCTGAACCTTTATATCTGCATGGGGAACGTCTCAGATTCGGATAGCTCCAATTTCCGGCCACAGGAAGCTCCAGTCCAAGAGAAGGAACTGTCAATATTCCAATATAATCTACTCCGTCAATTCTCAAGACAGGCATCTCCATATCCGGATATATTTCATAGAGTGGTTTTTCATCTGCATCGTCAGAACTTACGTTTTCATCCTGCCCGTCTTTTATCTGATTAAGAATCTCTTCCGACATATTTTCTGCCTTTTTTGACTCCCATATATTATAAACCATGAGTAAAAAGGCCGCTGCAATCAGCAACAGCCCTATCGTCATTAGTAATTTTCCTGCCTTACGCTTCATTTTACTTATCCTCTTTTTTATCTTTTTTGCTGAAAATCCATCCCACCAAATATAGTACTATTCCGACCAGGGCAAGAAACGGTACCGGCCACCAGAGCTGCCCAGTCTGCGGAAGCTTTGAGCCAGATGTATTTGTACTCTTTACTGTTGACTTATCAGCCGTATTCGTAATGATCCACTTTTGTCCATCCTGATGAACTGCCGCTGTATAGCCCTTTGGAACATCCTTCTCTTTGACCGTCCATTCATATCTGGCAGAAAGCTCCTTCCATTCATACTGCCAGTTATTATCTTTATTCAGCTTTACCGATTCGCCATACGGTTTACCATCTTTCAAAAGCTGCACAGTAATCTCTTTTGGCCGTGAATCTTCCACTCCTGCGTCTTTCCAGATTTTAACTATCGTAATATCATTTTTTTCATATTTATCTACAGATGATTCTTTCACTGTGATCTCCGGAGTATTATACCACACCCCTTCTTCAGTACGATTCGGAATCGTTACAAGCGACGGGCTTGAAGTGTAAATATATTCTTCATCTTCTATTCTCTCACCTATCACCAGATATAAACCTTTTTGTAATCCTGACCAAAGAATCTGACCGTTCTTATCTGTCATATCCTGATATACGGGCAGAATATCTTTGTCACTATTTACACATTCAGCCAGTTCTTTTGCTAATACTCTCCATCCCTCACTATCCAGGCTTTCAAAATCTGTAACGTCTTCTGGCACCCAATCCGCTATATTATCGAATTTACCCGTCTCAGAAAAATCTGCCACCTTATATAACGAAAATATCTTTCCCTCTGATTTTGAATGGAGTGTCAGGCTTCCTGTCTCCGTTTTATATCCATTAGAATCTGCATGAACCTGCAGCGGAAAAATCATGATGCATATAAGCAGAGTGATAATTATCTGGAATTTTTGAAATAGTCTTTTTTTACTTCCCACTCTTTATCTCCTCCTTCTTTCTCTTTCAACGTTTTCGATAGTATATCAATAGCCATACTAACAGCAGCAGTAAAATCGGGACTGCTACTACAGGTGCAACTAATAAAGGTTCAATCTGCATCGCATCAGCAGTAACTTTCACCGAATCACCAGTATAAGTTGTCCTGTGTCCTCTTACCAGAAGTCGGTGGCTGTTTACCCCATAAGGAGTACAGGTTACCAGAGTACAATAATCCTTTCCTTCCTCAATCTCCAATGCCGACATCTCATCTGGCTCTACAATTAAAATTTTATCCACTTCATAAGCAAGCGTCTCATCCAACACTTGCAAAAAAAAGATATCTCCTTCTACCAATTGGTCTAAATCAGTAAATAACCTCGCTGACGGCAGTCCCCGATGTCCGGATACTACACAATGTGTACTCTCCCCTCCTACCGGAAGAGACGACCCTTCCAGATGCCCAATAGCAATCTGAAGCACGGCTTCATCAATTCCGTGGTAAATTGGCAGCTGTGTCTTAATCTTAGGGATCTCAATATACCCCATGATTCCGGTTCCACCTACATTTAAGAGAGTTTCATATTCCTCTTTGTCTTCCTCTGATAATGTCCAACGGTCTGTTTTCTCCAAAAGCCTATTATTATATTCCTCCGCTTCCTGACGGATTCTGGCATAATCCTCTTTCGTCAAATCTGAAACTGCTTCCACATAGCTTGCAATTGCTCTTGACTGATGAAAAGAATTCCAGTAATCGCTAAGCGTAGGATACAGCAGTAAGGAGATGCCTACAAACAGAATAAAAACTAATATAATCGTTGACTTATTCTTTTTTATCCATCCCATAGAACTCTCCTTACTGTTGTATCAGACTGCGGCGCAGGCACACAAATGTGCCCCGCCACCAATTCTTTATTATGACAAGAATCTCTGTTACAACATGTCATTTATATCTTTTATTTCTCACAGCTCATGCGTTTTTTCGAAACCAATAAAACTACTGCAAACAGTACAAGTAATCCACCAAGAATGTAAAAGATTGTCGTTCCCATTCCGCCAGTCTCCGGTAATGTAGAACCAGCTTTGTTTACAACATCAGCGGACAGAGAACCTTCTGTAGTGCTAGATGTAAATGTAATCTCACCAGTCGTTTCATTTCCCCTCAGGGATGTAAGAGCAGGATTATCAGACAGAACATCATGCTCTGCAGTAATTGTAAACTCGATTGGTTCAATGGTGTTATATCCAGCAGGTGTTTTTGTCTCAGTCAGACGATAGTTTCCATCATCAAGACCTGAGAATGTGAAAGTCGTTCCTTCGTCATTCTTAACTACTGCGATAGCTTTCCATTCATCTGTCTCTTTATTATACTTCTCCAGAGTAAATTCTGCACCTGTCAGAGGCTTATCTTCACCGTCAACCTTATTAATAATTGTCTTATATGTAAATACAATAACTTTGTCAGCCGGAGTATTACCAGTCTCATTGTTACCTGCTTCAGACTTATTTGGGTTGTTGGAGTACTCCAGATAAACCTCATTCGGGTTACCGGCAGAACCAAGTACTGCATTCTCATTCAAAGTAGCTGTATATTCTACTGTGATCACAGAGTTGTTTCCGGCGTCAAGTGATTTTACATCATCACTGGAAACAGTCAATGTAGTTGTTCCGTCAGCATTGACTGTAGAAGTAACAGTAAAACCCTCTGTTTCTGCGCCATCGATATAAACCTTTGCATCATTGTTATAAGTCAGACCCTTGGACAGTGTATCATGGAATACAACCTTATATGTTGTGTAAGAAGAAACATTGTCAGCTAAGGTAGCTTTTAACTGGAATGGAATGGAATCGCCGATGTCATAGTCAGCGGAATCCTGCCAGTCAGTCATATCATCATCAGTAGAATCATTGATATCCTTTACTTTTTTCTCAACTTCCGGAACATCAGACTTTGGATTTGCCTCAACATTTCCTACAACCCGAACGATATACTCTGTGTAAGCGTCATTATCACCTGTTAAAGATCCCTCCTGATCCTTTACCAGATAGTAACCTGGTGTCAGGACAGAGATTACATATTTACCATCTGTTACTGTACTTGCAGAGCCTGCTGCAGTTGTTAAATAAGGTGCAACTTCCTTTGCGAATGCCTTCGCATCGGCTTCTGTTTTTAATGTTTCGGCTTTAGCAGCAGCGTCTCCTAAAGCTGTCTGACCTGCTTCTGACACACCAGAGCCCCATACAATATTACTAAGAACTTTACCACCATCTTCATTGGTGCTCAGATCACCAGTAAAGATCTGATATGCCTCGTAGGTATGTCCTTCTGCAGAATTATTAATTGTAATGGAATATGTTTCATCTTCTGCCATTGCAGTAATTGCTACGGACATCATCATCACCATTGTAAGCAATAATCCAAGTAATTTTTTTGCTTTTTTCATGTCTCTCTTTTCCTTTCATTTTATATTTTGCTTTTAAGCAATATTATTTCTATCCGAATTCAATGCGGGCACAATCATTTGCCGCAAAAGGAGGCTTAACCTTCTGACCTCCTTCCTTTTTTGCACCTCATACTGAATCCATACAAAAGGCCGGCTGCAATAATAAGCAAACCTCCCATTGTAAACGGAAGAGTACCATCTCCACCTGTATCGGGGAGTGATGTGTAATGCACTTTGTTAGTTACGGTTACAGTAACAGGGGATTCTCCATCATTCGAAATCGTTATTTCAGGACCATTTGTATAAATAACATCAAAAGTCTTTTTATCTACCGTAGCTAACATATTATTTTTTATCGGCTGATCCGTATCATCCAACTCATATATGTAATAAGTCTTTCCCAACTCCAGATTTGTAAATTTTGCCTTGCCATCTTCAGGCGTCACACTATTGTTCTCATACGTGATTGTCCCTACCTGAAGTGGATCTCCATTAGCCGCTTCATTATCGTATATTCCAAAACGATAAGTACCATTTATTTTATTCACTGATCCATCATTCGCATCTTCAAACTTCTTTTCTACATAGGCTTCACCTTTATGATTCGCGATTTCGCAAGTATAAGTACTACTGTCGTAATGGATATCCACACCATCAGGATAATCCGGATATGTGCCATCTTCATCCGCTTTGGCCACTATGAAGTATCTCGGTGTACTATCCAGGACATAACCATCCGGCGCCGTAATTTCAGTAATTTGATAAACGGTGTTGTATTGCATCAATGGCTCTTTTCCGAATTTAAGTTTACCAGAATCATCTGTAGTGCCTGTCCAGATACGGGAGTCATCTGTCGATGGGGTAAATATACCATTTTCCATCGTTCCTTCTTGCATCGTAAATGTCGCCCCAGCCAAAACACTGGTTAGGTCATTCTGATCATATTTTACAATCTCAACAAATGGTGTCCCAGTACCTCCTGCGGTACCGCCTACAGAATAAGAGTAGTCCTTAATTTCCACGCTACTTCCGCCAGTTGTCGCATAACCTTCCCAGTAAGCATCATTTTTAATTGCTACTGTTGTATTTGGTGCCGCTTGCACTTTTGCCTTATAACTGATGGTCAATGGCTGATTATCCGGCACAGTGATTTTCAATATTTGTCCTTCTTGCGATGCAGTAAACTCTACTGTTTCCTGCGTCTTCGTATTAACTACTGCAATAGAAGTCGGATCCAATTTCAGAGTATCAGATAAAGTATCTACAACTGTAAGTGTATCTGTTCCTTCCAACAAATCTTCACCTAAAGGATTCACTTTAATGGTAAATGGAATAATACTTTCACCCTCTGTTGCCTCTTTTTCCATAGTTGAAGTAGATATCGCCACACCGTTCACATCTGAATCCAGTTCATTTCCGCCTTCCGTATACAAAATTGCCTTGTTATTAAAATCTTTGCTCTCGCCGCCAAGTAACACCTCCGGATCAGTTACCCTACAGACCACTTGAAAATCAACAGAATAAATATCCTCTTCCCCACCGGCGATCAGATAGGCGACCTCCCAACACACCTGATTACCATTAGTATAATAATAACTATCTAATGCATTTTCACCATCAAGTGCTTTATGCATAGTATGCTCAGTCCATTCAGGCCCAAGATCTGTAATCTGTATCATCTGTGCTCCAGGAGTTCCTCGCGCTTCAGAGCCACGCCATTTAATACGAGCATAGGCAATCTCCATGCCATCCGGTATCTGATCCACAATGCGATAACGTCCAGAGAGATCTCCGCCAAAATTGACTTTGACGGCCCATGAAACATAATACCCCGGCTCAGGCAGACATTCTTTGAAAACTGTTCCCCCATGGTCGCTGGTCTTCGTAACAATATTTTTTCCATCATAAGTGAAAGTTGTACCCAGCTCCTTCAGAATATTTGAACCACCATAAAGAATCTTACTTGCATTCCCCCGATCCTGCCAATCAGTACCATTGTCACTACTCTTTAAATAATTATTATAAGTCCAACTACCACGATTATTTGGAATAAATGCCGGCGCAAGTTTAACTATAATATACATAGAAGTCGTTTCTCCCAATGTAACTGTCTGGTTCATCTGAATTGTCAATTCACTGAAAGCATCTTCCCCGTTCAGATTTCTTGAATTAGACAATGTCGCTGTATAATAAGAATTATCAAGCGCTGTCAGAGTTCCTATTTTCAATGCTTCCGCCACATCACTGCAATCAGTAAGATCTGTACCATCCGGGAATGAACCAGTAAAAATGCCAACTAATGAATCGCTTCGAAAAAGCATAGCACTTTGATTGGTCGTATAATCCTGTAGATAGGTTCCGGCCTTAAAATCTGTTCCGTCCACTTTAATAGCCCAATATAAAGCACCGTTTGACCAACTTCCCTCCGAAGTTTTTGCCCCTTCATAATACCAGGCAGACTTATGTGCCTCAAAACTGTTGCCACCTTCTACTGTAACTTCAGCCGATGCTTCAATGCCTGTAAGAATGAATATAACATTATCCCCTATAATAATATCACCACTCAGTTGAAAGGTATTCGCTACAACGACCTGACTGACTCCTTCTATCTGTACAGGTTTCGCATAATAAGTCAGACGGTAGGCATATGTATTATTCGATATTCCTAACTGTTGTAGCGTAAAATTAAATGTCTGAGTTCCATCTACCTTAACCCAAATCGTTTCTTTCACTGCATCATTATCATCCGGATCGTAAGCTTCCACTTTGACATAGCCAACAAACTGCATATATTGATTACCCAATGTATCTTTCATAGAAGCTGATGTCACATCCCAGTCCCCCAGTTCATTAACCGTAACCGTGTAACAATAACTTCCGGCTGGTGCAGCAAAGCTATCTGGTGGAGAACTTTCTTTCACAGGAGTATCTCCGGTAGCGTCATAAACATTACCACTAATCGCTATATTTTCATCCGTTTCTAAAGGATCACCCACCAGCTTTTTTGCCCAATGGTCATACTGAATTGTCTTTGTATTATTATAAGCCTGCAGCCATTCATTTTTTCCATTTTTAGCATTATCCGAATATACTAATGCACGGTTTTTTACGCTTAACTTCTCCCCGCCGGACTTTCCGATTGCTTCCAATCCAACTCGAACCTGATACTGGATACAACGTACAGAACCTGGTTCCATATCCCCAACATAGGCGACAAAACCTTTTTTATCAGAATTCAATGCCGGATTATTGGGGATTTCTTCACTCTTCTCAAACTGAAGTTCTTCTCCTGTAGCTGTTTTATTACTGAAAAGTTTAAAAGAGTCATCTACATAGCTGATATACTGAAGACTATCTGCAAATGTGGCATGGGCAGTATTATTCAGGCTGTCTTCAATCCGAACATTTTCCAAAACAAATTTATTCGTAGATGCAGCCTCTATCCAAACTGTATAAGTAATAGTATAACTTCCATCTTCCTCATTCCGAATAGCTTCAGAAGCATTTTTCTTCATATTAAGAGTCGCTTTCGGTTCAAAATTAGCTGTATCCGTATCCCTTGGATTATCTTTTGAATAAACGTCCGCTTCATTAGAAATAACTTTATTCGTACTGTTTTGAATATAAGTATAGCCTTCCTCTAATTTCACTCGGTAAGTCAACGTCCGCACTTCGTTAGCCGCCATATTTCCAATTACCCATACCAACGAACCCGGTTCTTCTACAGAAGTAGTGTCTTTATAAATTGAACCATGAGCCATACCATCAGCAATGGTTTCACTGGGACTTCCGGTACTGTCAAGTGCAGTTTCCGTAGTACTCAAACCAACATAAGAAACATAGTTTCCATTTGCCGAAAAAGTATCCACCACTTTTACATCCGGGCAACCATCAATACCAGCAGTTACAGTTAGCGTATACTCCAGATAGTCTCCGTCCTCAGTTTTGATGATTTCCGGCTCTACAGACTTGACCACATCTACATTTCCATATTTAGAAATAATCTCTGATTCAAAATTAGCTTCAATTGTTACATCGCCAACTATAATTTCTGTTTTTCCTTCTTCGCCAACCTCCGAAAGATTAATCTGGCTTTCCACATAAAATGTTCCATCCAGAGTCGTATTTCCATCATTTTGCAACTCACGAAGCCAGGTTTCATCAAACGTTATAGTCAAAATATTATTCTCAACCGTAATCGTTCCGACTGTTTTACCACCACTTGTCACTTCACCATTTGCTACAGGATCTCTTAAAATTGAAGGAAGCGTATAAGTCAGCTTGCCACCATTACTCAGAAGAGTATCAAGTGGAACATCCTTATAAGTTACATCCAGCCTAAGATCTGCATCACCTGGGATAGTAGCGTCTTTTATTGTGAGCCAGTCGGATGTACCTCTCTTTCTATACTTTAACTCGGCGTCTGTGATATAAGGCGACACATCTATTGCCCCTGTTACTTCTTCCGCATTATCCAATCCGTCTGCTTCATCTTCCGAGAGCGCATCCACTCCATACGCTTCTGCCGTCACTAGCTCATTCTCTTCTGACTCTTCTTCCTCAGAAGCATCCTGTGCTGTATCCTTCTCTACATCATCTTTCGCTTTATCAGTATCTTTCTCTGTATCTGATCTTTCCGCATAACACTCCTCTGTATGCTGATGCTCCAAAACCTCTGTTTTTCCACAGGCTACCTTCCCCCCCTCCATACATTTATCTGTATGGGTATGAAGGATTACTTCCTCTTTTCCACAAATCAAAGTTTTTTCTGTTTTATAACACTCCGCCGTATGGGTGTGTCCGACACTTTCTTCTTTCTCACAACTCAACACCTTATCCCATTGGTAACAATCATCTGTGTGTTCGTGCTCCACTCTTTCACATATTAAATTACCCTCTTCAGCATAGCAGTCTTCACTGTGAGTGTGCTCTTCCTGTGTGCAGATCAAATCTGCTTTCTTGCTGATATAGCAGTCATCCTCATGAACATGACCTTCTGACTCCTCCTGTCCGCAGACAAGTTTTTTCTCCTCCTGGTAGCAGGAAGCTTGATGTTCATGTTCTTCCACCTCCGGAAGATCACAGAGCAATTTTCCAGACTGATCATAACAGTTCTCGTCATGTGTATGCACTACAAAATCTGCATAACCACAGATAAGATTTTGTTCGTTATCATAGCATTCTTTTGAATGTTGATGTATCTCCAGACCGCAATTCGTAGTCTTTTCCATCGTAATTGCCGGCAAGATCAACATATAAGTAGTAATAAAAATCACAACTGCTGCCATACAAGTAACAACTTTATACCATAATTTTTTTCTTTTATTTTTCTTTATGTATTTTTCAGCCTGCTTTCGCACTCTTTCAAACAAAACACTTCCTCCTTCCCATTTATTCTCAAATTTTCGTAAATCTCATTAATGGCCAGACTCTAAAAACAATTGTACCAACAATCTGTTCTTCGGAAACACATCCGACCATATTATTTCTTGAATCAACAGATACATTTCTATGGTCACCCATTACAAAATAACGCTCATCCGGAACTTGGTATGGTAATTCAATATTACAGTCCCCTAATGCCTTTTCGTTCAAATAAGGCTCGTCTAGCATCTCATTATTAACGAATACATTTCCTTCTTCATCAATATCTACCCAATCACCCGGACCGGCAATTACCCTTTTTACAAGAATTTTATTATTAAAATAAAAGGCAATAATATCACCCGTTTTCATATCAGATGACTTAACTGATACAACTATATCTCCCTCTTCCAGAGTCGGCGTCATAGATGTTCCATATATTTGCAGCACAGGAGTCCACAGTGTTGCAACCAAAACAGCAATCGCCGCAACAACTACCAGTGTATAAATCGTACTACGAAGCACACCAGCATAGCGATGCCTATACCTTTCACGCTTTAATTCCGCTTCCAATTGTTCAATTTCCGGTATCTGCAATTCTCGTTTATGTTTCATTTTATCCCCATTCAATCTCATCGAGCATCTGGAATCTTCCCGTACCCTATAATCCTTATATCCGTCAGATCATAAATTACATAGTTCACACTATCATCCGTATCCCCTTCAACGGTCTTTATCTTCGCACAAGAAACATCCGTAGCAGGTATCACTTCAGCAACTATTCCGACATGATCAGCAATTTCTCGGCTTGCTGGATCATTCATATCCAAAAAAATCAGATCACCAGATGTTGGTGTGTATTTACTGGCATCACGATAAATCCCATCTTTTCTCTTCCGGAGCTTTTGGACCCACTGATCGCACTCTGTCTCAAGAGGAAAACTTTTTACCTTTGCATAACTTAAACAAAATGATACAAATACAGCACTCCAGTCTTCATCATTGCTCTCAGTATATCCCACCTGACTCTCAGCAATCGCCAGCACATCCTCTGACCAGTCACCTGTCAGATCCACGTGCTCTGCCTCATTTTTCCATTCCTCTCTGAACTCTTTTTCCACATCAGAATTCTTTCTTGACATTACATACCAATCATTCGAATATAAATAAGCACATACACATAAAACGCCAAGTACGGCAAGCACAATCAAAACCTTTATTATCTTATCCCGACGAGCACGCTTTTGCTGCCATAATAGATATTCAGCAGCATACGATAAAATATCGTCGTTACGATTGTCCATATGCATATCCTCCGCGAGTCCATTTGCCTTTCTTAAATATCTTTAATTTATTTCAATCATCTATTCCTAAGTACATATAATTTTAATCTATGTTCCGCATAATATCAATATTTTTAGTAATAATTCTTATTTTTCTTTTCATAGATTTAACATTTTCCTGAACAGAATTTAACGTCTTTCATATCGTAATCTTATTACGATAAAAAAGGAGTTTTCTATATGAAAGAAAATACACTAAACAAATAATCAGTACCTTCTTAATAAAGCCACACCCCTCGCCTATGATTCTCGTTCGGTAAACTGGGAAAATTCATCCGAAGAGGCCACCGGTGAAACAAACTACATTATAATCCCCAGCTTTGACGAAATATCACTGGAAGCGGGAAGTGATCAGGCAAATATTACTCTGGCAAACCCTTCCGACAATACATGCAACTTCCAGTTTCAACTAATATTAGAAGATGACAGCGAAACCATTTACCTTTCTAAAATGGTCGCTCCCGGCTCGATTGTAATTGCTTCCATGATTTGTTTGATTTTCATAGGATTTCTCTGCCTACTAATTAATTGAATTTTGCCTGATTTGGCATTGATTTGTTACAGATTATTAGAACCCTGGGCTGTGAATTCACTTCACATGCCCAGAGTATTAATTGAAAATATTGTCATGCATATATCAAGTAATTTAAATTCGTTAGCATTAGGCATTAAGTTTCGGATAAATATCTTCCATAAATTCATCATAAATCGCAAACAATTCATCAATGCATTTCTTATATTGTTTTACCATTGCAATAATTTCATCAGATTTCTTTGCAACATCTTTGGAACTTCTTAGCTTTGCAAACTCTTTAGGCATCCGTATTAATTGTTTCCGATAAGTTTCATATTTAGGCCATACTTGAACTATTTGACTATAAGAGAAGTTTCTCAATTGTGTACTTAAGTGTTCTCTCAATATAATTCCTAAAATATCAGCACAATCAAAAAACGCACGAAAGATATGCCCAAGTGCTTTACTTAAATTGCTTTTTACGTATTCCTGATCTTCTTTATTCAGATCTTCTAAAGAAACGCTACACATACGAGAATATGCTCGAACAATATGTTCAAGAGAATCTCTTTGCTCCTTAATTGGTTGAATAAAAGAACTAAAATCGCTTTCTAATTCTTCTGATAAAATATACAATTCTTTTGTCGTATTATGAATAAAACTATAATCGTTCCAAAAATTTTTTATATAATCATCCATGAATACACCTGCAAATAATCTTATGGAAAATATATCGTTTTTTCTAATTCATATAATTCATCTACGGACTTTATTCGTCCCTGCCCCAATCGAACAGAACCACGTATCTTACTACTATATTTCTTTGAAACTGAACGAATTTTATCTATGTCATTAGTAAAAGGTGGCAAGGAAACATCTTCTATTGGTTGCGGCTCTTTTAAAACAATTTTCTTAAGATGATATAATGAAAAAACAATACCGCCTCCCAAAATAAATAACGGTAACATTATTATTATAAGCTGAATCATATAGTCCCCACCTCCCTTTTAATTTCTATAGATGAAATAACAAATACTATTAATCCCAAAACAATTAACACAAGTAATGTTGCTATGTTAATCCTCATATTTACTGCAACACCGACTCTTTCATTCCAATTTGGGCTAAAAAAAGATACTGTATATACAATTATCAATACAAACGTATACGCGATCAATATTGCGCCCATACCTTTTGAAAAAGTTTCATAACGTTGTTCCATAAAATATATTTCCAAAAAAAGCAGAAAACCTGTGCTAAAATTTATAAATAGAATACTCTGATCAGTCCAAAATAATTGTACTATATCAATATGTTGTTTTACTGTTAAAAATGTTCTAAGGCAATTATATACTACTGGTAATGCATTAATCATTATTCCCACAAACCACAAACCAGTAGTCGACAGAAATTGTTTCCAATTAATTTTTATTCTATTTTTTACTACTTTATGTACCGTACTCATTGTACATCTTCCTAAATTAACAAACTAGCCCGACCAAAAGGTCGGGCATAATCTCTCGCAATTCCTCGGTAGGACTTATGGCACTGCCCCCCTACTGTCTTCGGTAACAACGCATATATTATATTACATTTTTTCTCTATTTGCAAGCCTTTTCAAAAATTCTCCTTGTTGTTTCAAAAATTCTCCTTGTTGTTTATTTCAAAAATTTTTCTTCACTCCAGTCACATTTGTTTTTCTGACAGCATTGGAAAAGAGCTCTAGTTTAACAGTCCCCGGCAGTTGGCCACTCTGTTATTCGTGGATTGGTTGCCTACAGGCTAATGGTCCGCCGTTGAGTTCTACGATCTAAAAGCGTGGATCACAGTGTTTCATGTGCGCACATAGGGAGGCCGCAGATAACTCAGACCTTACAGTGACCACAGCTCTTTTCTAATACTGTCAGATTGTTTACTTGTTACCTTTGGCAGAAACAGCTGCAGTATGCTGCTTTTTCTGTTTGACTATGATATACATCTACACTACTTTTGTTTCAATATTATCTGTCATCATTCCCCATACAAAGCATGCTAGTTCTCTTGCTATTGCGGCTACTGCCACATTCCTTTTCTTGCCATGTCTTATAAATTTATAGTATCGACTCCGCAATCTCGTATTCGCCTTGTCGGCATACGCTATCACATCTGCCGTATTACCATTTTGTCTTGCCCTCAAATCTTTTGATTTATGTCCAACTGCTCCCTTGCATATTCCACCGGATGCTTCTATCAGCAGTTGTCTCAGATGACTGTTCCCTGCTTTCGTTATTCCCAGGCGGTGTATACTGTCAGAGCTTGAGTTTTCTCCCGGTGCAAGTCCCAGATATGCTGCATATTGGTTCCCTTTTGCAAATCTCTCAAAATCACCGGTTTCAACAATCAAAGATAATGCTGTATGTGTTTTGATTCCAAGGAAACATTCTAACCGCTTTACTTTTTCACGATATTTTATTTGAGCTGCGATTTCTTCGATTCGTTTATCAAATCGCTCAATCTTCGCCTCCTGCTCCTCGTATGAAGCCATATATTCATCCAGTGTTTCCCGATACAGTCTGTTGGTGATTTCCAGTTCTTTTATCCATTTTAAATGTGCCTGTGTCCACTTTCTCCCATCATAGCAGAATCCGTGTCTTATACAGAAAGCATTGATCTGTTGTTTGATTTTCTTCAGTGCCAGTTTATGATCATTTCTCATCCGAAGATATTCCTTCACAGAATCATCTTCTTCTGTCGGAATGTAAACAGCATGATATCCACCATACAATAAACACTGTGCTATCATATGTGCATCTCGCATATCTGTTTTTATTCTTACGCCCTGTTGAGTAAGCATTGTTGTTGGCGCAAGTATTACACATTTTATTCCAGCGGCTGTGAGCTGATTGTAAAGTGAATATCCAAGGCACCCTGCCTCATATCCACACTGGATATCATAATCATGGTTCAATCCAAGCTTTTGCTTTAGATTTTCGATAAACATCAAAATATTTTTATAATCCGATGTCACCTTAATCGTAGCAAATATGCGGTCTTCCTCGCCAATCACCGGCTCCATTGCGCATAATGTGTAATTTGTGGTATGGACATCCATTCCAATTTTTAGTATTCTTTTCATATGAGTGATCTCCTTTTGTATGCGGTAATTCCTGTTACCTTTGTTCTTATCAAACTCTAGTATACAGGTAAACCCACGTTGCTACAAATGTGAGGTCACTTCATATTATCTAAAAAACCTTAGATTTTTTAGAGTAATTATCTCACAAAAACTAGCAAGTGGCATGGTACCGGCTATTTACCATTTACAAGAAATACTATAGCTTTCGCAGATCTCGAACAGCAATACTGGCAAGCTCTTTCCATCTTCATCGACTGCTAAGATCCCAATAAATAGTATATTTATCTTCTATTCTACTACAATAATTTGATTTATTTTTATAGGATTCCTCTGCTCTTCTTAATCTGATATTTTGCCTGATTCGGCCTGATTTGTGCTACAGTCACCAGATGCTGCAAAGCACTGCGCCCTGCAACATCCGGTCATAGATATGATTGATATTAATTATAAGAAATTACATTTTACATCTTTTTCAAAAACTCATCCAAGGATTCGGATCTTGCGGCTAATCTGTGCCATTTCTTCAACGTTTCCAGATCTTTTTCACTTGTGATTCTGTTTCGAAGTTCATCCGGAATCTCGCCCAGATCATTCATTAGTTCTAATAACATTTCTAAAACAGCTTCCGTTTTTCCTTCTGCTATTCCTTCTGCTTTTCCTTCTGCTATTCCTTCTGCCTTTCCCTCTGCGCGTTCATCCCTCAACATCTCTTCAAAGATCATAAAACGCTCCTCCATTTCACGATTGGATTTGATTCTGCGTATCGTATTCTGAAGCTTTTCTACAAAATCATCCTCAAAATCTGTTTCGCTTTCGCTCAGGTCAGCTTTCACAAAGTTCAGGAAACTTACAAGTTCTCCTGGTACTTCCCTGTCATTCTCTCCTCTGGTACTCAGGAAGATACTTTTACACCCGTCCTGCAGCTGTGCTCCCGGTTCTTCCTCACATTGTTTTGTAAATGTATACCGGTACTTTTTCTTTCCAAACGGATCGAAGTCACAGATAAAAATCACATACACTTCCGGCAGTTCCGTATAATCGCTGCCACTTAGCAGCAGCTCCATGTCAATCTGCCCGTGATAATATCGTACCCTTTTCCCTAGTTCTGCTTTCTTTGCGACCTGCATCTCCACGTTATAACGAGTGTTATGTTCATTTTTCGCATAGACATCCAATCGAACACCTTTATATTCCGGGTGATAGACGATACTCTTTTCTTTACTCACTTCCACCCGCTCGATGGGAAAACCTAACGCAAGTTCCAGAAATCTTTTACAGTTTTCTTCCTCCATCATCACTGCGCCAAACATGAAATTGTCCTTGAGCGTAAGCTCTTTTAGTTGCTTCTTTCGCTTCATATATATCCTCCACATTGCAGAGGAATCCTATGAATAGATTGTAGCATATTGCTTTAAGAAATACTATATCTATTACAATCCCAGGATCTATGGAAAACTCATTTTAGCATTAGGCCCAATCCTAATCAACGCGGACAGTCCACTAGTTATTTCATCTATGACGAAACCGGCACTCCCATATATATTGCCAAATTTTTTGATTTTTTCAAGAACATCTCTATTCCTCCCAGTATCGATGTTCATTCTTGTCAACACCCCAAAGATGTCATTACTCGCTGATGCAGATGACTTTATGGGCGATATCGGCAGTGTCTCAGACATGTTTTATTATCAGAAACGTTCTTTTACACGATATGTACAAGTTTGTTTGGAAGAGGATATTGGATTCCCCAGAATATTCGCAGTAAAGGAGAATCTTTTAATTCACTCACACTTTTATGGTCTATTAATAGAGGAGGCGATAAACGGAATCACGCTTGAAGACTATTTGAAATCTTCCATTTCCAATGACGATAGAACCACTTTTGCGATAGATTTCTTATTCAAAATGTCAGTAAATGATATTGAGCGTTTACGATGAATCCATTGCCATCCTCAAGAAATACTTTGAGATATTGAAAAAAACTGACCGGTCACAGGGTATCTCCTGCGACCGGCCAGTTGTTAAGCCAACAGTACAAAATTACTGATTGCGCACGTCAATATTGAATGTAATAAATCCTTCATAAGTTCCGGCAGCAATTCCGTCATAGTTATCTGCTTTAATTACTCTGCCAATTGAAGCAGTTCCATCTGTCACTTTTTCATTTCCATAGAAACTTACTAACAGATCGCCAATCTTATAAGCATCGGACGGTCTGGTGCTGTATTTACTTCCATAAACACCATATGTAGCTTCATCTGTTCCGCTGCTCAGAGCGAATTTTCCTGTTGTAGTTCCATATCCTGCATCTGCAATGCTCACACTGACTTTTTTCCCATCCGGAATGGCATTCAAGCTATCCTCATTCATAGTAAATGTAAGCTGTGCAGGATCAGCAGAAGTAATATTTACTGTTGATGGAATACCAACCGTAAAAGTTGGTGCAGGATTTTCCTTTACAAGGGAAACCGTTGTCTGCCCATTTGCGTTATTTCCTTCTTCTACAGATACATCTGCTGCTGCAACATTCAGTGCATTTCCCATAATCGTGGCACAGATAAGTCCAATTGCTGCAAATTTCTTTAAATTCCTCATTTTTGAATCCTCCTTCAGTTCATTTCATTTTTATTTTCTATATATAAACCCTTTTTGGGGAATATTAAGATACAATTAAATTCGTAGAAACAATGGCATTATTCAGCGGATTCTGTTCCTCAATCGAATAAGTATCAATGCGGATATCCAGCTTATACGTTCCACTTATCATCTTTTGGTTCAGTTTTACTTCTTCCAACGCACGTCCCGGTTCTATCAGGTCAGATTGATAGATTTCCTCACCCGTCTCATTCAATATAAAAGTATATGTAAAGTAACATTCATTCTCTTTTGGGTTAACCAGAACCATGTCTATCGAATCAGCCCCGTCATCCATATAAATATCACTGTAATAAGGAATCTGTATATCAGCACTTTCATCCACACTTTCCAGATTCTGATTCCATTTCACAGTATTTTTTTCCATTTTCAGACCACCGGACAATGTATTTTTCCTTGCCAGGAAAAAACCTCCGGCAGCAATCAAAATTACAATTGCAATGATTGTTCCGATAAGCCAAATCTTGTTCTTCTTCAAACTTCTTCCTCCGATTTTATTTTTTTCACCTTTCTTCCGCATACAACAGCCGCTGTCAACAGGGGAACCAGATATACTGCCGTGTGATTCTCATCTCTAGTCTTGATGGAGCCAATCCTCTGCCCCTTCTCTTTGACCGAATTATCCTGTTGTTCCGCCTTATGTAAAATCACTTTTGTCGTCCCCGCCTGTACCTGCAGTATCTGAAAATTTACACAGCAAACCATCAATAATGAGATGCATATATATCTAAGGATTTTTTTATTCACAATTTTTCTTCCTTTCCACTGCTGCGTTTCAATATGGTATTTATTTAATCACTCATTTGTAAAATCCACTATCCTGAAACTGTTAAATTATCGCTAAGCCCCCGACAAATAGTATATTTACCTTCGATTTATATTTATAGAATTCCTCTGCGCTTCTAATGCTGATATTTCGCCTGAATCGGCCTGATTCGTGTTACAGTCACCAGATGCCGCAAAGCACTGACACCCTGCAACATCCGGTCATAGATATGATTGATATTAATTATAAGAAATTACTTTTTACATCTTTTCCAAAAACTCATCCAAGGATTCGGATCTTGCGGCTAATCTGTGCCACTTCTTCAACGTTTCCAGATCTTTTTCACTCGTAATCCTGTTCCGAAGTTCATCCGGGATCTCGCCCAGATTGCTCATTAGTTCTAATAACATTTCTAAAACAGCTTCTGCTTTTCCTTCTGCTTTTCCTTCTGCCTTTCCCTCTGCGCGTTCATCCCTCAACATCTCTTCAAAGATCATAAAACGCTCCTCCATTTCACGATTGGATTTGATTCTGCGTATTGTATTCTGAAGCTTTTCTACAAAATCATCCTCAAAATCTGTTTCACTTTCGCTCAGGTCAGCTTTCACAAAATTCAGGAAACTTACAAGTTCTCCTGGCACTTCTCTGTCATTCTCTCCTCTGGTACTCAGGAAGATACTTTTACACCCTTCCTGCAGCTGTGCTCCCGGTTCTTCCTCACATTGTTTTGTAAATGTATACCGGTACTTTTTCTTTCCAAACGGATCGAAGTCACAGATAAAAATCACATACACTTCCGGCAGTTCCGTATAATCGCTGCCGCTTAGCAGCAGCTCCATGTCAATCTGCCCGTGGTAATATCGTACCCTTTTCCCTAGTTCTGCTTTCTTTGCGACCTGCATCTCCACGTTATAACGAGTGTTATGTTCGTTCTTGGCGTAGACATCCAATCGAACACCTTTATATTCCGGGTGATAGACAATACTCTTTTCTTTACTCACTTCCACCCGCTCGATGGGAAAACCTAACGCAAGTTCCAGAAATCTTTTACAGTTTTCTTCCTCCATCATCACTGCGCCAAACATGAAATTGTCCTTGAGCGTAAGCTCTTTTAGTTGCTTCTTTCGCTTCATATATATCCTCCACACTGCAGAGGAATCCTATGAATAGATTGTAGCATATTACTTTAAGAAATACTATAGCTTTCGCAGACCTCGAACAGCAATACTGGCAAGCTCTTTCCACACTATATAATTTAAGCATTTAATACAGCAACTTAATATAGGATTCCTCCGCACCTCTTAAACTGATATTTTGCCTGATTCGGCCTGATTTGTGTTACAGTCACCAGATGCTGCAAAGCACTGCGCCCTACAGCATCCAGTCATAGATATGATTGATATTAATTATAAGAAATTACATATTACATCTTTTCCAAAAACTCATCTAAGGATTCGGATCTTGCGGCTAATCTGTGCCACTTCTTCAACGTTTCCAGATCTTTTTCACTCGTAATCCTGTTCCGAAGTTCATCCGGGATCTCGCCCAGATCCTTCATTAGTTCTAATAACATTTCTAAAACAGCTTCCGTTTTTCCTTCTGCTTTTCCTTCTGCTATTCCTTCTGCCTTTCCCTCTGCGCGTTCATCCCTCAACATCTCTTCAAAGATCATAAAACGCTCCTCCATTTCACGATTGGATTTGATTCTGCGTATCGTATTCTGAAGCTTTTCTACAAAATCATCCTCAAAATCTGTTTCACTTTCGCTCAGGTCAGCTTTCACAAAGTTCAGGAAACTTACAAGTTCTCCTGGTACTTCCCTGTCATTCTCTCCTCTGGTACTCAGGAAGATACTTTTACACCCTTCCTGCAGCTGTGCTCCCGGTTCTTCCTCACATTGTTTTGTAAATGTATACCGGTATTTTTTCTTCCCAAACGGATCGAAGTCACAGATAAAAATCACATACACTTCCGGCAGTTCCGTATAATCGCTGCCGCTTAGCAACAGCTCCATGTCAATCTGTCCGTGGTAATATCGTACTCTTTTCCCTAGTTCTGCTTTCTTTGCGACTTGCATCTCCACGTTATAACGAGTGTTATGTTCATTTTTCGCATAGACATCCAATCGAACACCTTTATATTCCGGGTGATAGACGATACTCTTTTCTTTACTCACTTCCACCCGCTCGATGGGAAAACCTAACGCAAGTTCCAGAAATCTTTTACAGTTTTCTTCCTCCATCATCACTGCGCCAAACATGAAATTGTCCTTGAGCGTAAGCTCTTTTAGTTGCTTCTTTCGCTTCATATATATCCTCCACACTGCAGAGGAATCCTATGAATAGATTGTAGCATATTACTTTAAGAAATACTATATCTTCCAACACCAACTTTCTTCTTACTTTTACATATTGCATTCTTATAAACCAACATGTTATCATAATTATAACAATTCTTACGGTTTCTTAATTCTCTGTGTTGAAATTATATCATTGCGTTTATTTTGCAAAGGATGTGACGTATGACACAAATCAAAGAAATTCAACATCTATTACAATCCCAGAATCTATGGGAAACTCATTTTAGCATTAGGCCCAATCCTAATCAACGCGGGCAATCAACTAGTTATTTCATCTATGACGAAACCGGCACTCCCATATATATTGCCAAATTTTTTGATTTTTTCAAGAACATCTCTATTCCTCCCAGTATCGATGTTCATTCTTATCAACAACCAGAAGATGTCATTGATCAACTCGCTGATGCAGATGACTTTATGGACGATATCGGCAGTGTCTCAGACATGTTTTATTATCAGAAACGTTCTTTTACACGATATGTACAAGTTTGTTTGAAGAGGATATTGGATTCCCCAGAATATTCGCGGTAAAGGAGAATCTTTTAATTCACTCACACTTTTATGGTCTATTAATAGAAGAGGCGATAAACGGAATCACGCTTGAAGACTATTTGAAATCATCCATTTCAAGTAACAATAGAACCACTTTTGCGATAGATTTCTTATTCAAAATGTCCAACATCATAGAGAAGTTTGTAAAAAATGGGATTGTACACCGCGACCTTTCTCCCGACAACATTATGATAAGCAATCATCAATTTGTTGTGATCGATCCAGGAGTGGTGAAAATTATCAGCAGAAACACCACAGAACTTGGATATGTCATGGGAAAGCGTGCATACGCCTCTCCTGAACAGTATTGGGGACATGCTGTATATGCAGACTTTACCAGTGATCTGTACTCACTTGGATTAATCGCTTTTGAGATCGTGTCTGGAATAAATCCACTGGCATATTATATTGCCAAGAATCCAGCTCACCCGCATGAAGATATCATACACAAATTCGACCGAGAATTAGAGGACATCTTTTTCAAGCACATTGATGAATCAGAGACCAATCAACAATTATTTATTATCATTCGGAAATTATTACAGCCAGATAAAGCTTATCGTTTTAGTGATGTCTCCAGTTTTCAAGAGGCAATGAACGTATTAAAGGAGGGAATATAACCATGACAAAATTATTGGCTCAACACGGCACCGCAAAAGGGAAGAAGATGGATAACGCCATCACCAATCAATACTTATCCGGTGTAATATTCTCTCCAAGAGAAGAAAATCTTGAATCCATTAAAAAATATTATAACAACAGCTCTTTCCTATCACCTGAAACTACATTTCTTGATCCTCAACTATATTATTCCACTTTTGAGGGTAAGATATTTAAGCATCTAGAAGAAGGCATCTGCTACCCAAAGAATATCACACGGCGTGACTGGAGAAAGCAGACCCCTGAGCTAATGAATTACCTGGATATGCATGCAGAAAACTCTGCACTTCTTTCAGATTCTCTAATCACTCCGGGATTCTTTATTCAAAATCTGGATTGGCACTTTGATTATTCTATTGACATATATGAATATTGCTATGAAACTTACGCCTTTGAAAAATATTATTTAAACTTACTAATTTCCAATAATTTCTTTCATAGTAAATCAGATGTTGATGAGATGATTGAAGATCTTATCGATAATATCGACCATAAAGAGGGAATATATTTCTCAATTTGTCATGAAAAGACAGAAGAAAAAGACTATGAATATATGGATGCCCAGAACCTGGCAAATATTCTATATTTTATCTATTCGCTTAGAAATGCCGGTTTTGATATTATGGTTGGATATACCTTTTTAAATTCCATATTATTCGCCATGCTTGACTGTGAGTATGTGGCAAGCGGCTGGTTCAATAATATCCGAAAATTCAGCAGAGACCGTTTTGAGGAAATCGAAAGCACAGGACGAAGGAAGAAACGATACACCAGTCTTCCACTTCTCACTTATATTACTTTCGATAACCTTAATATAATTAGCGAAACGATTGATATCAAAGAATTACTTTCAGATTGTGACATTGACGAATACATGGTTGAAGACCAAGATACTATATCTTTCGTAGATCTCGAACAGCAATACTGGCAAGCTCTTTCCATCTTCATCGACAAGGTAAATCTCTGCCATAGCTTACCACAAAAAATATCATTTGTATTATCCGAGATCGCTTATGCCAAAGAATTGTACAATGAGATTCTCGATTCACTATCTGATGACCGAGAGACTTATAATCGGATCAAAGCAGGATCCAAACATCTAGACTCCTGGATCATGGCCATTGAGACCTTCAAAAAACGAATCTCCTTAATCTAAGAAGAAGCCGCTACAATGCGGCTTCTTCATTATAAGCTTCACTTGATATCACAAGATTCATCAGACGAATATATGGCTTCATAGACTCATTCTTTCGTGGTCTGATATACACCTTTACCTTCTCCTGTGAGACTCCAATCAATCCCAGATTAAAGGAAACTAACGTCTCACCATGCTTCTTTGCAATGTTCTCAGCAACATCCATCGGAAAAACCATATAACTATAATCTACATACTCTTTATTCATTCTCGCCTGGTACAGCGCTTTGCTATAGTCTGTCAGTTTTGCTTCGTATCCTGTAATAATAACCTTCGGAAATACAAAATCAACATTCCTACGATAATTATTACCCTCCCGAATGACCAGCTTCTCCCTTATCATCTCCGACATTGCTTTATGAAAAGTAGATTCACTCACACCCAGACCGACAAATAACTTCTCCTTTGACAGCAATCTCTTATTCTTAAGACGCATAAATATCTTAGCACAAGACGGTTTACTAAGAACTTGACACTGTTCCTTCGAAAATGGCAATGCGGTGTTACTTATCTCAACTAAATCAATATTACCCCAGCGGATCTTCATCTCATCAATCAGTAAGGTGCTCCTTCTAGATGCGTGTATTTTCCGAAATGTATCCACAAGGTCCTTTTCATAGCGGAATATCTTATTCATGGGAACACCTCCTTCTATGTGTCCTTAGTTACCTCTACTATAAATCATTCTTCTCTCTATTAATCCTAATAGTCCAGTAATACTCTTTATAATATATGACATCCCTACACATATAGCAAACATGAAAATGTAAATAAGCGGTGGATATACCATACGATATACTAAATTGTTAAAAATATACGCATAAAAGAACATATGTATTAGCCAGATATTCAAAGAATGCTCTCCCATAAACACAAAAAACCGGGATATCTTTCCATTCAATGTATCTAATCCAACCGCTGCACAACCTACCGTAACCATCGCAAATATTGGTGCTAGAATTAACGATTCTTCTATTGCATGGACAGCGATACAGCCTACGAGAATTATAACAACCCCTACTCTCCTTTGTGTGACTGTAAATTTTTCCGCTAAACTGCGCAAAATAGTAATAACCTTGAGTCGGTAACACAACATTCCTATAATATATGGCAATAGTGTTTATTGTCTACTTAAAATACCAACTATTGCAGAGGGCAATCCCAAAAGTTGCATGAGGATTTTCCCTATTATTGCAGATGTGTTTGGTATTTCTCTAAGGCCACAGTAAATACTGTAGTTTTAGAGAAATATCAAAACATCCTGATGTTGTCAATATTACTCTTTATAACGAACATCCTTGCAATATACTTTCCTTTTACTGCTTCTAAACATTTATTAAGTGTATAGTTTAGTCCCCTGTTTTTCTCATTTTTAAGTAATACTATTTTGTTCTGATATACGGAAGCATACCACTCCGCAACATGATATGTATTATCATTTGAACCATCATCACACATAATCAATTCCCAGTCGGTAAATGTTTGATTCAAAATACTTTCTATTGATTCAGGAAGTGTCTCAGCGCAATTATAAATCCCCATTATGATAGAAATTGTTGGAGAATTATTTCCATTAACATCCATATCAACCATTCAACTCCTATAGTTACAAACATGATTAAACGAAAATGTTTCCTTTAACCCCAGCCAGTTTTCATCTTTTTCACTGAGATTTAGTTTTGTTCCATCATACAAATGATATTCTGCTCCATCGGCAATTCCCTGACATTCACCAGTCAACTGCCGTCAAAACCAGAAGGAAGAACTTATATCCCTCATTCTTTTACATAGAGATTATTCTATCGTTAAAATCCACTCAACAAATTCCCGAACTGCGCCTCTGCCCCCCTTTTTTTGACAAACATATTTCACAGTATGTTTTACATTATCTACTGCGTCATTCGGACAACCTGTAATATAACAATAATTAATACATGTCAAATCATTTACGTCATCACCAATATAGGCAATTTCCTCTGGCTTACATTGCATTTTTTCTGCAATAATTTTCAACTGTACCAGTTTATCACTAACACCTTGATACAACTCTGTGATTTTCAGCTCCTTTGCGCGTTCCTTTACAATGTCAGAATTTCTTCCCGTAATAATAACAGGAATAATATTATTTTCTGGAAGAAGATGCGCAATCGCATAACCGTCCTTTACGTCGAAGGCTTTCATTACTTCCCCCCTGTCACCGATATAAATTTTTCCATCTGTAAGTGTCCCATCTACATCCATTACTAACATTTTTATTTTCATAGTCTTTCTTCGCTCTTTATTTATCTTTTATATATAGAATTTCATACATCCAGAATTTATAAAACCAGCTAAAATCCTCGTCCAGTGAGATTTCGCAGCTTACAGCCCAACCAAAAATTTTTCCGTAGAATTTGATACCAAAACTTCGAACCTCCAGTCAACGCTGTCACTTCATCATGCTGTAGCTTACAAAGATTGACATACCGGTCTATTTGCTCTTTTGCTATTTTCTTCTCTTGATTCACAAGAAACCTCAATGTCATCTGTCCGGCATAGACACAGGAAAAATATAAATTAATCTTTGCTTCCTCTTTTAGTTTTGGAAAATAGCATTCCAAATATTCCTGCCTTCTGATTTTCGCCTCCAACGCATCTAATCGTTTTAGATTGAATCCCGCTCCCATTATGCTACCGCTCCGCTGGAAATAATTATAAAGAATATCTGATATTTTCACTACTTTTTTGGCTCGTCCAAATATCTGATACGTCCAAAACTCATCCTCATTTATCTTACCTTTAGGAAAAGTAATATTTCCAATCATTTCCCGCCGATAGATTTTGTTCCAAACATATTGATGAAGCTGACCATCTTGAATTAGCTGCCTTAAAGCTTGCTCTGTATTAAAAACTGTCAATTGAGAATGACCTGTCTGAGTACATGGTTCTCCAAACGTGTAATAAACTTCACATTCACATATATCCGCATCTGCCTCCTGAAGACTTTCCAAAAGTTTTTCCAGATATTGAGGTGACACCCAATCATCACTATCTACAAAACAAATATAATCGCCCCGGGCCGCCCCAAGACCAGCATTCCGTGCAACAGACAGCCCGCCATTTTCTTTGTGAATTACCTGGATACGCGAATCCATTGCTCCATACCGATCACAAATTTCACCACAGAGATCCGGCGAACCGTCATCAACAAGAATCAGTTCAAAATTTGAAAAGGTTTGACCAATAATAGAGTCAACACAGCGAGATAAAAACGGCTCAACTTTATAAACAGGTACTATGATGCTGATTAAAGGTTCCATTATACTCCCCCTTTGTTACATCCATTGACTGATTCAAATTATTCCTCATATAATGACTTTGTTAAAAACGTAACCGGAATTGTAGTACGCAGCCGTTTTACGTAAGAACCAAAATACTCATTACGCTGTTTAGCCTGTTCTTCTGTGACCGGATGTCTCATGGTCATATCATAGTAATTCTGATTGATATCCACTGAAAATCCGTCAAAACCTGCAAGCAACAGTTCAGACGCACCACAGGCAGTCATTAACTTTAATGCGACAATTCCCGATGAATCTTGAACGCCATTTTCCACGGTAATCCACTTCTGATAGTCAATGACCAGAGTATTGTCCTTCGTCTCCGCATCACAAATACCATTAGTAACAATAATATTTTTCCCATCCGCCTGCGCTTTATGGAATGCATCCAGTCTTGTTGTCAGCACGAAGTCAGTATCGAAACATTCAAAACTATTCAGACTAACGCTCACCACATCGGGATCTGACAGAAGTTCCTGTATAACCGTCTTCCCCTCCAACAGTCGTTTGCCCGGTGCAATCAAAAGAACCCTCTTTCCACGAAGCCTCTGCGTCAATTTTTGAATCGCCGGATCATCATCTTGATGACGACGAGCATTATAAGAAAGATATAACTGCTCAGCATATTCCTTGTCGAAGGAAATCTTCTTTTCTTCTGCAATCAAACTCAGTAACTCTGCAACTTGTTCCACAGGCAGCATATGTTTCCTATAAAAATGCCCAGCATAACTCGGAGTACAATGGTTCACAGAAGACAGATAATACTCAATGGAATATCCCCAATAATGCTCTGCGCGGATGGTATTTAAAACTTTATCAATGACTTCCAGCAGAGGCGCAATTTGGTATTGTTTATTGTAATAGAGATTCAAATGTTCCAAAAACAACTCTGTATTCAAATTGCCAGCGCCCTTCCCCATTCCCAGAACAGCGCCGTCAATTATCACATCTCTATCACTGAAGAACCGAAGCAGTGTAACAGCGTTGGAATAGGAAAGCTGCAGATTGTTGTGAGAGTGAAATCCCATCGTCATTTCAGGGCGAAGATTGTGATCCACTAAATGAACGATCCGATTCAAATCATTCATGCGCATTTCTCCAAAACTATCAACTACATAAAATGCAGTTGCATCTGCCAGTTCCGTGTTCACAACATCCAGCAATTCCAACAATTCCTTATCGGAATAACGCATAATCGTCATGGGTTGAATAAAAAGCTTGTACCCCTTCTGCAATACTTTTTTTGCAAGCGGAACCATGTTCAGCCTGTCTTTTTTATGAAACGCAATCCGCAGACCATCAATACCGGTACCGTCATACGGTGCTAATGTTTCAGGATCGAATTTTCCAAAATCAAACATGGCAACATAGGTAATTCCAGGCTTTTTATGTTTCAAAAAATGCTCCGTAATAACCTTCTCATTACAATACTGAGTTCTCCCCTGATCAGAACCTTTTTTAGCATCAAGATATCCCAGCTCAATGACATCTACACCAGACTTTTCCAGACCGTTCAAAATCTGTTCCATATAAGCCTGTCCAAAATTAAAATCAATAACACATCCGCCATCTCGAAGCGTTACATCCAATACTTTAATTGAATTCATCATTTTCTCCCTTACAAATCAGCATTTACCATAGCCTCCGCCAAACGAAAGTCCTCCGGATTATTAATATCTACAGCCTCTTTAAAAGAAACTTCCTTAATAAACGGTCTTTTCCCAATTCTTCGATGACAGTTTTCAAAAACCTCTCTGGTAAAAACATATACTCCGGAAGTTTCCCGATAAATAGGATCCAGATCCTGGCTGCGCGGTACATTTGCCGCATCAAAATTCAGGGGTTCTCCATTCTTCCACAAAAAGTCCTGGATCTTTACCGCACAAAATGCAGAGTCATATTTACCGCTTTTCACAGCCTGAATACACTCTTTCATCGTCTTCTGTGTAACAAACGGAGCAGTAGCATGGACATAAACATAAATATCCGCAGGCACCGTGTTAGAAAAAGCAGAGAAAATCTGTGTAAAATTAGACGTAGGCAGATCCAACTCTACAGGCCGTTTCAAAAAATGAATGTCCGCAGGTAGATATGGACATACAGCTTCATCACTACAATACACATAAATTTCATCTGCAAGGCCAGTCTGCTGTATCGCAAGAAGTTGATGCTGCAGCAGCGGTTTCCCGCCAAGGTTCATGGTATTTTTACCCGGAAGCCGTTCATTGTTTAATTTAATTGGCATAATTGCAACTGTTTTCATAATTAGTACCTCGTATTAAATTCCATGCCCATCCGAGTAGGCATCAAGTTTCAAAATGTGATAAACATATACTCTAAAAAGTCTTGCATAAGCATTCAGTCCATATAATATTTTACTATGCGAAAACAGTAACATGCGGTTACGCTGGATTACATCTAAAGAAGATAAATTTGAATATGCTTCTCGGTTATCCCTGATCATTTTCTGAAGAGAATTTAGAAAATCCCTATTTTTTCTAAAAGAAAAATGAACATAAATTGGATCTACAAAACTCCACGGATACTGAATCGCATAGGTCAAACACTCATCCAAATACTTATACTCCGACCGTGCAGCACATTTCAAAAGATAATCCCCCGCAAAAACACGATCCGGACTGCACTTTATAGAATTCACCTGTTGATTAACAATACTATTCTTTCTCTGGCGATAGTAATACAGCGGCGTATCTAAATATGCCACCGTACCGCCCCCCTCCCTTAGTAAATCACCTGCAAAAATAATATCTTCATGTAGCCGTCCCGGCATAAATCGGATCTTGTCAAAAACAGATCGGTGAAACAGCCTGTTACAGACACCCATTTCAATGGGTCCTGCCATCTGATGTCTCAAAAAATCATCTTTAGTCATCACTGATACATCAGCATTATCAAAGATAATATTATTTTTAACCTGAGGGTTGTCTCCATCCACAAATCTAACAACCTTACAAGCAGCTATTTTGCAATTAGTAGACTGAACAGCCTTCAACAGTATCTCACAATAATTTGGTAATAAAATATCATCACTGTCAATAAAACAAAGGTATTCACCATTTGCCTGACCAATGCCAGCATTTCGCGCGACAGAAAGTCCTGCATTGTCTTGATGTATCACCCGGACACGACTGTCTGTCCTCGCATAATCGTCGCATATCTCAGGGCAGTGATCCGGACTACCATCGTCCACTAGGATCAGTTCAAAATCCGAATAAGTTTGTCCCAAAATACTGTCCACACAACGACATAAATATAGCTCTACATTATATACTGGGACTATTATACTAATTACGACACGGCCATACTTCATATTTTTTTTCATCTTACTTCTCTTCATTCAGCCATAAGTTTAAAAAACTCTTCTTCTATTTCCCTTGTCATTCTCTGTCCATCAAAAAATGAACCTCGTCTCTCTGCACCTAATTTGGCTTTTTCATAGATAGCAGGATTTTCCAACATGCAACGAATACCTTCTTCCAAACTTTGATCATCCCTGCCCGTTATAATACCACAAAACTCCTCACCAAATAGTTCTCCTACAGACGGTGCCGAAGATACCACAGGAATCCCCAAAAGCAACGCCTCCATTGCGACAATTCCCATTCCTTCTGTATAAGAAGAACAGATCAAAAATTTGCTATGCGCAATATAAGGATATGGATTTCTCTGGTATCCCACCATAATAACACTATCTTCCGCATGAATTTCTTGAATCAGACTTGTCAACCGTTCCTTTTCTCGACCGTCTCCTACAATTATAAGTCGATGAGACACCCCATCCTCAACAAGTCTTTTATGAATGCAAATCAATCGTGCAAAACCTTTTTCCTCAACAAGCCTCCCTACAGCGCAAATCAATGGTAAATCATTCGGTAATAATACTTTATCGTATGAACGAATACGAATGTTATTACTATTCAACGGATTAAAATGTACACTAACATTGTTGGTAATACCAGTAATTTCACAAAATGATTTCCGAGCCCTCTCCGATACACAGATAATGCGATCAAATCTTTGGATCAATGGCAATGTTTCCATGATATTTTTACAAAACTTTGGATCCGTTTCCATATCCCCATGAATGAATTTAACAGTCTTTGCTTCTCCTGCAAAACACATCTGTTGCATAAACCACAGACCATAAGATACAATGATATCAAAGTTTTCATTCAAACATATTGTTAACAAGTCTTCACCATTATGATCCATTGCTTTTTTAACTCTTATTCTTTTATACAGGTTATGCAACTTTACAAAAGGATTTTGAGATTGCTTCTGAAAAGACCAAGGCGAATGAATATCTATTCCAGCATCCCGAAATCTTTGTTCCCAAACACCACCCTCAAACTGTACTAAAACCGTGATTTTATATTTTGTCTTGTCCATCTGAGTGACTAAATCAAACAATGCCTGCTCTGCACCACCGCAAACAAGTTGACTATGAATAAATAATATTTTTATCATACACTTCTCCTTCAAGCTTTTTCATATTGCGATTTTTCCAGAAACTTTTTTTCAAAAGCCCCCTTTACTATGTCTTTCAAAACCAAGTATTCTGACTGAGATAGCTGTTCCGAATCATTGATACAAATCATACGATATTTTTCATTGATAATTGCATCAACAATTTCTTCTTTGTCCTTAACCTGTGCAGAAAAGACTTTTCCATGGTGTTCCTTACTAACTGCATTAAAATCCCCTTCCAGCATTGCCCATATAGAAAACACCTGATGAATAATGTCCTTTGGTGTACGAAGCCGATGCAATGATGTTTCATGAAGCATTTCTGGTGCTATGTTCCATGCTTTTTCCATTATGCTTTTTTTATAAGCCACAGCCAAATGTGGAAACACAATCCCTGGAAGATAATTTTTATCAAATGCATGAAGATTCCAATCTATATAGTAACGTCCATACTTTTCGGAAAACCATTTTTCAGGGAAATCCTGTATTCTCTGACTTATTTCTTCTCCAAAATAACTATTAATTACTGACATTGTAGAGAATTGCATATGTTCAAATGCTCCATTTGTTATATTTTTTAAGGGACGCACTACAGCCGTGTAATTTGGTTTTCCTCCACGAAAAAAATCTTCTGGACAAACAGGTCGATTTAAAAACACATCATCATTAAAATAGACAAAGTACTCACTCAACCCTTTGATCCGATGCAAATTTAATTCGATTGGATTCGAACTAAAAGTTGGCAAATATTGATGTGGTATAAAATCCGTATGATTAATAATTTTCAGTTTTGGGGCATTCGTATTTATCCAAGTTGGTGTTTGTCCACAGGTTACAAGATAAACATACCGTACCCACGGAGCATATTTTTCCACGGCTCTAAACCAATACTGAAATATATCCCAATCACGGTATCTCTCTTCTCCATTACCGGCATTTTCTATCTTCATACCATATTTTTTTTCGTATTGCCCTTTAATTGATAACCACTCTGGATCCTTTCCATCTACCCATGTTACAACAAAATCAATCGGTTCTTTCATCGGCTCTATTCGTGTTATACGAGATTTTTTTCTACCATCCCAAACCAACTTTTTTTTATAGACATTATATTTAATATTAGAACACCATTTCATCATGTCTTTTCCTTTTATCCTCGATATACACTAGCATCCAAAAGTTTAATATGTCCCCATGCCCGATGATTCCAAATTAATTCATCTGTACCTTGAATCTCAAACCTAAATGCTGGCAACAATAAATCAAGATCATGACTGTTATTGAATTCATCAGCTTCAAACAGTACAATGCTCATACGGTACTTTCCTACTGTTAAACCCGAAGGTTTAAATGTTATTGTAAAGTCCGTTTCATCCTCTGGAGCCATTCGTCCAAGCGATAACATCGGTACGGTACCCACAGGAGAATCATCGCCATATCCTAACTGTAGCCTTAATTTTAAATCAGCAAAAGCTTTCTTCGTGCTAATCCTCAGATAAATACGAATTGGTTCATTAACCTCGTAAACAGGCATTCTTTTATCCAATAATTTCAAGTACTCAATCCTTGCTACATCTTTTACATAAGATGGTCTTACCGTAGTTTCTCGCAAATCGTACTCCACTTGCGCGTCTATCATTTTATTTTGCATATATATATCAATGGCAGACTCGACATCTCCACTAAAAACTATCTTCCCTTTATCTAGGACAATGCACCGATCGCAAAGCTGACGAATCGTATTCATGTTATGTGAAACATAGAGGACTGTCCTCCCCTCTTTTTGAGCAGCATCCCGCATCTTATTGAGACATTTCTTCTGGAAAGCCATATCTCCCACTGCCAGGACCTCGTCCATAATCATAATTTCACTGTCCAGATGTGCTGCCACGGAGAATGCCAACTTGACATACATACCGGAAGAATACCGCTTCACTGGGGTATCAATAAACTCCCTAACCTCGGAGAATTCAATAATATCCTCCATCTTAGCATCAATCTCCGCCTTAGTCATACCTAAAATCGCACCGTTCATGTACACATTTTCCCGACCAGTCATTTCTCCGTTAAAACCTGTACCGACTTCTAACATAGACGCAATCCTGCCATAAATATCAATTTCTCCTTCCGTCGGAGCTGTAACTCGACTTAAAAGTTTCAACATGGTACTTTTCCCTGCACCGTTTCCACCAATAATTCCCAAAGCTTCCCCCTTGTACACTGTCAAATCTATACCGTTCAAAGCCATAAAAGTCTGCCCCATTAGACGTTGGTCAGTGCCAATTTTTGTATTGGGATCCTCTTTTCCCCGGACTCTGGCCCACCAGCTCTGCAAATCGCCCTGCAGCGTTCCACCTCCAATTTGTCCCAACTTATATCGTTTTTTCACACCGGATAGTTGAATTGCAACTTCTCTATTATCCATCATCCAACCTCCCTATACTGTATCCATAAAAGTTTTTTCAACCTTATTAAAGATCATTACACCTATAACAACAGCCACTATTGTAAACACCCAACTAAGCGCCAAAAACTCCGGCATTATAATTCCCTGTCCTAACAAAGCATAGCGGAACACCTCCACTGGAGCTGTAACCGGATTAATCATCAAAAGTATTTTCATCCAACCACCGCCCACTTGCGACAATGGATAAACGACAGGTGTGATGTACATCCAAAGCTGAACACCAAAAGTCACTAAAATTGCTAGATCACGGTACTTGGTAGTCAGGCTCGAAATAATAATACCACATCCCAGCCCTAACAACCCCAGGTGAATGAGTGCCAATGGAATCATCAACCATGCAATCCAATTAGGATGAACCGCACCAACCACAACATAATAAATCAACAATACTAAAACCAGCAACATCTGGATGCCCAACTGAATAATGGACGATAACACATTAGAGATAGGAATCGTCAAACGAGGAAAATAAACCTTTCCAAATACATTCGCATTAGTTGTAAATGTACTGGCATTTTTCGTTACACAACCGGAAAAATAAATCCAAATCGCATTACCACTCATATAAAACAACAAGCTCGGAATACCATCCGTACCAATCCCTGCAATACCGCCAAAAACAAATGCGTAGATAATAGAACTTATAAGCGGATTCAAAAACAGCCACGCCGGACCAAGAATTGTCTGTTTATATGTCAATGTGAATGTTCTTTTCGTAAACAATGCAATTAAATCACGATATTGCCAAACCTCCCAAAGATTCAAATCCAACATGCGATGTTTTGATGAAATATGAATATGATAAGTTGGTTTTGTCATGTCAGCCATTAATAATACCTCTCCTCAAAATAAAGAATCAAAATTAACGCGTTGGAATACTTCCAATTTACCACCTCTGGTTGCATTAATAATTGTCGTTTCCCCATAAGTCGAATCACAATACATTTTTGCATCCATATACGCACGAGTATTGTTTCCCATATCATGGACGACCTTCTCTTTGATATCATCATCATACCCTTCACAAAAGTAGTCCTTTTGATCCGGATCCGTGACAGTGTTCCCGTTTATATCAATAGTCACACGATAGTTATGATCAACTCCTAGCAAATATATTTCCGAAAACCCCATATAAGCCGCCAATTGCATACAACTAAAAGTTACAGTCCCACGGCAATCTAATTGATGAGCAATATCCGTAGAAAAAGAAAACGGGTAACGCTTTTGTTCATCGTAATTCAAGTGAAAATAGCAAGCATTATCAATATTCACGCGATGCCACCATTTCAGTTCGATAGGGATAAACTTGGCTTTCGCTTCAATCGCATTAATCTCTCGCTGTTGACTCTGAGCAATCAATTCATCCTCACATACATAAAATGTGGGTCTCCAGTTTGTTCGGTTAAAGAGTTTATATATTCGGTTCATACCAAATGTAATTTCACCTTTCTGTTGAAGAAGGTTCAAATCTTCCACTTGCAAACTTGGTCCGTTAGCCACAACAAAACACCTCTGACCGCTATATCTGTCTTTATAATCTAAAATCCTATTCCCGTATTTCGTGCTTTCAAAATGCTCTTGTTGCCACGGGCGCACAACGCGAGCTATGATAGATTGAATAAAACGCATTTACTTCTCCTGTATTTTTTTATTCTTAAAAAATTTTATGACTTGATCAGTCCCCCAATGAACAGGAATCCCGATCAATACACATACCAATGGGGTCAAAATGTAAGCAGCTGGCCGCAAAGCAGAAAACATCTCTCCACTAATTACGATATGAAACAAGTAAATCTCAATTGAATATTTTCCTAAAGTTTCTAATATTCGAAATCGCATAAATCTTTGAAAGAACCATATCAGTACTGAACAAAAACAAAGCATATACACAGTATCAATAATCCAATCCATATTCATCCGACCAAAAAAATACAAGATTGCATATATCAATACAAATACACAGGAATTAACCACACATACCCAATTTTTACGTATAAATGGGAGTATTTTGTCCTGATATTCTGCAAGCAACACTCCAAGTCCAAAAAATAAACACGTATTGTACCAAAAAGATGCTAGTCCCATAGCAACCGCTACTATTATATACACAACAGTAGCAATTACTACACCTGCTATTTTCATCCATGATTTTTTGAAGAAACGGTATGAAAAATAAAATATTGCGTACATGAGAAGCTGTATTTTCAAATACCAGAGCGTTACTCCCGGAAAAGTGAATGCAATCAAGTTCTTCACTACTTCCACCATCTCAAATGATTCACCCCGAATAAGTAATGATAACCAATAATATATATAGGCAGTCCAAAATGGCAAGAGCAATCGCAATATCTTCGGTATCCAAAACCTTTCCAAATAACAAAAGTTTCTTTTGTAACTAATATGTAATCCATAACCTGATACCAAAAAACAAATTGCTACACCAATAACTCCAGAGACATAGAAGAAATATGTTTCTGTACAAAGATTACTTTTTGACATATGAGTAAAAACGATAAATAGCATTCCTACTCCACGCATAGCAAGTGTCGTATTCTTATCAAATATATTCTTTAGCTCATGCCTTTTTTGAATTCCAACCAAACATAACACCGGAATTACAACATACAAAACAATAAAAAGCACAAATCATCACCTCTTCTTTCGAAAAAAATTCCGAAGATTTCTTCCCACAGACAACATCATAATCAACAGTTCTGATGTTCCAATGTCCTTTGCAATTTCTTTTGCACTATATAGAGCGGATAAGTCGCACATAAATGTATAATACATCCTTACTTTCTGTACCACCGAAAACCCAAGATATTCCGCACGTTCTCTTAACCATAGTCCATAGCCTTTAGGATTATCCAGAAAAACTGTATTTCCCGCTTCGGTTAACCCATCTTCTCTGTATTCATATATCCAAATAATGTCATTGTAGAACCGTATTCTATACCCATCTGCCGCCATTCGATTCCATGCTACAGCTTCAGTTAAGAAATTTTCACCTTCAAATATGGGATACGGATACTGCTTATGTATCTCTGTATAGAACACCATTGCACGTTCACCATCTACCTTTTTGTAACGATCCAACGCGGAGCCATCAAAAAATGGTTCGTCAAAAATTTTATTTGGTGTTACACACTTTGATGTTCCAAGATTTCCTGCGACACCGCAAAATTTTTGATCTTTTGGCAGCGCAGCCTCCCAGGAAACAATTTTTTCCAAAGCATCATCTGTCAGATAATCATCTGAATCAACCGTAAAAAACAACTCTCCCTGTGCTAATCCCAGCCCCATATTGATAGCGCTACATTTACCAGCATTTTCTTTTCTATAATATCGGATCTGAAATACATTATTCTCGGCTATCCACCTTTGGATAAGTTCTTCTGTATTATCTACAGAACCATCATCTACAACTAACCATTCAAAATCTGAATAAGTCTGTCTTTGAAGTGAAGTATATAATTGATTAAGAATATATGCGCGATTATAAGTCGGAGTAAATACAGTAATTTTCATCTTATCAATCCATCCCAAATTCCTTTCTGATCTTCTTAGTAATCGGCTGCATTTTAAAAACATTTAGGCTACGCAAAAACGCAATGGGGTGAAACCGATCTTTTCCATATGTATTGTGCATTGCATGATAAATTGCAGAAATGTTGTCACCCCCAAGCACATACACAGTTGAACGAAATGGTAGCCATGAAAATGGACGTCCTGCTTTTTTATAACGTTCAACAACAGTATTATGATCAAATCGAATAGGATAACGGGCGTTTAGAATTCCCGCTGTGTCTCTATCATGACATAGTGCATTCGAAGCCGGATATTCTTCCGGTAAATCCTCCCTGTACATTTTAATAATGTTACAGCTACCGCAGTAAGTATGCATTTGAGCATATTTTCTAAAAAATTTATCGCTATTGTGCCAGACATAACCAGATTTGGATACCAGACCATTTTCACTTGGATGCTTCTCACAGTACTCTGCTATATGACAATTCAAAAGATCATCCCCATCTACTGGCATTACATAAATCCCTTTTTCAGGATTTGGCGATTTTTCCAGAATCTCTCGGATACGAGCAGCAATCACCGTCAATTTCCAGAACTTATCTCGAGCCATTTCAACCCATTCTTTTGGTATTGGCATATCTAGTGTGATGAATTCTAAACGATCATCATATTCCCTGGATAATGGTGGAATCTCGTTACATGCCACAATGCATCGAAACGAACTGCTTGTTTGATTAAAAATTGAGTTTAAAGTTTGATTGAACCGTTTTACACATCCATTCCAATCTTTCGCTGTTTCTTTTGCACGTAACGGAATCGCAAAAATAATCATTTTCTCCCCCTTATTCTACCTGCGAATTTATAAACCAATATAAAGAAAATTTCGTAGCCGGGCTGTACCGGGCAGCGAAATTCGAACAAGCATCAGCCAAACACGCTCTTTCAAATTTCTAGGTTCAGCATCATAAAGATAGCGCCAAACTCTGCTAATTTTCTCCCGCCCTCGTTTCTGTTCGGTACCCTTCAAACACCTCAATACTCTTTGCTCTGACCAAAGGCAATAAAAGCAAACATCTGTTTTTAAATCAACTGCCAAATCCGGATAACGATCCTGAACAAACAGAAGGCAATTTACCTTAGCGTCCAGCGTATCTAAACGGTTTATAATCAAATCTTTGCCCATAATACTATCAGGATGCTGAACGTAGAAATATAACGGTGTATCAAAACCAGATACCTTTTGAGCATTTCCAATCGCATATGTAGTCCAATCGTTATCTTCATGGTATTTACCTACTGGAAAATGTATACCTTTGACTAGATTCGCCTTATACAATCTGTTCCATACTCCTGCTTGAATCCAGCTTCCTTCAATAAAAGCCTGCATGGCTTCATGACCATTCAGTGCAAAAGAGCCTCGCTTAGTTAATCTTTTGGGCTGTTTTATACCATCTTCCCAGACCATTTCAACACCACAGGCTGAAATGTCACTGTCGTTTTTTATCATATCATCATAAAGCTGCTGATACATATCTGAACTAATCCAGTCATCGCTGTCCACAAAGCCCATCAATTCGCCAGTTGCTACTGTCATTCCGGCATTCCTGGCATCCGACACCCCACCGTTCTCCTTGTGAATAACTCTGATACGACTATCTTTTGCAGCCCAATCATCACACATAGCGGGACACTTGTCCGGCGATCCATCATCCACAAGAATGATTTCCAAATTCCAATAAGTCTGATTGACAATGGACTCAACACATCTGTCAAGATAATCTTCAACTTTATAAACTGGAACTATTACACTGATTAAGTCCATTGTCATTTTACTCCTCATACTTTATCACCTTTCAAACGTATTTCTAGCTACCATACTGAAAATTCTTCACCATTCAATATAACAATTATCATTCATATATTTTCCTTTGAAGCGTTTTCTCATAAAAACTATATATACACTTATAAATCACAGGCATATACAGAATCCCTTTGAGCTTCAATCGCTCTTTTCTGCTCAATAACTGCCATTTATTACGACTTTCAATCAGAGAATGTCTTATCTCTTCGCACTTTTCTTTATACTCTTTCTGAGAGAACAATGCTAAATACGCTCCGGCACAAGCCAAAATAAATTTTCTCCATGCAACATCTTTTATTTCCTGTTCTGCATCCTCTAGAATCCATTTGCAAACCTTAACAGGATCAAGAACCTTATATGCCTTGAATTCTGACCTCGTGACAGAGGTTGAACGAACAAGATAATGATATGGACAAAAATCCTCATACACTGCTGAATTCGCTGCTTTGAATAGGTAATAGTTCATCAGCAAATCTTCATTTATTTTCACGCTGGTATCGAACGTCCCAGTCTGTAACAAACTCTGGAACAAGGTCTTGCGGAAGAGCTTGTTCCAGAGACCAGGCTCTACAAACGATCCTGATAATAGATCCTTCAGACCTGATATCCTGTCTTGCTGCACAAGACGGCCCGTATTGTAAAAGTAATGAACACGTTCTCCTTCATTGACTATCGTTTGATAACCGCAATGAGAAATGTCCGCACCATACTGCAGAGCATTTCTCAGCAGCCTCCTATACATGTCAGGTTCTATGACATCATCACCATCAACAAATCCAATCCATTCCCCATTTGCAGCTGCAACACCGGTTAGTCTCGCCCGTGTAACTCCTCCGTTTTCCAGATGAATTACCTGAAATTTTCCTGGATACTGTACGTTGTAGTTATCTGCAATTTGTCCAGACATATCCTTGGAACCATCGTCCACCAGAACAATTTCAATATTCTGATATGTCTGATTCATAATACTATCCAAACAGTGTGGCAAATACACCTCAATATTATAGACCGGTACAACAACCGAAATCAATGGTTCTGTATTTACTTTTGATACTTTGTTGCTAATTTCCATAGATTAATATCCCTCTGCTGCAATGCTCGTTTTGTCACACGAAGCATATAAGGCAGCTTACATTCTTCTTTTACTCCATATTGCCAATATAGATCACACGCCAAAATAAACAAGGCATCCACAACTTTTTCATCCAAATCCGCAATTTTTGAATAGTAGTAGGCACTCAAATGCTTCAGCAACATTGTCTCGAAACGTTCATCTCTCGGCAATCCCATTGCCTTATGCTGTTCCAGAATCGGGAGTAGCATCCAATACATATCTATACTCTTGGGATTTGCGCTATTATCTTGCGTATGAGAAAAGTTTTTCTCATACCACCGATATTGATAGCATATCGTCGGTACATAAACAAACTTTTTGCATTGAGTAAATAACAAGCTGTGAATGATGTTATCCTCATACCAGTACCCCGTTAAATAACGAACTCTATTCCACAACTCACGTTTATAAACCTTACACCAAGGCAACCCAGCATAATTCAGAATTTTAGCATTATCAGCATAGCCTAACATATTGTAATCGGGATATACATTCGGCACGATCTCATAAACCTCACCGTTACGCTCCTTTACCAGATTATGAGCGCACATTACAATGTCACCATCATCCTGATAAGCTTTTTTCATCAATGTTTCCACTAGATTATCTTCCACTGTGTCATCACAATCAATGAACATGATGTATTTTCCTCTGGCATTATTCAGTCCAGTGTTTCGCGCTCCGGCAATGCCTTGATTTTTCTGAAAAATCACTTGTATATTTGGATAGTTTTCATAACGGTGTAAAACATCCTGTGCGCCATCCGTCGAACCATCATCCACTAAAATTAATTGAAAAGTATAGTCTGTCTTCTGAGCAAGAATTGATTTAATGTTGTTCTCAATTAGCTCCACATGATTATAGACAGGTACAATGATAGACAAATCTAGCGTTTCATTCACCCGTATATTTTCTGCAACAGGTCTGCCATGAGGATCAGGATGTACTCCCGAAATAATCTGCAACGCTTTGTCATGTTCACCCGTGACAATTCTTTTGCGACACCTTAGTCGCTCTAACAGATATTTACAGAAAAAAAGCGCATAAACCAAATGTGCCAACAATGCGCTAAGCCATTTGCAATGAGTCATCCGATAGAATCGGAAATAAAAACCATATATCATAATAACCCCTTAAAGTGACAACAACATCTCTTCCACTGCTTTCACGGTATTCTCCGTGTTAAACATCCTACCGCGAATTTCAGCCTGTTTTTTGTAATGTGCAAGTAAATCAGGATTATCCAGCAACCTTTTGATACCCTGATACAGTGCTTCCTCGTTGTTCTCTGTTACAATACCATATTCATTATTTTCTCCTAGCATTTCCTTCATGCCAGAAACCTCCACTGTGCAAACTGGTGTGCCAACGATAAGTGCTTCTGTTGCAGAAGTTGAGAAACCTTCAGCATAACTAGAACAAACAAACAAATCACAGTTCTTAACAAATTTATATGGATTTGTGTCATATCCCAATAACGAAATTACCTTTTCAAGCTCATTTTCTTTAATATAGTTTTCTAGTTTTTTCTTTTCCGGGCCAATACCCAATACATACAAATGAATTGAATATGACTCTAAAGTAAGTTTTTTAACAACTTCGAATAATCGTTCATAGCCTTTAATTGCTTTCAATGTCCCAACAGCAACTATTCGAAACACTTTATAATCAGAAAAAATATTTACTTTCTCTATAGATTTTCTTACAATCATTTCTGATTCTACAGTATTATAAAGAACTCTGCACGGTTTTTTATAATCCAAGATTTCACAAAAATCATCCCGAACACACTTAGAAACACACACTGTCATGTCAAAACGTCCATAACATTCTGAAGCTTCTTTTGCACTTCGGAAAGATGCACTTAATTGTTTCATCGTATGTTGTTCCACATGAATCCACGACACCAATTTTGTAGTATCATCTTTACATCCGCTAATGATCCTTGCCGCTGGACCTTCAAGATATGAGATTTCTATATCATATTTTTCCCTAATAAAGCATTTGTGTAGCTGGTTGGGAGAAAGCATTTTCATCAGTTTGGTATTTCCTGGAACCATTTTCTTAAAAACTGTTAAATATTTTATTTCTGGTTTCAAAAACTGCTCATTTATGCCTCCACCAAACAACGACATAACCGTAACATCAAATCGAGCCAAATCCAAGTGATTGACCAAATTGATAAGAACTTTTTCAGCTCCCCCTTGGCCCAAATCATGAATAAGAAATAATACTTTTTTCATATCAATTCATTCCCGCAAGTCTTTTTTTATGGAGCAAATTATATAAAAATCGAGGCATTAACCCAGTGATAATCGGTCTTAAACTATATACTGCCATCCAAACAGGCAATTTAAGTTCTTTTACTGCCAACAATTTTACATAGGCTTCATTTAATCTGAATTTAAATTTTCTTCTGTTATATGCATTTTTATCATCACGCATCTGATACAAAGGTTCATGAATATTCTTTCCTTTAAATCCAGCTGCATACATTTTTACCCATAGATGATAATCTTCTACTCTCAGAAAATGTTCATTAACAGTATAACCATTAACTGCCTCATAAGCCTCTCTTCTCACAAGACAAGGTGCATGGCAAAAGGGAGATTCGTGTACAAGATCTGCTTTGACGGGATATTCAGGATGACTAATTCTTCCCCAAATTTCTTTTTCATCGAAATACTGCATATCCGTACTGACAATTGCATATTCTGAATGTGAATCCAAAAATTTAACCTCTTTTTCCAACCGAGTCGGCAATGATATATCATCTCCATCCATTCTGGCTATATATTCACCTTGTGCAGCCTTTAAACATTTATTTAATGTATAATTCAATCCACAATTTTTTTGATTTCTTAATAACTTGATTTTTACTGCATATTGTTTTTTATATTGCTCTGCAACCAGAAAAGTATCATCCTCTGATCCATCATCACAAAGAATCAGTTCCCAATCTGAAAATGTCTGATTTAAAATAGAGTCAATTGCTTCCGGCAATGTCTTAGCGCAATTATATATCCCCATTATAATAGATACTTTTACCATGGTTTCTTTTCCCTTCATTTATACCATAACTCTGTAACACAGATAATAATAAACCTCAATACTTTTCTAATCGTATTCTCTTACACAAATCTCGCAGGTATCTTTTTCAATCCAATCATTACAAAAATATTATCTCATTTACGCATGATTCCTAAACAAGTCCCATAATACTGTACATGTAGAATCCCAGATATCCTGCAATCATAGCCAGATACACTAATTTTATCGATTTCTCACTAAACATATGCTCAATCTCCCACGGAAGTAAGATATAACTATACAAAGAAAAATAAATCGGCAGTCTTCCAATAAAGATTCCACTGGTAAACATAGACACGACATAGAATCCTACCGAAGCAATTGACATATTTGTGCACAGATTAATAACCGGATCATCTGCATATTTAATAAAGCGTAATCCAACCAGAGACAGGATAGATGGTATCGCATATACCAGAACCCTTATAATATTCGTTCCATCGTCCTGGAAGTCCTGCCAGTCAGACACGACATTCTTATACTGTGTCTCCGCCAGAAGGGTATCCAGAATATCCGTAAACTTTCCAATGAACATTACTGCTACAATAACCGCTATGATAAATAATATTGTCTTCTTATTCCACGCTTGTCCCTGAGCAATGAATATAAATGGCAGCACCAGGAGCGCACTTCCATGAAACAATGCTGCAAATAGTACGGTCAGCACCGCTGGTACATATTTCTTTTTCAAAATATACTCAAATGCAAAGAATGTTATGGTCACCGCCGTAAACTGCCGGATTCCGTTGAACATCCATGAGATGTAGTCTGTCGATGCAACGAACAGAAAAAAGGTGACGATATAATTAGATGAGTATTTCCGATATACTTTTATCAGTAATGCCACCTGAATCAGGGCCAGAATTATAAAATATACATTTACATTATCACCGATCAGATCCTTAATGACTGCAGAGAAGAGATAAAATCCTTTATCCTTTTCTATGGTATCCATATAAGAAGGGATATTTCTTAAGCCACTTGGAATTTCACGAAACATCTCCATATAAGCTCCTGTATCTCCCACGTAACCGCGGAATCCACTCCAGATCACCAACGGCAGATAGATCAGGAATGCCCACAATGGGTAATACCTCTGTACCTTTTCTCCACACACATATTCTGTTCTCTGTACTTTGGTGCACAGCCCGATCATCCAGGCTACCGCTACCCATACTAATATCAGATAATAGTTCGACATGTCTTTTTTACTACCTTTTCTTTATCATATTGCTCTTCCATATATTTTCTTCCGGCCCTTCCCATGGCTTTTCTTTCTTCTTTGGAAAGTTTCAGGAAGTCTTCCATCGCATGCAGAAGTGCGTTCCTGTCTTTGACCGGACATAAGAGACCGCTGACGCCTTGTTTTACCGCTTCTCTGCACCCCGGGATATCGCTGGTAATCAGAGGTCTTCCGGTAGCTGCTGCTTCCAGAAGGACATTGGACATTCCTTCGTGATAGCTTGGGAGCACCACGCAGTCTGCCTTTCCATAATATGGTCTTGGATTCTCCTGGAATCCATGGAATACTGCGACTCCATCCCGGGTCAGTTTTTCTACTTGTTCCTTATATTCGTCTTCGAAAAATCCAACCAGATCCAGTACAAACTGACCGACATATTTTTTCTGAAGTTCTTGTACTGCCCAGAAGAGTTCATCCATGCCTTTTTCTTTCATAATGCGGCCCAGGTATAAGAAGTGAACCTTGTCGTTATTCGGATATTCCTGATAACTATTGGATTCCAGATTGACCCCGGCTCCGGGAAGGATGGTCTGCTGCCATGCCGGTGTGATCTTCTTCTCTCGGAAGAGCTTCGCGTTCTCTGCATTTTCAAAGTACACCGTCTTCGCTTTTTTTAAAGCCGTCCGGTACATGACTGTCACAATCTTCGCCAGCCCCTTTTTCTGAAATGCGGTTCCTAATCCCTGGACATTCACACAGTAAGGAATCTTCTGCATCCTGCAGGCAAATCCTGCATAGATATTCGGCTTAATGGAATAAGTGATGACCATATCCGGCCGCTCTGTTTTTAATATTTTAACATATGTATGGTATAAACGGAAGTCAGTTACCGGATTAATCCCTCGACGGTCTACGTCTGTTTCCAACATTCGGCATCCCATCGCCGCGAAGTCTTGCTCATGTCCTACGAATGGAGTACTGATGACAACCTCTGCATCTTCCATAAGTCGCTGGATCAATTCTCTTCGGAACTGCCATAGCATATATGAATGGTTGGTCACGATCAGGATCTTCTTCTTTTTTTTAAGGGAGCCCGTTCCACCTTCTACCACCCCTTCGCTGCGTGAAACTGCCAGAAATGTTCCCAGGAAGCACTTGATATCGATCATTGGTCCCATATGTGACACATAATGACCATCCAGTTTTGCCTTTTCTGGAATCTCCAGTTCATCTCGACCGTGAATCTGCGCCCATCCGGTAAGGCCTGGCTTCACATCATTTGCTCCGTATCTGTCTCTCTCCGCAATGAGATCATCCTGATTCCACAGCGCAGGTCTGGGACCGATCAGAGCCATATCGCCGCGAAAGATATTCCACAGCTGCGGCAATTCATCCAGAGAAGTCTTGCGAAGGAATCTTCCCACCTTCGTGATATACTGATCTGGATTGCGCAGAAGATGTGTCGGCATATCATGAGGCGTATCCAGCTTCATACTGCGGAACTTATACAATTGAAAATGCTTCTTATGTATCCCGATACGTTTCTGACTGAAGAATACCGGGGCTGTGATACCATCCTCTATCTTAATCGCTGCAATAATTCCGAGAAACAGCGGTGACAGCACGAACATACTGGCTCCTGCAATCACAGTATCTATCTTGGATTTGAAAGATATATAATTCATTCTCTTCGATAACCTTTCTGTCTTTTTGATTCTATCTGCACAACCATATCTACATACGACAAAAGACCTTTCGCTCTAAGCTAAGGCCTCCACGTCTTTTTCCCATTCTTCCGGAAGCATGTATGTCGGAACAATCTCTTTGACAAGTTCTCGCATCTTCTGTTCATCTGTCTCTTCTGCCATCTCTCTCAAAGTACTGCACAACTTCTCTTCGTCGAATTCAATAGGTCTTCCTATATATATCATCTTATTCCTGGTCTCTTGCATGCCTTCTTCGTCCATCAAGAGTTCTTCATACAGCTTTTCTCCCGGACGAAGTCCCGTATACACAATCTCAATATCCCGGCCTAATGTAAGCCCGGACAGACGGATCATATTCTTGGCAAGATCCAGGATTCTCACCGGCTCTCCCATATCCAGTACAAAGATCTCCCCGCCTTTTGCATAGGCTCCTGCCTGAAGCACCAGGGACACTGCTTCCGGGATTGTCATAAAGTAGCGGATAATGTCTGGATGCGTTACTGTCACAGGACCACCTTCAGCAATCTGCTTCTTGAACAACGGAATCACACTTCCATTGCTGCCAAGAACATTTCCAAATCGTACTGCCACGAATTCGGTCTTGGAATATCTGTCGAACATCTGGATGATCATCTCACAGATTCTCTTTGATGCTCCCATTATATTGGTCGGGTTCACCGCTTTATCCGTAGAGATCTGGATAAAGCGCTCTACCTCATATTGATTCGCCACGTTTGCCAGCTTATAGGTTCCCATCACATTATTCTTGATGGATTCATTCGGGCTGTCTTCCATAAGCGGGACATGCTTATGTGCCGCTGCATGGTAGATAATCTGTGGTCTGTAGGTCCCGATGACAGCGTTCAGGCGCTTTTCGTCTCGAATCGATCCAATTAAGACCACCAGATTCAGTTCCGGATAATTTTTCTTTAATTCCTGTTGAATGCTATAGGCATTATTTTCATAGATATCGAAGATAATTAATTGCTTCGGATTATGAGCAGCAATCTGGCGGCACAATTCACTTCCGATGGATCCTCCTCCACCGGTGACCATGACCACTTTTTGTGACACATATCCCATGATCTCATCCAGATCGACCCGAATCTCTTCTCTTCCCAACAGATCTTCGATACTAACCGGACGCAGCTTGCTGACACTGACCTCACCATTCACGAGCTGGTATACTCCCGGCATGATCTTCAGTTCACAGTCTGTCTCCTTACAGATATCCAGAATTGGGCGCAGTTGAACAACCGATGCCGATGGTATCGTGATGATAATCTGCTGTATATTATATTTTCGTACACATTTTTTTATGCTATGGCGGTCTCCCGCAATCTTAATGCCGCGTATGTATTTGCCTACTTTTCCAGGGTCGTCATCGATGATACAGCATATCTTCTGATTCAGATACTTACTGTTCTGGATCTCACCGATGACCGATCTTCCGGCCTCTCCAGCCCCGACAATCATAACTCTTCTCTGCTGTCTCCACGGAAGATGGCGATTCTGCTTCTTAAGCCGGATCATTCGATAAGAGAACCGGGTTCCAACCACGAATGCAATCAGATACATGGTCCTTAGCAGATAATAACTCCGCGGGAGAAAACCTCCGCTTAACAGAACAATCCCTATCTCTAATATACCAGATACAATACATGCCCAGATAATACTGAAGATCTCCTGAGGTCCAGCATATTCCCACAGGCTACTGTAGATCTTAAATAATGCAAATATAATTAGTGTTGTCAGTACGAACCATGGTTCATACTTCCACAGTGCTTCCAGATGTTCTGGGGGAATCTGATAGATAATAAACTCAAATCTTGTAGCCAACGCGAAAAAAGATGACAGTAATATACATACAGCATCCAATAATATCAGACACGCTCGCCGTATCAATAACTTATAATTCATTTCTTTCATATTCACCTGTGTTTCACTCTATCCAATCTATTTCACTCTTACATTGTAATTTCATATTATACCACATTTTTCTACTCTTAGAAAGTGACGATTCTTACATATATTATTGCATTTTTCTCATTCAAAGTCTACAACTTATAGCACGAATTAACGAAGTTTTAACTCTATTGTGCATTTTTCCCTAACATTCTTATCAAATAATAGAGACACATTTTGGTGTCTCTAAGGTATCTGAGAGACCAGAATGAAACCTATAATGTCTACATATGAGAGGAGGAGAATCCATGAAAAGAAGACGTTTTCTCGCAGTTTTAGCTGCTGTATGCTGTCTGGCAATGCCTGTAACGGCAATGGCTGCAGAAGATACGACTTCCCAGCAGGAGATCAGTGTAACGCTCACAGCCGAACCGGAGTACACGGTTACGATTCCGTCATCTGTGACCATGGGAAATGCCGGAACTATGGTGAATGTGACAGCCGAGAATGTGAAGAATCTGCCGGAAGGCAAGAAGATCTCTGTGTCAATCGCGGGAACCAGTGGCTACAAGAATCAGATGGTACTGGAGGCTCAGACTTCACCCAGGACATCCATTCGCTATCAGATCATATCTGAGACAGGGGAATTGATCGAGACCAATGCATCCACGGGTGCTGTAGGAGTTGGAAAAGAAGTCGTATCATTTACCGAGGCTGGAACCAAGCAGTACGAAATCAGACCTGTTATCGCAGGCCGCTATGAATACAATGTTCCTTATACAGGAAGCATTACATTCGGTATTCAACTTTTATAGGAGCATATCCTAAGAAACTAACGAAGAAAGAAGTGTGCAAGATCATATGCAAGAGCATACAAGAAAAAGGAAAATCTTACGGGCAATCATCACCCTGGCAGTCATTCTCGGAATCGCCGGAATCGTGTTGTTTGCTTATCATGCCGGAAAGGCACAGAATAATGAGAACGCCAAGGGTATTGTTGTCTCCGAGGATGCTACTACCTGGGACAAGGATCTGAACAATCTATCCGGCGAACAGGACGGAATCCAGATACCAGGCTACAGCGATATCACCGTAGCCAGCGGCGAGAAGGTCTGGCAGATTACTTTGGCCAATCCCAAGGATAACGATTGCTATTTCAAATACGAGATTACCATTGGCGATGAGACTACTCCGATCTATGAATCTGATCTGATCGAGCCTGGGAAAGCAATCACAGAATTCGAAGTCTCCAAGCCCCTGGATGCCGGCGACTATGACATCTACTTTAACATTGCCACTTATTCTATGGATGGCGAGAACACACGCCTGAATGGGGCTAGTGTGAAGGCTCTTCTGCATGTGATCTAAGGCACGGTCGATATCATGATTGATATATGAGGAGGTAACGAACATGAAGAAAGCAACAAAAGTAGCAAAAGCAGCTGCACTGGCAGCTATGGTAGCAATGGTAGGTGCAATGCCGGTAAATGCGGCAAACACAACGTCAGCACATTCTGACATCACTTTGTTTGTTCCAAATGATCCAGTCTACACCATCACCGTTCCTGAGACAATCTCTCTGGATGCCAAGGAACACACACAGGTTCCAATCACCGCAAGCGATGTAAAATACATCCCTGAAGGCAAGAAAGTCTCCGTAACCTTGGCAAAAGGAAGTGGAAACTTCGGAAGACTGTATATGCAGGGTACCAACGAAGAGACCGGCAAGAAATATCTCATGACTCTTGAAATCAAAGGTACTGACGGAGAATTCAAGAGCGGTGCACTCGAGAAACAGATCAAGGGCATGGAACTGGCTTCCTTTACAGAAGACGGAACTGTGAATTACGAGATGTATCCATGTTCTCAGGATTATCCACAATACGAAGGCAAAGATTCCAATCTGGCAATCCAGAAAGGTGTTCACTACACCGCATGGGCTGATTACGGTATCGCCCTGGTAGATGCTGAATAATTCAAAAGGGACAGGGTAAAACGAATCTGGGACGGGGGTTTTTGAAAAAACCCCCGTCCCAGATTCGTTTTACCCTGTCCCTTTTTATCTCTTTAAAACAGTCCTGTGATCTTTCCATCTGGATCTACGTCTATTCTTTCTGCTGCCGGAACTTTTGGAAGTCCTGGCATTGTCATGATATCTCCGGTCAATGCCACGATGAATCCGGCTCCTGCGGACATCTTAAGATTACGTACTGTAATATCGAAGTCTTTTGGTGCTCCAAGCTTGGTCGGATCATCTGTCAGGCTGTATTGTGTCTTGGCCACACAGATTGGTGCATCTGCGAATCCCAGGTCTGTCAGCTGTTTTGCCTGCTTCTGTGCTGCCGGTGTCAGGACGGCTTTTCTTCCGCCGTATACCTTCTGCACGATCTGGTCTAATTTTTCTTCGATGGTTCCTTCTAATTCGTAGCTGTAGTGGAAGTTATTTGGCTCTTCGCACAGACGGATCACTTCTTCTGCAAGTTTGATTCCGCCTTCTCCACCTTTTGCCCATACTTCTGAAAGTGCGACATTTACACCGACTTCTTTACATTTTGCCTCTACCAGGTCAAGCTCTGCCTTGGTGTCGGTCGGGAATGCGTTGATGGCTACCACACATGGAAGTCCGTATACGTTCTTGATATTACTTACATGCTTCATCAGATTTGGAAGTCCCTTTTCCAGTGCTTCCAGGTTCTCCTGATTCAGGTCTGCCTTCGGAACTCCGCCGTTATACTTCAATGCACGAACGGTTGCTACGATAACAACTGCGTCTGGGTGGATGCCTGCCATACGGCACTTGATATCCAGGAACTTCTCAGCACCAAGGTCAGCACCGAATCCTGCCTCTGTGATCGCGTAATCAGACAGCTTCATCGCCATTCTTGTAGCAGTTACAGAGTTACATCCATGTGCAATATTGGCAAATGGTCCGCCGTGAACGATTGCAGGCACGTGTTCCAGTGTCTGTACCAGGTTCGGTTTCAGTGCATCCTTCAGAAGTGCACACATCGCACCTTCTGCGTGAAGATCATGTGCTGTAACAGGCTTCTGTTCAGAGACTTTTCCATAGGTATAGCCAACGATAATACGTCCCAGTCTTTCCTTCAGGTCTGTGATATCCTTAGACAGACACAGCACTGCCATGATCTCAGAAGCAACGGTGATGTCATATCCATCTTCTCTTGGCACACCATTCACTCTTCCGCCTAATCCATCCGTTACAAAACGAAGCTGACGGTCGTTCATATCCACACATCGTTTCCATACGATCTTTCTTGGATCAATGTTCAATTCATTTCCCTGGTAAATGTGGTTGTCCAACATGGCTGCAAGCAAGTTGTTCGCAGCACCGATTGCATGGAAATCACCGGTAAAGTGCAGGTTAATGTCTTCCATTGGTACTACCTGTGCGTATCCACCGCCGGCAGCACCACCCTTGATTCCGAATACCGGTCCCAGAGATGGCTCACGGAGTGCTACCATAACCTTCTTATCCAGCTTCTGCATTGCGTCAGCAAGACCAACCGTTGTGGTCGTCTTTCCTTCTCCTGCCGGAGTCGGATTAATCGCTGTTACAAGGACCAGTTTTCCGTCCTTCTTATCTGATTTCTTCAATAAATTATAATCAATCTTTGCCTTGTACTTCCCGTACTGCTCCAAATATTCATCGTCAATTCCCGCTTTTTCGGCGATGGCTGTGATTGGCTCCATCTTACATTCCTGTGCGATCTCAATGTCTGTTTTCATCTTTTTTGTTTCCTCCTTACAGAATATTATTGTCTTGAAATACCCTTCTTGCGATACGTCCTTTCTTATTCCAGGAAATCCAGGTTTTCCGGGGAATAAAAAAGGACAACACTTATCACTTGGATAAATGTTGCCCAGACGGTCGGCCATAATAAATTCTGATTCCCCTGTGGTACTCCACATCTATCCGTCAGTTATCAGAATCCTCAGTTATTTCATATCATAGAATATGATACAGAAAATGTCAATCCAAAATCGCGATTTTTCCTTACTGCGCTGTATCAGGCTTCTCAACATTCTGACACATGGCATATACTTCTCATGCTTCTAACTTGTTACTTATAATTGATTCTGAAGGACTTTGCCCAAGATGTCAAATGCAATAAAAGTATATGCTATCTCTTATCTTCCACACAATTCCCAATAGAAAATATACTGCTGCAATACTCCCTCATACCCTTTATATCTCCTTCTTGGAAATCCTCTTTTGTAATGCGCATCCAACGCCTGTCTGATATGTGTATCTATCGGAAATGCCTGAAGATGGTGCAGTCCGAACAGGCAGATACAATCTGCCACCTTTTCTCCTATTCCAAATAATTTCAGCAATTCTTCTTTTGCTTCCTTGTAAGGCATTTTCTCAATAGCCGCCAAGTCTACTTCTCCTGCCACGACACTTCTTGCCGTTCTTACGACATATTTGCTTCGATAACCCAGATTGCACTCCTTTAGTGCATCTTCCGTAAGCCCTGCCAACACCTCTGGTGTGGGAAATGTATAATATGCCTCCCCACGAAAGTTTACCCGCTGTTCACCATATTGTTCACAGATATTCTGAATACATCTGCGTATCCGCACGATATTATTTTGCTGGGAGATCAAAAAAGACACGATCATCTCCCACAGATCCTGCCTGAGGATCCGTATGCCCGAACCATATTCCGCCGCGTTGACCAGATATGTATCATTCGGATTAATCTTCTCTATATAGGACATGTAATCTATATCCAGATCAAAGTATCCTTTCCAGAATTCTTCAAGCTCCTCCTCATCACAAGAAAATACACAATCCATCCCATGTTGCTCCACCTCCAGATAACGCCCGGAAGCAATCACGCTGTAAGTGGTTTCACCAATCGGAGTCATACGGAAGCATTCACCCGAATCACAGATCTGTGCGATAGAAAAATTCTCAATTCTTTGCTTTACCATAGTTTTTTCCTCTCTCATCAACTATCGAATAGATAAACGTTGGATCACTGACAGCAACTCCCATCCATTTTCCAGTTCTACATCTGCCAGACTCACCGCATCCGGACACGGACGTTTCCTGTGATTCAGCCAGATACTGTTCCATCCGGCACGATTGGCACCCACGATATCATTCTCATAGGTATCGCCTATATACCAGACATCCTCACCCCTGGCGCCTAATCTGTCCTGTATATATTGAAATGCGCGGACATCCGGTTTGTGATATCCAATCTCCCCAGAAATAAACAATTTGTCCTCATCAAACCACTGCGTCACCTGCAACACTTCCAGCTTCCTTCCCTGCGACTTGCGGCTTCCGTTGGTCAGCACAGCCCTCGGAATCCCCTGCTCTCTACAGTAATCCAGAATCTCTTGCATAAAATCAAAAAGCACGATTTTCGTCTGGTGATAACGATACTCCCTTTCAAACGCTTCACTCTCTTCCCTGGTAATCCCGAACCCCTTTTCCTCACAAGTCATCTGCATCCTCCGGAAGAAAGCATCCTCCGGCAAGATCAAACCTCGCTTCTCCTTCTCCAATACAATATCCGAACAAATCCTCGACTGACAGAACAATTCTTCACAAGAAACATCCGTCTTTCCCACTAATATTTTTTCAAAAGCCATCTGAAATGGCCACATCAAGTCATACATCGTATCATCTACATCAAATACAACAAACATGATTATCTTTCCTTCCCTAGTTAATTTGGGACGGGGGTTTTTTCATTTTCCTCCGTCCCAAATTAAAATATCCGTGTCCCAGATTCGATTTGCCCTGTCCCCAATTAGACTTAGGTTCTCATAGCACCATCAACAGACAAGATCTCGCCAGTCACATAACTTGCCATATCGCTTGCCAGGAACAAGAATGCATTTGCAATATCTTCTGCTTCTCCTACGCGGCGAAGTGGAATTGCATTGATCAGTGGTTGGATCATCTGTTCGGGAAGTGCTGCGACCATATCGGTCTTTGTAATTCCAGGTGCTACCGCATTTACTCGGATATGGCTTGGTCCTAGTTCTCTTGCCAGCGACCAGGTAAGTCCATTTACTGCTGATTTGCTGGTCGGATATGCAATTCCGCTTGGCTGACCGGAGATGCTGACCATGGAACTGGTATTTAAGATAACTCCGCCGCCTTGCTCTTTCATGATCTTTACAGTCGGCATTACTCCGTTCATGATTGCATTGACATTCAGCTGCATGATCTTCGCAAATTTCTCAGATGTGTAATCGTCAATCTTTGTGCTGTCAGAGATACCTGCGTTATTGACCAGAATGTCGATTCTTCCGTACTTTTCTTTTACCAATTCAATCTCTTTTGCAACTTCATCGGCATCACTCAGATTCGGCCATGCTCCGGACACTTCCCATTCAGAATTCTCTTCCTTTAAAGAAGCAAGTGCCTTGTCTACAGTCTCCTGGCGTGAACCAAACAATACAACTTTCGCTCCATTTTCCAGGAATTTCTTTACAGTTGCGTACCCGATACCACGCGTTCCTCCGGTGATGACTGCCACTTTACCTTTTAACATCATAAGCTCTCCTTTCTGGTTATTGTTAATAGTTTCGCCTATGTACACTATACTATCCCATTGATAATATTTCCATAAGTTTGTTAAATAATTTTCAATCTTTTTTTGATAACTCCTGTTTTTGTCAACATTTCAAAATCTGTTTTTTATTCTTCTTAATATTCTCAGAAATATTATTGTTTCTTTTGTAAATTTTATATTTCGTTTTTGTATTTCTTATGTTTTATTTTGATTACTTTTGCAAGTTTTCCTTCAAAAAATATTATAGAAATGTCAAATACTTTCTGTCTAATTCTTAACATATTTAAATATTTCCTCGCTGACACCCTTTTGCCCAGAAATCGCTTTCGAAACCGTTACCATACTGACATTTAATTTTGGAGCAATATCAGATAATCTTACGGATCCCCCATATTTTAATTGGGGACAGGGATATTCTAATTGGGGACAGGGATATTTTAATTTGGGACGGAGGAAATTGAAAAAACCCCCGTCCCCTATATTGAACTCACGACCTCTGTGATTAGTTTTTTGAACTGCTTCGCTACCCGGTCTGCGGTCTCCTGAACTTCGGTGTGGTTCAGCTTCTTTTCTGACATTCCTGCTGCCAGATTGGTGATGCAGGAGATTCCGCACACTTCTACTCCCATGTGGCGTGCTGCCATGGCTTCACATGCCGTACTCATTCCCACGGCATCTCCGCCCCAGCTTCTGCACATGCGAATCTCTGCCGGCGTCTCATAATTCGGGCCAGTAAGCTGTACATAGACTCCTTCCCTAAGCAAAATCCCCATCTCCTGAGCTGTCTTTTTAATTACATCCCGCATACGCCTGCTGTACACTTCACTCATATCCGGGAATCTTGTTCCCAGTTCTTCCAGATTCGCTCCTATCAATGGGCTTGGTACAGCCGTTGTGATATGATCCGTAATCAGCATAAAGTCTCCCGGCTCATAGTCATAATTAATTCCGCCTGCTGCGTTCGTAAGAATCAGCTTCTTTGCCCCCAGCATTCCCATCAGACGTGTCGGAAGTACCACATCCGACATTGGATATCCTTCATAATAATGAACCCTTCCCTGCATGATCACTACCGGGACATCCTTCACATAGCCGAATACAAACCTTCCCTTATGCCCCGCCACGGTAGAAGTCGGGAAATGACTGATATCCGCATAATTAATGGTCTGTACTGCCTGAATCTCATCGGCATAGTCTCCCAGTCCTGAGCCCAGTATCAATGCTACTTCCGGTTGAAAATCCGTCTTTTCTCTTACACTTGCCACACAAGACTGTAATTTTTCATATACTTTGTTCATATTCTCCCCCTTATCTCAATTGCTCCAGGATAGAACTTCCGATGGTTCCCTGCGGCATCTCGACTCCAAAATTCTCCGCAACAGATGCACCGATCACTGCAAATGTATCCTGATTCTCCAATCTTCCTCCACTTTTCATCTTCTTCGAATAAGCCAGAAACGGTACATATTCTCTTGTATGATCTGTGCCCGTATAGGTCGGATCATTTCCATGATCTGCCGTCAGAATCAGAAGATCGTCTTCCCGTAAGCCTTCTAAAAGTACACCAAGATTCTGATCGAACTTCTCGATCTCTCTTCCATATCCTTCCACATCTCTTCGATGACCCCATAACGCGTCAAAATCCACGAGATTGACAAAACATAATCCATGAAAATCTTTCTTACAGATCTCGATAGTCTGTTCCATCCCATGGACCGAACTATTGGAATGATATGTCTTCGTAATTCCCTCTCCACAGAAGATGTCGTTGATCTTTCCGACTCCGATGACATCATATCCTGCATCCTTCAGTGCATTCAATGCCGTTGGTCCGGTCGGTTTCAGAGCATAATCATGGCGGTTACTGGTCCGTCGGAATTCACCTTTTTTCTTGCCGACATAAGGCCTTGCAATGACCCGTCCAACCTTCCACTCATCCTTCATGGTAAGCTTTCTTGCAATCTCACAGCAACGATATAAGTTGGCCAGATCGAAGGTCTCTTCATTTCCACAGATCTGCATCACCGAATCCGCAGAAGTATAGACGATCATTGCACCCGTATTGATCTCCTCTTCTCCCAGCTCTTCGATGATCTGCGTACCACTGGCACTTTTATTTCCTATGACTCGCTTTTTGCACTGCTTTTCCAACTCCGCAATCAGTTCCGGTGGAAATCCGGTCTCTGTAAATGTCTGAAATGGCTTCTCGGTCCGGATTCCCATCATCTCCCAGTGGCCGGTCATGGTATCTTTTCCCTTACTTGCTTCCGTCAGACGCATATACCTTCCGACAGGTCTGTCTATCCCTTTCATCTGCCCTGCCGGGTGAAGATTCAACATACCCAGACGCTCTAGACTGGGGATATGAAGCGTACCCATTTTTTCCAATATATGGCCAAAGGTATCCACGCCTTCATCGCCGAATTCTGGTGAATCCGGCATTGCCCCGATTCCAAGCGAATCCAGAACAACCACAAAGATTCTCTGATATTCCTTCATCTTCTCTCACCTCATTAACATTTTCAATCGATTCTTCACATCTTCCTTAACAAAAGCGCATTCTGCCGCATTTCTCATAAGCAGAAGGATCTCATCATCACAGATCCCATATGTTTTCTGAATAAATTCCAGTTCTTTTGTCATAGATGTATTGCTTACGGTCCGATTGTCCGTATTGATCGTAACGCAGATACCAGAATCCAGGAATTCCCGGAGCGGATACTCCGACGGTCCATTCACGGCTTTCGTCTGAAGGTTACTGATCGGGCACATCTCAACCCCAACGCCGGCTTCTCTTACCAGCTTCTGTACATCCGGCTTACCCCGCATCGCAATTCCGTGTCCGATTCTTCCGGCACCGACGCTTACTGCGTCCACAATATTCTGTGGATCTCCACATTCCCCGGCATGTATGGTAAAGGGCATTCCAAGTTCCTTTGTCTTCTGGAATAATTCCATGAATTCTGCCATAGGATACTGGGCCTCCGCCCCTGCCAGGTCTGCCGCACACACGCCCGTTCCTAAAAACTGACGAGCGGTCTTAAGCATCTGATAATTCTGCTCGGCACTGTGATGACGCATAGCACAGGTTATTACATTATATTCTATATTGAATTCTTTCTTTCCTCTTTCCAGTCCCCGAAGAAGTGCCGCTATGACACGCTCTGTATTCATGGACTCTGTCACGGACAGAAGTGGGGCAAAGCGAATCTCCGCATAGCAGACATGTTCCTGACTCATGGTATGAAGCACGTCATATCCTGCTCCTTCCAGTCCCACTTCATCCTTTAAGCAGACTACCGGAAGATCGAACTTTTCCAGATATTCTGCGAGACTTCTGCACTCCTGTGTTACACTGAACTCCTCATCCAACACCGTCCGTCCAAGCCGGGCCTCCAGAAATCTTCTGCTAAGCGACCCATCCAGGTGGCAATGTAATTCTATCTTTGGCAACTTTTTTAATTCTTCCCTTGTCATATCACAGCCCTCCTATATTCCTTGACTGTCGACATATCCCATGGATCATGCCAGATTATCTGGTCCAAATCCCATCGGTATCATCTCTTTTAAGGTGAATATCTTATAATCCTCCTTGCTGACTGCCAGAATAATCTGGAAAGTCTCCGGGTCACAGAATTCCATCATGACCTGACGGCATACCCCGCAGGGTGCTGTATATTCAGTCAGCACACCATCCTTTCCGCCCACAATACAGATAGCGGTAAATCTTCTCTTCCCTTCACTGACCGCCTTGAAAAATGCGGTTCTCTCTGCACAGTTGGTCGGAGTATATGCTGCATTTTCAATATTGCATCCACCATAGAATGTTCCGTCTTCTGCTAAAAGCGCTGCCCCAACCCGAAATTCAGAATAGGGAGCATAAGAATAATCCAGCTGTGCCATTGCCCGTTCGATCATCTCTTCTATCAGTTTCTTATCCATCTGCGAACACCTCCGTATTCTTATCGATACCTTAGTAACCAGACGCCTCTTCCTTCTTCAGAAGCTTAATGATCCGGCTGGTTCCAAGTCGATCCGCCCCAAGTTCCAGGAATCTTCTGGCATCCTCCATAGAAGTGATTCCACCGGCTGCCTTTATCTTCACCTGAGGTCCTACATGTCTTGCAAATAGTTCGACATCCTCAAAGGTCGCACCGCCGCTGGAGAATCCGGTGGACGTCTTGATATAGTCAGCCCCTGCTTCTGTCACGATCTCACACATTTTTATCTTTTCTTCTTCCTCTAAAAGGCAGGTCTCTATAATTACTTTCAATATCTTATCGCCGCATACCGCTTTCAGAATCCGAATCTCTTCCGTAATCAGATCATACTTTTTGTCCTTCAGCCATCCCACGTTGATGACCATGTCAATCTCAGAAGCGCCATTTGCAATGGCATCTCTCGTCTCGAATTCCTTTACCTTTGTAGTCATATATCCATTCGGAAAACCGATTACCGTGCAGACCGACACGCTTCCCTGAACATATTCACTTGCCTGCTTTACATAACTTGGCGGAATACATACGGATGCCGTCTGATATTGCATGGCATCGTCACAGATCTGTCTGATTTCCTCCCAAGTTGCTGTCTGTAATAGAAGCGTGTGGTCTACGTGTTCCAATATCTCTTCTTCACTCATCTTTCTTATCTACCTCTTGTTACTTTTTCTCATCTTCGCGAATCAGCCTGCGGATTGCTTCAACCGCCACCTGAATCGCCATATCTGTATCATGTACGACCGGATTCTCCAGTCCCAGTTTCTCTCGTTCCTGATTGGCCATAACGAGGAAGCAGGAACCTACCCTCACATGCAGATAGCTTGCCACAACGAATAAGGCTGCTGACTCCATCTCAGACGCCAGACATCCCAGTCTCTTCCAGGCCTCCCACTTATTCATCAGCTCGTAGCTTACCGGTTTGATCTCCGGCTCATGCTGTCCATAAAATGCATCTTTACACTGAACAACCCCTGTATGGAACGGATATCCTTTTTCCCGCGCTGCCAATGCCAGTGCATTGGTCACTGCAAGATCCGGCACTGCCGGGAACTCAATCGGAGCATATTCCTTGCTCGTCCCCTCCATGCGAATTGCTCCTGTCGCAATCACAATATCTCCACTTTTGACTTCCGGCTGCATGCCGCCGCAGGTTCCGATCCGGACAAATGTATCTGCTCCGCATCGATACAGTTCTTCCATTGCAATAGATGCCGATGGTCCTCCAATGCCTGTCGACGTCACACTGACCTTCACTCCATCCAGAGTTCCGGTGTAAGTTACATATTCTCTATTATCTGCAACAAACACCGGATGATCCAGATATTGCGCAATTTTTTCACATCTCTTAGGATCTCCTGGCATAATCACGTAGCGGCCTACTTCTCCTACTGCCACCTGAATATGGTATTGCCTGCTTACATCTTCTGAATAATTCTTCATATTGTCTCGCCCTCTTTCTTATGATCACACTTCATTTTACTTCGACAGCGCAGAATCAACGCCTGTTCCGGACAACATGCGACGCATCTCCCACATCGGATACATTCTGCAGAATCAGGATTCTCTACAGGATGAACATCCATGGGGCACACTGCATGACATTGTCCACAGGAAACACAACGTGTCTGATCGATCTCCATATGATAAATACTGATCTTATTCAATATACCATAGACAGCGCCCAAAGGGCACATTACCTTACAAAAAAACCTACATACAATCACGCATCCCACCAGTGTTATGACCAGGATTCCTGCCTTAACTGAGAATAACGCGCCAATCGTCTCCCGAAGTTCTGGATGCATACTAAGAAGGGGAATTCCTCCTTCTAATGTCCCAACCGGACATATGTATTCACAAAAAGCAGGTGCCCCCATCCCCAGCATATTGGTGCTGACAACCGGAAGAAGCAGCACAAATACTGCCAAAAGAATATATTTTACATATGTAAAACCCTTCCACAGCTTCTTCTTTGGTGAGGGAATCTTATAGAGCAATTCCTGAATCAATCCAAAGGGACATAAGAATCCACAGATCGCTCTTCCACATATAATTCCCAGCGCCAGGATGAATCCAACTACATAAAAGCTGACATTAAAATTCACAGAACCACTCACTGCCTGCATAGCTCCGATCGGACAGGACAACGCTGCCGCCGGACAAGAATAACAATTCATTCCCGGATTGCAGAATTGCTTCCATTTCCCCTTATATATCTGCCCGCCGACGATATTACCAAGATACGGATTGGAATATCCAAACGCTGCAATCTGGATGATCTTCCTCTTTATTTCCTGCTGAATCTTCATATAACTACCCCAATCCAATACATTCCAGACAGATATTGACTGCCTTATTCCATACAACAGAAACCTCGCCTCGGCAGATGCCATACACCATGATTCCAATTGCGATAACCATAAGAATCATCTGGAGCTTCCATCTCTTATTCTGACTCATTCATATATTCCTCTACATACTTCTTATATCCACTTACATTCGCCCCTATGATGGAATTACCCACAAGATTCCCTTCCCGGTCTACAAAATACGTTGTAGGAACTCCGATCATCTCGCTGATCATCTCATCAAACTCTCCTGCTGCCACCAGATTCTGATAGGTCACTCCTGTCGCGTCTACAATCTGCTGCGCAGAAGAATATTCCTCTGAATCCTCGGATTCCACGTCCACAACAATTCCTATGATCTGTACGTTCTCCGGCATCGATTCTGACCATTCCTCCAGATCCGGCAATTCATTGATACATGGGCTACAGTATGTTGCCCAGAAGTTTACCACCGTCAGATCCGCCTGAGCGAAGATATCACTGGTGACCTCATTTCCCTCAAGATCCACCGTAGAAAACTCGGGCATCACATTCAGTGATTCCTCTTTGGAAGATGAAGCTACTTTCTCTTCTGAGTCTGTCTCCTTCTCTTCTGAACTCGAGCTGCAGGCACACATGCTAAAGCACAGTGCCAGGATCATAAGTACTGACATATATCTTTTCATTATACATTCCTCCACTTCTTACCTATAGCATGCCACTCCTTGTCCGTTTATACAATTGATTTTTTCAATTTTTGTCCGTTTTTCCAACATTTTATGAGAATGATAATATGGCAGCCGTCAGTTCATCACTACTGACAGCTGCCTTTGTATTTCTCAATCTTTATTCTATTCTCTGGCGAAGTTCTTCATTCGCTTTCTCGACATTTAATCTTGTCAGAATCAATGTAATCAAAAGATTGATTATCATTGGAATCCACAGATACATAATATGCAGCATATTCATGCAGGAAGCGGATTGTTCTGCAGCACCTCCTACATAACCGCTGGTCGCAAGCAGCCATCCTGCCAGTGCTGTTCCAATACCTCCACCAATCTTTGTTCCAAGAGAAGTGCAGGAATACATGGTTCCATCCACTCTTTTTCCGGTTGTCAGATATGTATACTCCGAACATGTTGCAATCAACGCATTCATATCACCCTGAAGCGGACTCATACCGATTGCCGCTATTGCAGTACATGCAAGCATCAGCGGAACACTTCCCATATAACCTGCGATCAACACCCCGAGTCGTCCTACCGTTCCCAGTGTATATCCATAAAAGTTCAGTCGATACATCCCCTGAAACTTCGCGACTAATGCAGGGGTAAATAACAGTCCAAGAATCATCGGTATATTGATCGCCCAGGAAAATACACCCAGAAGATTGGCATTTTTCAGGACATAAGTCATATAATAAATGCCCATATTCAATGTTGCAGAATACACCTGCATTAATATGTAAGAGCCACAGATCATCAAGTAATACTTGTTATGCACCAGTAATTTAAAAGCATCAATGAGGCTATATTTTTCCTCCTGTACATCCTCATTCTTAGTTTCTCCTTCTGCAAGTTCTTCCGGAGTCAGCTCTTTTACAGACATTACAGATATCGTATTCGAAACAACACCTACGATTGCATAGATGATGGCAACTGTTCTCCATGCGCTTGCACCGCCTCCAAAGAATGCAACACAGCCAACGGTAATGGTCTGAATCAGCATGCTCGTTCCAAACGCGAACATAAAGCGAATCGATCCCATCTGGACACGTTCATGATTATTCTTCGTAATCAATGCTGTCAGGGCAGAATATGCAATATTATTGGCAGTGTAGAAGCCTGCATTCAATAATGTATATGCGATAAAGAACCATGCATACTGTGCAAATGCACTGATATCTGCCGGGATTACAAAGATCGCCACCAGACAGATTGCACATCCAAAATAACCATAGAACATCCAGGGTCTGGCTTTTCCCATCTTACTATGCGTCTTATCAATCATGGAACCAAAGAATATATCACTGACGCCATCAAATAATTTGGAAACTGCAATTAAAGTACCTACAATACCGGCGTTCATGCCGACCGTATCCGTCAAAAAGATCATTACAAATGCTGATAACAAAGCATATACTACGTTACCGGCAATATCTCCGGAACCATAACCTATCTTATTATACCATTTTAAATATGTTTTCTCTTCCATCTCTCATTTCCCCATTTAATTTTCTTGTTTATCTAACAACATTAATTTTAATGTAAACGTAAATGTTTCTTCATCCAGCCTGTACTTCTTCTGCGGCCTTGGTCCACAGCTGTTAGAACCAATCCCATTCTGCCTGTAATCCAGATTCAGCACCGTACTTCCGCAAGGCTCCAATTCATAATTGTGACTCTTCATTGTCAGTTCTTCCTGCGTATACATGGATGCATTGAACGAAAATGTACCGTCACTATATGCACGAAGTTCTCTCTCTTCTCCACTGACCACAACATAATCACAGTCATAATGGCTTCCATTTTCCTGTGGCTTCAGATAATCTTCATGAAGAGCTTCAACCGTTGCTGAATATCTGCCATGGCTTGATGCTCTACATTTATCAATATAACTTTCTTCCGGCCCCATTCCATAATAGGACACCTGATTCATCTGTTCCGGCAGAAATATTCGAAGCCCGAATCTCGGTAATTCTGGGAAATCCATATCTCTTATCACATCCATATTGACGGAGATCTGTCCAGAATTCGTAATTGTCCAGACGGTCTCCATATTCATCATCTTCTGAACAGAGACTGCCGACAGTGACATCGTACTGTGGATCTCCAGGGCCTTTTCTGTCAGCGTGTAATTCGTCACATAGGCTCTCGACACCGCCTTGTCATACATCGCCTTATACCATTCGGTCTTGATGTACATATCATTATCTGTCGGTGCTCTCCATACATTCAATTCCATCGGTCTGTCCAGGTAATCCTTCCCATTCACGCTTAACTGGTCAAATGTTCCGTATAGCTTATTGTATACATATACAAATGTACTTCCTTCCACGATAAGTTGCTTCGACGTTTCTGAAACCTGAATTCCGGGAAGTTCCCTGCTCTTCTTTTCCGTTTCTTCCTGCCATGACAGACTTTTTTGATTTCGTGTATCTTCATTGTCCAGCTTTATCTCATCTTGCCCCAACAGATATCCCTGTTCCCGAAAAGCATCCGCTTCTTTCAGATGATAGTAAACCTTTAGATAGACTCTGCCCTTTTCAGGAGCTTTCACAGGCATACAGATCTCTTCTTCCTTGCGAGCGGGAATAGAAGGAAGGTCTTCTGCAAGAATTCTTCCAGAAAAAATTACATCTCCATCTACATTTAATTCATAAGTAATGTATAGATAATCTCTCAGATCAACATAGTTCATCTCATTTTTCAATACCAATATCCCTGTATTCAAATCATAAGAGACGACCCGTGCCGGCCTGTGGACATTCTTATATTCCAGAAGTCCCATATGTGGCGTCCTGTCCGGATAGACAAGACCATCCATACAGAAATTCCCATCGTGTAATTCTTCCCCGTGATCACCGCCATAATAATAGATTTCTTTTCCGTCTTCTGATTCTCCCTTATAGACAGCGTGATCACACCATTCCCAGACAAATCCTCCACAGATGCAATCATATGTTTCAATGAGTTCAAAATAATCTTCGTAGTCCCCGGCACCATTTCCCATGGAATGGCAATATTCACACATAATATATGGTTTATCCGGTTTTGATTCTACATAATCAAGGACTTCTTCAAATCCAGGGTACATACGGCTATAGAGGTCAATATTAGAGTAATCATACTTTCTTCTGCGTCCTTTATAGTAAGCACTTTCATAGTGCGTCAGTCTTCCCGGATCATACTGTTTGGTCCATGCAAGCGCTTTCTCAAAAGTACATCCATAGCCACATTCATTTCCCATAGACCAGATGACGACACAAGGCCGATTCTTATCTCTTTCTACCAGCTTCTTCGTCCGATCCAGTGTTGCCTCATCAAATTCCGGATTGTCAGAGATCAATTCATTCCATCTGCTTGCCCTCTCTTCGTCTGTGTCATTGGAATAGCAGAGCATCCATGGTCCATGGCTTTCATTGTCAGCCTCATCAATTACAAAGAATCCATATTTATCGCACATCTGATAGAACATCGGCTGATTCGGGTAATGGCTGGTACGAATGGCATTAAAATTATGTTTTTTCATCAGCTCCATATCCTGTTTCATCTGATCGACACTGATTACGAAGCCTGTTTTCGGATCCGAATCATGTCTGTTGACTCCGCGGAATTTGACTGGAGCGCCATTAATATAGACTACACTGTCTTTTACAGCTATTTCTCGAATCCCCACATATTCTGTGATCACTTCATGCTCTGTCTCAAGAAACAGCGTATACAGATATGGCTGTTCACTGTTCCACAGATGCGGCTGATCAATTACAAATTCTGTATCTCCCTGATATACGAACTCTGCCATCTTCTTATCTTCAGCATCATATAGAGATGCCTTCACTGGAACGGTCTGATCAAGATACTTTGTGCGAATACTTACAAATGCTTTCTCTTCTTCGATCCGGGTATTGATGAAGTAGTCATAGATGCACTGTACGGGCCGTTTCATCACATACACATCTCTGAAAATCCCGCTCATTCGAAACTTATCCTGATCTTCGAGATAACTTCCGTCACACCACTTTAACACCAGAACTGCCAGCGTATTCTCTCCTTCTTCAATATAAGGCGTTACATCAAATTCACTAAGCGCATGAGATACCTGGCTATAACCTACATATGTACCATTCAGCCACACATAGAAGCAAGAATCTACACCTTCGAATTCCAGAAATGCTTTCGGTGCCCCGGCATCTCTCTGGTAAGAAAACTTACAGACATATGCTCCACATGGATTATCCTGTGGCACATAGGGTGGATCCACCGGAAACGGATACCTGAAATTAGTATACTGATGACTGTCATATCCATAATTCTGCCACATCCCGGGAACCGGAACAGTATCAAAGTCTTTTGTCTGAAAATCCCGTTCATAAAATGACTCTTTCAGATCGTAAATACTGTCATAATACCGAAATTTCCAACTTCCATTCAACATCTGTATACGATCTGAAGATTCTCGATGTTCAATCAGATCATCCATTCGTGTTGATGACGGCACATAATAAGAACGATCGGGCATTACATTTTCATGCAGCATGTGAAGGTCCTCATAATAATGAGGTACAATCATAATCTTTTCCTCCTTTATACACTTTTTTTAACTTTTATCATTGTACATATAACACTTTGAGTACCCTTGTGTTTGCTTATATAATAAGCCTGTTTCTTATATTTTTACATAAACCGAAATAGACAAAACATGCACAAAATGATACACTTTATATAATGAATCTTCACTCTGAAAGGTGGTATCTGAATGTACACAGACAGTGCTTACTGGCAGAATAGCCGTCTTGATTTTAAAGATAAAAAACATCCTCTGTTTGTCGGAAGTGCCGGAACATATCATTTATATTCCAAGCAGAAGCTCCCTACTTACCGGCCCAGGGGACGTCTGGATTATCAATTGCTCTATATCGCATCAGGAAAAGCACATTTTTATTTTCATGGGAAAGAAGAGATCGTACCTGCCGGTAATATGGTACTCTATCGTCCCAAGGAAGAGCAGCGATATTATTACTATGGAGTTGATCACACAGAAGTATACTGGGTACATTTCACGGGAAATAATGTGAAGAACCTGTTAAAAAAATATGGCATTCCTGACCATGCACACGTGATCCATACCGGAACCTCTCTGGATTACAAGAAGATCTATCTGCGCATGATTCAGGAATTAAAGTTATGCAAACCCCATTATGAGGAAGTTCTTGCCCATTATATGGAAGCATTATTTATCATGATCAGTCGCCTCCAGGGGGATCGTCCCAGAATCAAGAGTTCTTATCTGATTGACGAGATGGATCACACGGTCACTTATTTTCACCATAACTATCATAATTCTATTAACATAGAAGAATATGCGCATCTACATGGAATGAGTGTCAGCTGGTTCATTCGCAATTTTAAAGAATATACAGGTTCTACACCAACACAGTATATCCTCTCTCTGCGGATCTCCAATGCACAAAGCCTGCTCGAATCTACCTCTTATAATATTACTGAGATCGCGAATATTGTTGGTTATGATAATCCCCTATACTTCAGCCGGCTATTCAAAAAACAGTGCGGCATATCTCCATCTGAATTCCGGAGGCAGTTAACAGAATAGTATCGTTACGAAAAAAATCCATCAAACACGGATTGTATTCCGTCTTTGATGGATTTTAAACTATTACTCCCACCGGCTTTGCGTGCGACTGCAGATATTGTTCCACTGGCAATCTCCACAGATGCTCCTCATTGTTCGGGCATCTGGAACAGATCTCGTCCGTATGAACTACCAGTTTCACTGGAACATTCTGTTGAAAGATTCCCAGCATCTTCTCCATATGTGCCGAAAAGCCCTCGCTGTAACCTCTTCCTATAAAATATGCCAGGCACATTCCGTGATGCGGCCGTATCGGAATGGCCTGAACTTCCTGATTACTGGAAAGACACATACTTACGAATCTTTCTGGATAAGACGAATGCAAGTGCAATCTTCACAAGATCCGGGATGATAAATGGAATCACGCACCAGCCTAAGACTGTTCCAAGACCTACTGCACCGGTATTTCTTGCATACACTACCATAAACCATGCTGTTCCAAGTGCGTAGCACACGATCAGCCCCACAACCATGGAGATAATCTGAATGACCGGTTTTCTTCCCAGCAGAGTTTCCATGCCCCACATAACCAACGCAGAAAATAAGAATCCGACAATATAACCACCGGTTGTATTCAGGATAACGCCAATTCCGCCGCTAAATCCGGCAAATACAGGGACACCGATTGCTCCCAGAAGAATATAGATCAGTACAGCAAGTGATCCTCTCTTTCCGCCCAACACACCGACCGCCATGAACACACCGAACGTCTGTAAGGTAAATGGCACTGCCATAGGAATAGATATCCAGGAACAGATTGCCATAAGGACTGCAAAGATAGCAATATATGCCATATCGTATGTTTTACTTCTTGTTGCTTCCATAGAACTCATAATAGCTCCTCCTAATGATGTAAATACTATTTGTACGGCAACAATTTAACATACTATCTTTTTATTGTCAACTTTATTTTATTTTTAGTTTACAATTAATTGCTTTTTTTAGCGGCCTTATATGCTTTTCTCTCTTTTTCCAGGATTGGCTGGAATCTATCTACTTCTTTAGCAATTATATTATGTAAGAGGAGCATACAGATCAAGTTTGGAATTGCCATTAATGCATTCATAATATCAGAAATGTTCCATACAAGATCTAAAGTCTGTGTTGCACCGACATATACAACCAAAGAGAATACCACACGGTATATAATATTGTATTTGTGACTCTGGAATAAGTATTCAAAATGCTGCAATTGCAATTCCTGTAATAGAACATACTACAATGGTATCAAAAAATGTACCTGTCATATTAATATAACCCTGTCTTACCGGATCGTCTGTTGTAGCTGCGGCAGCAGTAATGGCTGCAGAACCAAGGCCTGCTTCATTGGAGAACACACCACGTGCAACGCCGTAACGGATAGAATTCATTACAGATACTGTAATTGTTCCAAGTACACCACCGCCAATTGCCTGTGGATTAAATGCCATTCCAAAGATCATATACAGACCATTAGGAATATTCTGCCAGTTCCCGACAATAACAATCAGTCCGGCAATCACATAGAAGATAGCCATTCCAGGTACAACCACGGAAGATACTTTAGAAATAGAAGTAATACCACCCAGAATGATTGCAAGTGCAAGTACCGTAAGTATAATTCCAGTGATCCATGCAGGTATACTGAACGCCTCTGTCACAGAACCAGCGATAGAATTGGCCTGAGTCATATTTCCAATTCCAAAAGATGCCAGCACGGAGAACAATGCAAATAAAAATCCCATTGTTTTGCCAAAGGTTTTATTCTTGAATGCATTTTTCATTGTGTACATTGGTCCGCCAGACATCTCGCCTTTCTCATTGACTTCACGATATTTGATTGCCAACATACATTCGCTGAACTTAGAAGTCAGTCCGAAGCATGCGGAGATCCACATCCACACCAAAGCTCCAGGACCACCTGAGAACATGGCAGTTGCCACACCAATAATATTACCAGTTCCAATCGTAGCAGCAAGCGCCGTCATTAACGCAGAAAAAGGGGATACATCACCTGTTCCTCTTTTTTTAGTTCTTGCCTCTTTACTTAACACGCTGTGCAACGCATATCCAAGATTCCTCCATGGAAGAAATCTCAACCGCACTGTAAGAAAAATACCCGTACCGACAAGCAGCACCAACATCACAGGTCCCCATACAAAGGAATCTATCGCCCCAACAATTTCATTTACTCTCTCCATAACTCTACACCTTCCTTTCTCAAACTATGGAATAAAAAAAGGACAAGGCGTTGACCACCTTGTCCTTATGTTTCATAATTCTACACAAATTAGTGAAATTGTCAAGTTCTAATTAATCAAATGACTGTTCTGTACGATTGATGATCTCGTCCTGCAGTGGTTTATCCAGGTTACGGAAGAAATCACTGTATCCTGCGACACGAACGATCAGATCTTTATAATCTTCTGGATGATTCTGAGCATCGATCAGTGTCTGTTTATCAATAACGTTGAACTGAATATGATGTCCATCCATGGAGAAGTATGAGCGGATCAGACTGGCCATATTATTCAGGCCTTCTTCTCCAGCCACAACATTTGGTGTAAACTTCTGATTCAGAAGAGTACCTGCTGTTGCCAGATGATCCATCTTTGCACAGGACTTGATAACTGCTGTCGGTCCATTGGTGTCTGCGGATTTCTCTGGAGAAATACCTTCAGATACTGGTTTATGTGCTTTTCTTCCATTTGGAGTTGCCAGAATTACATCACCAAAGTATACATGACAGGTAGTAGGAAGCATATCTACACCATATTTTCCACCCTTCATGTTCGGACGTCCTGTGATGGTGCTTCTGTATAATTCAAATACTTCCTGCATAATGTCATCTGCATAGTCATCATCATTTCCATATTTTGGAGTTCTGTCATGAACCATACGATAGATTGCATCATATCCTTCAAAGTCATGCTCCATAGCTTCAATCAACTCTTCCATCGTGAAGTTGTGATTGTCATATACATTATATTTTACAGCAGCAAGACAGTCTGTAACCGTACCGATACCTACGCCCTGAATATAGTTTGTATTGTATCTTGCGCCGCCTGCATTGTAGTCTTTTGCATTAGAGATACAGTCGTTGGTTACAACAGACAGGCATGGTGCCGGCATCTCCTGTGCATATAACTGCTCGATAACGTTATTACCACGGATCTTGATATTTACAATGTGCTCTAACTGCTTCTTAAATGCAGCCCAGAGTTCATCATAGGTCTTAAAGTCCTTAGCATATCCAAGTGGCAATCCAATCTGCTTTCCAGAATATTCATCATATCCATTGAACAATGTCAACTGGAATACCTTCGGGATATTCAGATAACCGGTAAGGATATAAGCTTCGCTTCCCCATGCTCCGGTCTCTACACAACCTGAAGAACCACCGCGTCTTGCATCTTCCAGACTCTTTCCTGCATTGATCAGCTCCATGATCTGAGCTTCTGTGTTATAGAATGCAGGCTGACCCCATCCTTTTCTTGAGATCTCACATGCTCTCTTTAAGAACTTGGCCGGTGTCTTCTTACTGATCGTTACGTTAGAGTTTGGCTGAACCAGCTTCATCTCATCCATACAATCCAGAATCAGGTAACTTACATTATTAACACCATTGCGTCCGTCCGGTGTAACACCGCCGGTATTGATGTTCGCAAAGTCTGTATAAGTAGCACTTTCCTTTAATGTGATACCTACTTTTACCGGTGCAGGCTGGTTGTAGAACTTCACCCACAGACATTCCAGAAGTTCCAGAGCCTTCTCGTCATCCAGAATACCTGCCTCCACATCTCTCTCATAATATGGGTTCAGATGCTGATCAAGTCTTCCCGGGCTAAATGCATCCCATGGATTCAGCTCAGTTGTAACTGCAAGGTGTGTGAACCAGTATAACTGAATTGCCTGCCAGAAAGTCTGAGGCTTGTGTGCCGGAACAACCTCCAGGTTCGCTGCAATCTGAAGAAGTTCTGCCTTTCTGGTCTCATTTTCCTCTTTCTCTGCCATCTCAAGCGCAAGCTTATGATAACGCTCTCCCAGAATGATTACTGCATCACAGGAGATGTCCATAGCCTTCAGCTCTTCACATTTATTCACTGCTTCCGGATCATTGATATAATCCAGTTCATCCATTGTCTTATGAATCTTCTCTTTATAATCCATATATCCGGTAGTAAATACCTGCTCACCACCACAAGTATGTCCCGGACCTCTCTGCTCCATAAATTCTGTAAACATACCTGCACTGTAGCATTCCTGCCATTCCGGAGTCATTCTTGAAAGGATCTTCTCTCTCATACTTCTTCCTGTCCAGTATGGAATGATCTCCTCTGCCTGAAGCTTTCTGTCTTCTTCTGTTGTATGGAAGGATACCAGCTCACGTTCACTCATGACCACCATATCCTCTACACTGTGACAGCAAAGTTCCGGGAATGTAGGTGATGCCTGCGGATCCTTACCTTTTTCGCCGATGATCAGCTCTCCGTCTCCCAGATACAAGGTCTTCTTGGAAAAATATTCTTTCAGAACCATTGCTCTCATAACCGGGATTGAATATCTGCCGTCATTTTCTTTGTAGAAATCAGTCTCGATCTTTGCTCTCTCAAGATCAATGTGAACAGGTGTCGTCACACTGATTTCCCGAAGTTTCTGAATTCTTTCATTCATACCACGTAATTTTGCCATATGTTTACCCTCCTATTTTTGTGTTCTGGAATCCGGATTCTACGAAGAGTCTGACGAAGCTCTCCATCTCTTCCTTCTCCGGTGCATGTAAATCTGTTCCCTTATATTCCATATCCAGCTTGGAATACTTTCCACTTCCTGTATCATGATACGGAAGCAGATTAATCTGAGCCGGATGAATATCATGTTCTTTCAGAAACACTATCGTTTCTTTCATATTTTTTTCATTACCATTTACTTCTTTTATTGTTGGGATTCTGATATATATTCTTGCTCCATCCGCTGCAAGACGAATCAGATTATCAAGAATCAATTGATTATCCACTCCGATATACTTTTTGTGAAGTTTTGGATCCATAACCTTTACATCATAAAGAAATGTATTCACATAAGGAAGGATTGCCTGAAACTTCTCATATGGAACATATCCACATGTGTCAATCGTAAGTGTAACATCCTGGCGTTTTAGCTCTTTTGCAATTGCCAGTATATAGTCTATATCCATTGCCATGACTTCTCCGCCGGAAAGCGTCACGCCACCGCCAGATTCTTCATAAAACATCTGATCCTTCATAAGCTCTTTTATCAGCTCTTTTACAGAATATTCCCGTCCTATAATCTCACGGATTCCTATTGGACAGAAGTTTACACATTTTCCGCAGAATGTACATGCATCTTTCTTCATCTCTGGCTTTCCATTCTCCATGGATATTGCCCCATTCGGACATACCTTTGCACAAGTTCCGCAGCCAACACACTTCTCCTTGTCACACTGCATCTCTTTTTCAAACCGCTGAGTCTCCGGATTGTGACACCATTCACATTTCAAAGGGCAGCCTTTAAAAAATACAGATGTACGAATTCCGTCGCCATCATGGATAGAAAACTTCTGAACATTCGTTATCAGCGACATCTCGTCTCCTCCATTTTCATAATCGTGAAATATTGTTCGATTTTTTCTTCCCTGTTTTCATAATACAGTATTATTGTTAAATTTTCAACACATTTCATCAGGTTTTTTTTCATAAATCTGATGTGTCTTTTTTGTGCATTATCTCTAAATATCCATTGGTTTAAGTTGATTATTTTCACAAATTACAATATAATGAAAATGTCGCTATAAAATCTACTCATTTTATATAAATATGAAAACGAGGTGTTACTATGAAAAGTATTCAGGAAATCGGAAATACTATTAAGCAAGAGCGTCTGAAACAGGGAATGACATTACAGCAATTAAGTACTGCAACGGGTTTTTCAATCGGATATCTGTCTCAGTTCGAGCGAGGGCTTTCTCAGATTGCCATCGACTCACTGCATAAGATCACAGATGTTCTTGGCATGGAATTTATCGACTTTTTCCGTGAAGAAGAATCCTCTCCTTCTGCCTCACCAGTCACAAGAATCTATGATGCCAGCTGTGATAAGGTCAGCGATCAGATCATTCAATATACTTTAAGTCAGAATGCCAAGAACTATTCCTATCTCCCACGAATCTATCATCTCATGCCCCATATCGGAGCAGATGAGAACATAGAATTATATGCTCACGAAGGAGAAGAATTCATCTATGTGCTTGAAGGTGTTCTGAAATTATATGTGGAGGAAGATGAATATATTATGTATCCGGGAGACAGTGTCCAGCTTGATTCTACCAAGAAGCATAACTGGACCAACTGCGGGACTCAGATTACCAAGATTCTGACTGTGAATATGCCAAATCCTTTCAAATAAAAATGATCCGTAGCATTCCCTGCAATATCTGCAGAAATACTACGGATTATAATTATTTATTTTCTCTGGCAACTCTGACTACAGTGCCCACAGTCACATCCACAGCTGCTTTTCCCATTTTTCTTATTTCTTCTCATGATCACAACCGCAATGATCACAACCACAGTGACCGCCAGAAAGACAAGTATATCTGCAATATTCATACCCTACCTCCTACTTTACAATCCAACTGCCATGCAGATGAGCCTTACAATAAAAGCAATGATCCACGCTACTACACACTGCCAGAAGATGACCCCTACTGCCCATCTTGCTCCCAGTTCTCGTTTAATAGAAGCAACGGCTGCAACACATGGTGTATACAGCAGAGAGAATACTAGCATCGTAGCAGCAGACAGCGTTGATATTGCAGTCTGAATGCTGTTTCCAAACAGAATTTCCATCGTAGATACCACACTCTCTTTTGCCATAAACCCACTGATCAGTGAGGTTACGATACGCCAGTCTCCTAATCCGAGAGGTCCCATGATCGGTGCAATCCACCCAGATATGATAGCCATCAGACTGTTAGAAGAATCTTCTACCATATTTAGCTGAAGGTCAAAACTCTGCAGGAACCATACCACGATCGTTGCGATCAAAATGACGCTGAATGCTTTGCTTAAGAAATCCTTGGCCTTTTCCCACAATAACTGTGCAACATTTTTTGCACCCGGCATACGATAATTTGGCAACTCCATAACAAACGGAACAGCTTCGCCTTTAAATAGTGTATTTTTAAACAGAAGGGCTACCAGAATCCCAACAATGATCCCCAGAATATAGATTCCTGTCATAATGAATCCGCCCTTACCCGGGAAAAATGCACTGACAAAGAAAGCATAGATTGGAAGCTTCGCTGTACAACTCATAAATGGAGTCAGAAGGATCGTCATCTTACGGTCTCGTTTACTTGGCAGTGTTCTCGTTGCCATCACGGCAGGAACGGTACATCCAAATCCAATCAGCATCGGAACAATACTTCTTCCTGACAGTCCAATCTTTCTCAATAATTTATCCATGAAGAAAGCAACTCGTGCCACATAACCACTATCTTCCATAATAGATAAGAAGAAGAACAAAGTCACTACGATCGGGAGAAAACTAAGTACACTTCCGACACCACCAAAGATACCGTCAATCACCAAGCCATGGAGAGCCTGATTCACATGAGCCGCAGTCATCCACTGATCCACAACCTCCGTCAATACATCAATACCGGTCTCCAAAAGTCCTTGTAAAAATGCACCGATTACGTTAAAAGTCAGGAAGAAGACCGCTCCCATAATGGCAATAAAGCAAGGGATCGCAGTCCATTTTCCCGTAAGAATACGGTCAAGCTTCTCTGAACGGACCCGCTCTTTACTTTCTTTTGGCTTCTTCACTGTACGTTCACAGACATACTCAATAAAGTCAAAACGCATATCCGCAATGGCAGCACTTCTATCCATACCGCCTTCTTTTTCCATCTGTACTACAATATGCTCAATCATAGCCAGTTCATTCTTGTCCAGTTCTAGCTGCTTCAGAATCAAGGAGTCCCCTTCAATCACTTTTGTTGCGGAAAAACGAAGCGGAAGTCCTGCTCTTTCTGTATGGTCTTCAATGATCGATTCCACGGCATGAATTGCACGGTGAATTGCACCGCCATGATCGTCTTTACTGCAAAAGTCCTGTTTCTGCGGACGTTCCTGATATTGTGCGATATGTACTGCGTGCTCGATTAATTCCCGGACACCTTCATTCTTGGCCGCAGAGATTGGAATAACCGGAACTCCCAGTAAAGCCTCCATTCCATTGATATCTATGGCACCATTATTATTCATGACTTCATCCATCATATTAAGGGCAACAACCATAGGAATATTCATCTCCAGAAGCTGCATTGTCAGATAAAGATTCCGTTCAATATTCGTTGCATCAACAATATTAATGATTGCCTTTGGTTTATCCCCAAGAACAAAATTCCTGGAGACAATCTCTTCACTTGTGTAAGGAGACATAGAATATATTCCCGGAAGATCTGTAACTCTTGTATTCGAATGACCTTTGATTGGACCATCTTTGCGATCTACTGTAACCCCAGGGAAATTCCCCACATGTTGGTTAGATCCTGTCAATTGATTGAATAATGTCGTCTTTCCACAATTCTGATTTCCTACAAGGGCATAGGTAAGTACCGTTCCATCCGGCAATGGATCTCCGTCATCCTTGGCGTGATATTTACCATCTTCTCCCAATCCCGGATGATCCGTAGGATATATTTTGTCAATACGGCTATGCTTATTCGTTCGTTCTTCAATTAGCTGAACATTGATCTGATCTGCATCTGCAAGACGAAGTGTCAACTCATATCCATGAATCTGTAATTCCATCGGATCTCCCATAGGTGCGAACTTTACGACTGTAACTTCCGCCCCCGGAATCACACCCATATCCAGAAAATGCTGTCTTAGAGCTCCTTCTCCGCCTACTTTCGTAATAACAGCACTTTCTCCGATTTTCAGATTCTTAAGTGTCATTTGTAACACCTCCATATATGTACATGATAATTATTTTCAATTAAAGTTATACCACGCTAACCAAAATTCGTCAAGACTATACAGTCTTGAATTTTTCTGTTTCTACTGATATAATAGAACAAACTTAAATGGTATATATTAACAGAAAATAGAAAGGTATTATTATGCGTCACAATAGATCTTCTGAAGATTATCTGGAAACTATATTGTTATTAAGCAAAAAGTTACCAGTTGTTCGTTCCATTGACATAGCGGTTGAGTTGAATTTTTCAAAACCTAGCGTCAGTGTTGCGATGAAACATCTGCGTGAAAATGGCTGTATAGAAGTAAACCAGGCTGGTTTTATTACCCTGACAGATAAGGGTATGCAGATTGCCTCCAGTGTATATGAACGTCATCAGGTACTCTCTGACTGGCTGATCTCTCTTGGCGTAGATCCCCAGACAGCTTCTGAAGATGCCTGTGAGATGGAACATCAGATCAGCGATGAAAGTTTCCAGGCTATGAAAAAGTTTATAAAGGAACACTCAGCAGTGTTAAAATAAAGTTTATCTATTCTGTCTGGGTGCAGCTCCACCTTTCATCTGTCCACCCATGTCTCCGTTTCCATATATAAGGCTATCCATGATAATTTTCTGTGTGCTGTTTCCTGCCGTCAGTGTATAGGCTTCTCCTTCTGTGATCTCCGGACAGCTTACAATCACAGAAGTATATTCCTTATCTGTCGTCCAAGAAACCAGTTCGTTTTCACTGCTGTCCGTAAGAGAAATGATGCTTCCCGCCGCTTGTGTATCTACCGTCACCATCATAATTCCCTGCGTGGAAGAATCACTGAAATTCTGCGTCATTCCTGAAGAACCCGCTGCTAAGAAGATTCCGCCTGTTATCACACCTTTCCCATTATAATCCAGCGAACCATTTCCATTATTTGTAGGTCCAGACACATAAGTCTCTCCACCTGATATGGTCAGATCACCATTCGAATCAATTCCGTCACCAGAAGCACTGACATGAATTGTCCCGCCTGATATGTGGATATATGAGCCTTCCTCTACAGCAAAGATATCCTCGCCGCCACCTTTAAATCCACTACTGTCATTGCCACCGGCTGCATTCAATCCATCATCGCTTGACGTCACGTCGATATCTCCACCTGTAATGTCAATAGTCAGACCTTCTAGCCCCTCATAGCTTTCTGATACTTGAATCGTTCCATCTGCAATCAATAGTGCAGAATCTGCATGCATTCCGTCATCCTTTGCTGTAATGTCAATGTTGCCTCCTGCAATGTATATGAATCCCAGGCTGGTATCATCTGTATTTGACGCGTGGATTCCATCCTTTCCAGTTGTGATATGGTAAGTTCCGTCTGCGATCCGTACACTGTCCTTTCCAGAAAGTCCATGCTTCTCAGCCGATATGTTATAAGTTCCGCTTGTTAATACCAAGTCATCTTTTGACACCACCGCGTGTCCCGCCGCTGCATTGATCGTCAATATACCTTCTCCATTTAAAGTCAGATCGTCTTTTGAAAATATCACCGCGTCAATATTATTGTCGTCAATCGCTGTGTAGATTCCCCCGTTCGTCAGGACATTGGAAGAACCGGATACAGTCGTAATAAACACCTTATCCGCAGAACGCACATAGATTGCTGCCGACTCTTTGCTTGTGATCTCCACGCCTTCCAGCACAAGCTGTACTTTATCCGTATCTTCTGCATCCACAATAACCATTCCGTTTGCCAGCTCACCAGACAGGATATAAGTTCCTTCATCCGTAATCGTAATGGTATCTTCGTTGATCTGAACAGCATCTGATTCGCAGGAGCTTTTGTTATCCGAAAGAGTTATGCGTGTGCTGTCATCTTCATCATAACCAATCTCTTTATCCCGATCTGTAAACATATCCGATGTATCAATCCCACTTTCGTTGGACGTTATTTCTGTCTTCTCCTCTTCTGCGGTCACTGCATTTTCTCCAGCAGAGTCAGAATTTCCCTCGCTACAGCCTGTTAAAAACATTGCTCCTGTTAATAAAAGCACTGCTATCAAAAAAGCATATCCGATATAACCCATTCCAACTACAAGTCCGGTTCCCATGGCAAGAAAAATTGCACCGATTTCCTTTGCAGAACCCGGAACCGAACGGAAACGAACCAGACTGAATGCTCCTGCTACAGCCACACCGGCACCTACATTTCCATTGACCATCATAATCACTACACATACAATAGCCGGAAGCATTGCCAGTGTTGCAACAAAGCTCTTCGTATAACGTGTTTTCCACATATAGCTTCCTGTCAGAATAAGGCCAATAATCAGTGCACTGCCTACACATAGTAAGAAATCAGACAGTCCAATCACGCTTGTCATATCTGTATCAAAAACTCCCCGAAATATTGTATCAAGCATATTGAATTCCTCCCTTCATCTGCTGATAGGCTGTTCCATATTTTGAAAATGATATTTTATACAAATGGTTTCTGGTCAACGCCTCACTCATCCACAGCGGGATTCCCCCAGATGTCTTAATCTCCATCAAAGTCTGCCCCTGTTCCAAAATCGAAGTTCCATAAATATCACTTCCAAGAGACAGATCATCTTCCCGGTATAAAATATTTTCATCAAACGTTACCCGAAAATCACTTCCATCAAGTGCATAATAGGCCTCTCTTTCATAGGATAAAAAAACCGTCGGGTGAAGAGTTTTATAATATTCCCAAAAATATCGGATCTCATTGCCAATCTGTGAATGGTCGGGAAGTGGATTTCCGTTACATAAGCACTTCATTACTTCTGCTTCCGGACAAACCAGCCTTCGCTTATACACCACATGCTTGTATTTTTTCTTCAGTTCTACAAATACCGGAGTATCTTCACTTGCCGGACAGTAACTTCTCACCCGAAGCTTTTCTTTGTAAGTCGGTTTTTCCAGTGAATGACGAGCCAGCCGGTATGTCTCTGTGTCAAAATAAATGTTCCGTATTGTTGTCCTTTTGTACTGATCTAGCTTCATATAAGTTTCCATACTTTGCAACATATTTTCTTTCTGCTGCCGGTTTATCATATACTTCAATTCATAGCGTTTAAAAGTCATCTGATATGTCATGTCATTTGCTCCTTTGATTATTTACAGATATTACTATAACGAAACTTCCTTAAATTAACTTAAAAGTCTCTATAAAAAATGCCCAGATGGGAAATCCACCCGAAGCATTGTTTTTCAATAATCTGGAATTTTAACTTATGGGAAATATCACCGTAATCATCAACGATCTCTCATCCTCTGTCGATGCAACAATCTTCCCTTTATGTGCCTCTACTGTCGCTGCAGCGATGGAAAGCCCCAATCCGTATCCTCCTGTCTGAGAATTTCTGGAACTGTCTGCACGATAAAATCTATCAAACAAATGATCCAGTTGTTCCCGCGAAATAGATTCTGTCGTATTGTAAACAGACAGGCGAATCCTCTTCCTCTCTTTTTCCAGGCATACCTTAATCCGTCCTCCATCTCCTGAATACTTCACCGCATTATCTAAAAGAATTGTTACAAGACGACTCAGCGCCTTCTCATCACCACATATGGAAATCATCGGTGTGATCTCACTTGTCAATATTTTATTCTGTGTCTTTGCCAGGGATTGATATGTATTCACGGTTTCTTCTACCATATCCGAAAATGGAAAATCCACCATGGTCATTGCTGTTCTGCTTTCTTCCATCAAAAACTGCATCCACGGAATAATTGTTACGCTCCAAAATTGTCGTAAGCGCCTTTGATAATGCTTTTTCATCTTCTGCAAATAATATACGCATACATTTACCTCTATTTCTATATAATCATAATCTATTTCTTATTTTCCAATCTACCAGATAAAAATTTATCAACACCCATTATTAATGATACTATCAAAATATCCTTAACTACACTTAAAATTTTGCTATATAAAATAAAAAAGCGGTTCATGATCTAGCAATTCCTGCTAATCATTACCGCTTTTTTGAACGTTCCCTGCGAGAATCGAACTCACAACTAGTGCTTAGGAGAGCTCAGTGGTTCTGTTAATCCCTGTCAGGTTCAGCTACATATTGAACGCATATGTATAATCCTTTTATTCTATTCGAATCAAATTCTGGTAATCTGAATATCCTTTCTGTTAAGTTCAGATAAGCCCTGAAAATTAGCAGATTCTTTGCACTTGCTAACATCTGGGGAAAGCTCTGTTGTTACTGACAGATATCATATTCCGGCTACCATCCCCTTACAAGCGGGAATGATAAACAATATTCAATTGACCAGATTTCTATTATTACTATACACCGTTATTGTTGATTTGTCTATGGTGTTTCGACCACGACAGCCGATTTAAATACGAACATATCCAGTTGCCGGTCCGGCATCATTTTCCCAAAATCTCCTTCATTTCATAATTATCTCCATCATTTTTTGTTCATATGAAGGAGATTTGTTGAATATGATTGAAATTGTTTTACTTTATCTATCCCCTTATTTCATCGTCTTCGCAAGTGAAGATAGCAGTGCCGCCATCTCCGGATTGGAGAGAACCTTTGCAAGCAATTCCGCATCAATACCTTCCGGAACCGCCACCGTATTTTCTGCTGTATTCGGATGCATCTGCGGATCCAGATCTTTTTTCTCATAAAATGCTTCTTCAAACAGCTTTGCATTTTTCTTCCGGTCATCATCCAGGATGTGGGAATATACATCCGTAACCATGCTGACCTGGGCATGTCCGGAATCTCCCTGGACAGCCTTAATATCTCCACCATTCAGTTTCAACTTATAGGTAACACTGCTGTGTCTGAGACTGTGGAAAACAACCGGTGGGAGATCATAATCCCTAATCAACTGATTCAATGGCTTCCGGATCGCGCCATCCCCCAAAGGAAGACCAAACGTACTTGCCATGACCAGATTATAATCCATGTATTCATCTCCAAGAACCTCCTTTGTCTCATCCTGTTTTTCTTTCCATTCGATCAGCATCTTTGCGACAGACTTTGGAAGGAAAACCTTTCGGACACTGCTGTCTGTCTTCGGTGTTTTCAAAACACGGACTGTTTTATTGGTCTTGCTTTTTTCCGGAAATATCAGCAGCACATCTTTTGCATCCAACTCTTTTAAAGCGGATTTGCTCACTCGCTGGGATTCCTTATTAATAAACAGATATGCCCGGTTTTCCTCAATTGCTTCCTCCGAGATGTCCACACAATCCCAGGTAAGCCCCAGAAGCTCACTGATCCGGAGAGAGCAGGAGAAGGAAAGATTCATTGCCAGCTTTAGCCGATCATCCTCACATACTTCCAGTGCGTACATCAGAGTTTCTGCAGTCCAAATCTCACGTTTCTTTGTTTTATGTTTTGGTACGGTCGCATAGATACAAGGATTCTTCTCCATCAGTTCCCATTTGACAGCCTGTTTAAAACAGCTTCGGAGGAGTTTATGGATATCTCTGATGGTACTGGTAGATACATATTCATTCTTTCTTTTCCCAATCATAGGATTGACCACAGCCGGAGCTTTCAACAACCTCTGATAATATTTTTCAATAAAACGGGTATTGATCTCCGACAGTTTTTCATCCCCGATGATCGGAAGGATATAATTATTTATGAGAGAAACATTTCCATCATACGTAGATAATGCCCAGTTGTCCTTCCCATACAGGGCAACGTACTCTGCCAGAAGATCCTTCATGGTTTTACACTGCGGGATTATCATGGAACCCATTTCTTCTTTATATTCAATTTCTTTCTTGCGTTTCTTTGCCTCTGCCTTTGTAGCATAAGTTTCCCATTTCTGCTTCCGTTTCCCGTCTGCATCAGTATAGGAATAGATCACATTAAATTTTCCATTTCGTTCTCTGATCGATGCCATAATCTAACAGCCCCTTTCTGTATTTCTCTTTTCCAGCCACGCTTCAAATTCTTTTCGTTTGATCCGAACATGGTTCCTTAGTTTTACAACCGGAAAATATCCTTTTGTGTACCAGACATTTATCATGGACCGGCTGACCTTTGCCATAAAGGCTGCTTCATCTATAGTAAGATACTGCAGATTGCCATTCCTTCCTCGTTCCCCGGTCTGTGCCAGTTTCTTTCTCCGATAATTCGCCAGTGCCACATTTTCTTCCATTGCCAGTTCTTCATAATCGTTCGCCGGATCCAGATGATATTCATCCTGCCCTTCCAGAAACTTCTGAAAGCTTTCTTTCGTGATTCTTTTTCGATCAGCGATTGTGACGAACTCAAAGAAATGCTGATACTTTTGACTATTCAGGATGCCATATACCTGATTTCTGGTGATTCCCAGCTGTCTGGCCATTTCCGGCATAGTGAGAGTAGCGGCCTCCATTTCCGCGTCCCTCTTTTTATCCTCCTTCGTGCGGTATCTGGACTGTCCGTCATACCATTTCTGAAATGCAGCTTTTGGTACACGTTTCCAGTAGTCCACAATCACAACCTCAATCTTATTCTGCTTGATCAGGTCATAAATGACACCATCCGTAAGCTCCAGCATTTCTGCAAGTTCCGGAACAGAATAAGACCATTCTTTCAATTCCTTTCCCGGTTCTTCTCCGTTGACTTTATGATATTTAATCTGATTCGCATACCACTTTTCAAAACTCTCAATATTGACCCGCATCTTTCCGGCAATCTCTTTGGTCTCAAAAAAGTTTTTATGTACCAGCCAATACCGATCCGTCTTTTTAAGTCCCAGGAGCTCGCCCATCTCAGAAACACTCATCCATTTCTTTTTCGCAGAAGACAGCCTCTTGTATGGGCTGTTTGCTTTCACTTCCTTTATCAGTTCTTCGTATTCCTTGGTATTCATTTTTCCCTTCTCATCCATGAAGCTTTCCTCCTTCTTCCCATACCATACCGCACTTTTTCAAAAAAATTTAGGGTGCTGAATGCCAGTGGCATTCGTTTAGCACCGACCGAAGCGGAGCGGAGAGTCGATTTTTCATCCGGATAGGAGATTAGTTGGAAGATTCCGGCAGCTTATCCAGCCAGTCATCAAAGCTCTTTTTGGAAATACGGTACTTTCCACCATCCAGCTGGATCCACCGGAACTCATTTTTCTTCAGAAGGTTATATATTGTCGGTCTGCTGACTCCAAGAATTTCCTGTAACTCTTTTCCTGTATAACATCTTTTCTCTGACATATGTCATTACCTCACATTTCATTATTTTGGAGGCGGCATGCCAAATACTCCCGCAAGTGACGGGGCATTTGGCTCTCGCGGCAGTCGCCAAATAGACATGCAAGCATGTCCGCTTGGCTCGTTGCTCGCGGATATAAATGTCCCTCTATATATCCAAAGTTTCAGAGGGGCTTATACAACATGTTTCAGTAAAAAAATGTCAAGATGAGAAAAATGGGCAAAAAGAAACCTCCGTATGAATCGAATCATACGAAGGTAACATGTTCTCATTATGTTGTATTTATTCCATACTATTCTCATTTTAAGAAACAGATAAACTGAAATTTATATAATGTATGTATGATTGTTATATAATGACTTAGGAAAGTACTAAATCCAGGGCTTGAAAGTATGCTCAGGCTCTGGATTTTTGAGCCTTGGACTTAGAACTTTCCCAAGTCATTTTTCTCAACTCGGCAACCTACAAAATAAAAGCCTTCATTCAGATCAATGTCCTTTACATTTTTTAGCTTACATACAGCCAATTCATATGGTATTTTTTCAGTTCCATATTGTAAATTACTCCTTCTAATCTCTCAAATCATTCCATATAATGGTTATTATGCTTTATTCTCTATCATAGCATGCAATAATTGCAATGTTTTTTGAATCATCACACCGGATAGAAGTATTGTACAAATAGTACACATTCCAAACTTTCCGCCTAAGAACATACCGAATAGCACCACCATGGCATCAAGTGCTATACGCACATATTTGATCTGCCAGGAATGCTTTTTTGCCAATGCAAATGTTACCGCTTCATAGGAGCCTCTTCCCCAATCAGCATAAGAATAGATGGCTGTTCCTACTGCAAACAGAACAATTCCCATCAGCATCATAAAGAAATTCAAGATTTTAGTTTCTGTGTAGTGCATCAACGGCTGAAACAAATCTGTACATCCACTATAGATGATTTGATATAAAATAGTACCCAGATAAATCTGGCTGCGATCATAGAACAGACAAAAGACAATCATTCCTACTGCAACCACAAAGGATGCCTGTCCCAATGTGATATGTAACACATAAGAAACTCCTTGCCATAAAACAGCCAGAGTAGCTCCTCCAAATCCGGCATAGATTGCCAGATCTATTCCAAATGCAGCAATCACAGAACCGATTACAACATAGATTATTTTCTTGATGATATTCATATTCTATCCCTTCTTTAATACTTTTTTCATTAGCAATGCTGAAATCAAAGCTGCTGTAAATTCTGTAAATACAAATGCTACATACACGCCATTCGCATCCCACATCTTACTGAAAATGACGGAAGCCGGAATAATCACTACGATATATCGTATTAAGGAAATGCTCAAGGAAAGAAGTCCCTTTCCAAGAGCTTCACACACTCCCGATGTTACAACTGACAATGAAGATATGGCAAATCCAAGACTGATGATCGTTAATGCAGTTACACCATACTTCACAATGGCAACATCTTCAGAGTAGATAGATATCAGCTGTTCCGGAAAAAGCTGACAAGCTACAGTTCCAAACAACATAATTCCTATAATAAAAACTTCTGCTGTTCCCGCGATTTTTTTCACTCTCTCCCACTGCCCTGCACCGTAGTTATAACTGATTAAAGGTCGGATTCCCTGAATGATTCCATTGGCTGACAGATAAATAAATGTCTGTAGCTTATAATAGATTCCTAAAATCAAGATATAGGTATCTCCAAAAGCAGTTAAAATTGTATTTAATGCAGAAATCAGCACGGAAGGCAATGCCATATTTAAAGTTGCCGGGATGCCGACACCATAAACACTCTTGAGTTCATTGTTTTCAAATCGTATGTATTTCCAGCTGGTTTTTGCAGGAATCGGAGTCATAAAATAAAAGGATAAATATGCAATTAGTGTGCATACCTGTCCAATTCCCGTTGCAATTGCAGCACCCTTCATGCCCATTGCAGGAAACTTCCCAAAACCAAAGATCATGATTGGATCTAATACAATATTTACAATAAATCCCACCATCATGCTGCACATCGATACTTTCATCCTGCCTACCGATTGAAAAATTTTTTCATAAGCTACAGAAACCTGAATAATAACTGTAAATAACAAAACCCAATTTGCATATTCTAACCCTAAATTTATAATTTCCTGTTCTTTAGTAAAATGTTGCATAAATGCCGGCATTCCAATGAAAAAGCATATAGTAAGTATGATTCCATGTATCATACTCAAAAATACACCTGTTGATGCGATATGGTTTGCTTTTTTCTCCTCATTTGCACCTATCGAATATGCAATCATAGCGTTCAAGCCAATTCCAAAGCCGACTGCAATAGCATTGATCATATTTTGTACCGGAAATACAATAGACAAAGCTGTCATTGCATTTTGACTGATTTTTGCCACAAAGTAACTATCTACAATATTATAAAGTGCGTTCACTGCCATAGATAAAATCATAGGTACGGACATTTGTAATACAAGCGGAACAATTTTTTTCTCTTTCATAAATTGCTGATTCATTCGATTCCTCCATAAAAAAAGACTATACGGCCTAGCTGTTTATATCAGAAACAGTGTAAACCATATAGTCTTATTATAGTCTGACGGACTTTTATTTATTTTTCAAACAATATTCTAGTAGGAAATCTCTATCTTGTCAATCTGTTTATCCTCTACAAAGCTGCTTCAACGATAACTTCCAATTTCTTACGCCAGCTTTACAAACTGGAATTTGTTTGTACAATGTTCAAGATATAACTGTTATTATGTCTTGATTAGAGTACAAACTCATATAAGAGGAACTTCCTCGGTACTCCAATATCAACATATGTGATTTCAACCTTATCCACATACTTAAATCCAAACGACATATACATTTTCTGTGGAATATCATTTCCCTCTATGCAATCAAGACGAATTGATTTAAGTTTTCTTTCCCTTGCTGTGTCTATTGCGTGTTGAACTAACTGCTTCGAGTATCCACGACCTCCATATTCCGGAAGGACACGCAAGGCATGAAGAACTACTGTCTCGTTATCATTTGCATCAATAAGCCATTTAACTGCGTGATACGCCTCATCACGATCATGATTCATAATATACGCCGCAACAATTCGACCATCTTCAATACCGATAAACTGATTTCTCTCTTTGATTGCATCTTTGATCATTTCATCTGGAGGGAAACCACCTTTATCTCCCTCCGGCAGAAAATCTTTTCCGCTCAAAACTTTACACATACCGTCATAAAACTGTCGCAATTCTATAAAATTTTTCTCTTCTGCATATCTGATAATCATAGAAATCTATCCCTCCAACTTCAAATTCATACGTGCTTTCAGCTCAACAGAAGCCTGAATTTTACAGCGCAACTGCAATTTCAGAGATGGCCACCAGAGTTGCCTCTCCACTAATCATTATACGATGGTTTTCTTCCATTCTGCAATGCAAGTATCCACCGCGCTTCGATGCCTGGTACGCATAAATTTCCTTTTTATTCAGTTCTTTTGACCAATAGTCGGCAATCTGGCAATGGGCTGAACCGCAAACCGGATCCTCTGGGATACTCAACTTCGGACAGAAGCTGCGCGATACGCAATCGGTTTCTTTTCCCATCGAAGTTGCATTTTGGATTCTTCCCTCAATACCGGCCAGAAGTGTCTGATTCGGATTCATAGTTCTGACGGTATCTTCCGAATCAAATATACATATCAGATCAAGACCCAATACCGCTTTAACCGGGCGTGCGCCGAAAGCCCTTTCCATTGCATCCGTGACTGGAATCTCCTTCAATTCGTAGGTGGGAAAATTCATCTCATACAGATTCCCATTCCGATGAATCGTCAACTCACCGCTAAGGGTATCAAATTTCACTTCCTTGCTGTCAGGCTCATAATAATTCAAGATAACAAAGGACGATGCCAGTGTGGCATGACCGCATAACTCCACCTCTGTACCCGGTGTGAACCAGCGCAGATGATACCTTTTTTCTTCCTTTACGATAAAAGCGGTTTCCGAAAGATTATTTTCCATCGCCAGTTTCATCATAGATTCTTCAGATGGCCAGCTTTCCATGACACAGACCGCCGCCGGATTTCCTGTAAAAGGTATATTTGTAAATGAGTCTACGATATATTGTCTCATTTTGTTTTTCTCCTTAAATTCCGATTTGAACAAAAAGCCCAAGGGACATTAATGCCCCTTATGCTTTTCTCTCTTCTTTTGCTGTTTCAGTTCAAACATTCGCAGTTTTTCCGCTTCTTTTTTTTCTTGGCTTCTTACCTTGCGCTCTTGCTTGTTCTGTTCCTGTTGTAATTTCAATGCCTGTTGCGATTTTGTGCCAATGCCTATTTCCTGCATCTGCTTTTTCGCTTCACGCTGCATCCTTTTCGGATTTCTTTTTATATCCTTTGCAACAGTATCAACAGCCGGACTGAATTTCAAACTGAAATAGTATTTTTGAACATATTCCTGCACTTCGTAATCTTTTGGCTCTGCACCAAAAGTCACTTTTGCCACAGATAATTTACCATCTTCGATACGTTCAAATATTCCTATCCAAAATGGTTCTTCAAAATACACTGTCAGCTTTCCACTTACTTTGTCCATAAGAATCCCTCCTAAATAATAGTTGAACAAAGAATGGACAACCCGGAGGGGCAGGTTACTTACCCTATTAGAAATAGGACGGCTGGGCTACCTACCAGCTCTAGTACATTTTTAGGTGTACATTGCGTTTTTATCTTTGTATTTATAATCAAGCCATATGGCACGATTAACTTAATTAGACAAATTCAAATCTTCTCCTTCTTATACTCCGCTCTCTCTGTTTCTCTATCATTTTCTTACGACTGTAATTCAGTCATAAAATTGACTGCAGCCTCCAGGTCTTTTTCATTCAGATGACCTTTCGCAATACCGCCAACCAACTTTAAAGATCCGAAGGTGTCATATCTCTTACATCCAATTTGTCCGATTACTTTGGAGTTTTTTCCTTCAAAATGTTTTCAATAGACTGATAATTTGCACTTCCATCGTAGCGGTTATCCGTTCGAATTATTAGGATGTCGCGGAACGGCTCGACATCCTTGACAACTTACAGCTTGTTGTCCAGCCACTCATCGAAGCTCTTCTTTGAAATTCGACAGGCGGATCCAATTTTAAACCAGCGAAACTCCTGCTGCTCCAACAGCTTATATACCGTGCCGCGGCTGATGCCCTTGTCTATCTTTTACTTGCATTTAATTCGATTCTAACTCATTTTTAATTCGTTCCTTATCGAGTTAAAACGAGTTAGGAATTGGTTACTTTGTACTTGGAGTACTTTCCTCCACATAACAATTCTAAACGTCCTTCAGCTTGAAGCTTTTTAATAACTGCATATGCCTGCGAAGGAGTCACTTTCAGCAATTCAACTACATCCTGCTTTGTAATAATTCCATTCTGAGTGTTTGCCAACTTCATTACTAACTCAGGATGCCTGATGCTGTCTATATCTGTCTGTCGAACATACTGTATTGTTTCTTTGTTTTCACGATAGATCTTTTTACCCAGAATATAGGTTCGATCTTTTCCTTTTCCGGATGCTTCAATCAAACCAGACTCAATCATGACCTCAATTGCAGATCTAACCTTATTTTCACTCAGATTTGTCAGCTCAACAATTCGTTCAACCGTACATCTTCTTTCTGTATTAAGGACAGATAGAATCATCAATGTGTAGATTGATAATGGTTTTCCCTGCCTGTTTTGTTCTTCTGCAACAAACTTTGCAAAGGGCAAGTCTGCTTTCGCCCTTTGAATAAATAGCTTAACGGTTCTGCTGGTAGATTCAGAATAATCTGGCCAAGGCCTCCCAAAGATGATAGAACCCTCAAAAATTCTATCAATTCCTCTTCCCGTTTTCTCAGCTAAACCGATTCGTTTCATTGCATCAGCAAGTGCAGGATTACGTCCATGTGGTTCTACAGTCAGAAGATTTTTCAGATTAACTCCATCAATAAATCCACCAGGATTACTAATGATCATTCCTTCATCATCAATCAAAACTCTTACAGCGCCAAGCATAGTATAATCCCTATGACAGAATGCGTTTACTAAACCTTCTCGAAAAGCAGCCCAGTCAAATTCCGGAATTGGAATTCTAAATAATCCGTACTCAGTCTCCCTTTCTGGATTCCAGGCTTTGACGTATGTCTCATAGTTCTCAAATAATTCAAGAAGCGGTTTATTGCTATCCTCATTCATACGGACAGCCGTTCCTTCCAGGACTTGAAATGCCGATTTTGCTGTTGGTATCAGTTCTGCGATACGCTCCTCTTTTCCAATTAAAAGCATACCTGTTACTGTTGGAACATATTTACCCGCAACATCTGTAATAAGACGTAATGCAACATCCAGTTCGTTATCCGGTAAAGAAAGCAGAGTTTTTTCACCACCCGGTCTATTTTGAATGATTCGGCGAAGTCTAACTCGCTGATTTGGATCCAAGTCATCTAAAGTAGCTCCTGCCAAAGGCTGAGCAGAATAATCAAGCATTCCCAGTTCTGCAAGGCGAGATGGAATCTCATAAGAATACATTGGTATTACTTCCGGGCTTCCATCAAGTTTAATACGTCTCCTCAACATTTTTCCTGACGCAGTAGATACCACACCTCGGCTTCTTGGCACTTCAATTTTCAGAACATCTTTACCCTCTTCAGTAATTATCTCTGCCCTTACAGCTATGGGCGGAACAGTGCTATTTGCAATCAGTGCAGTTACCCCTATGGGATCCTTATGTTTTTTATGAACGCCGGTAATTGATCCGTCATCTTCGACCCCCAGAAACAGAAATCCTCCAGATGTATTTGTCATTCCAACAATCTCTTCAATAAGATCATGATCTGGATAACATTTCAAATCACTTTTAAATTCAATATCTAAACTCTCCGCTTTAGGAATTGTACGCATTTCAATCCCTCCTATCCTCTAATTCAAATATAGTATAACTCGTTTTAACTCGTTTGTCGAGTTAATCTTGTTTTTAATTCGTTGTTACGAGTTAAAAAACGAGTTACCCATTTATATAAATATATCCCACCTCCTATCAAATTTATTCACAATACACAGTATGCATTACCGATAAGACGAGGAGAATCCACACGCAACCTCCATTGCATTTTATCAGTTATAACTGATAATATTGGATAAATTATATATTTTATCAGTTATAACTTATAGAATTGCAATATATCATACTGTACAGATTTACAGGCTTTTTGCGATTTCCGTCAGCTGAGCCACCACAAAGCTATGTAAGGTATCGATATTTAATTATTCAGGAGAACGGAAGCCTGGAATCTGCTTACTTCTTTATCTTCGTAGTATCTTCCAAATAAGTGTGTTCTCATGATCTTTACACGGAATGTCTACTGGACATGAGCCATCTATTAACGTTTCACATCCTAATGGATGAACTTTCCTCTTATGCTCACATTCCACAGTTGCACACCGACAATGAACCTCTTTTTCTTTCCGAGCCACGTCCCCATCCATTTGAATTACAATCATATCAATCTGAGGAGAGATACTGCAGATTGCCATTCCTTCCTCGTTCCCCGGTCTGTGCCAGTTTCTTTCTCCGATAATTCGCCAGTGCCACATTTTCTTCCATTGCCAGTTCTTCATAATCGTTTGCCGGATCCAGATGATATTCATCCTGTTCGTCCAGAAACTTCTGAAAGCTTTCCTCCTTCTTCCCATACCATACCGCACTTTTTCAAAAAAATTTAGGGTGCTGAATGCCAGTGGCATTCGTTTAGCACCGACCGAAGCGGAGCGGAGAGTCGATTTTTCATCCGGATAGGAGATTAGTTGAAAGATTCCGGCAGCTTATCCAGCCAGTCATCAAAGCTCTTTTTGGAAATACGGTACTTTCCGCCATCCAGCCGGATCCACCGGAACTCATTTTTCTTCAGAAGGTTATATATTGTCGGTCTGCTGACACCAAGGATCTCTTGTAACTCTTTTACTGTATAACATCTTTTCTCTGACATATGTCATTACCTCACATTTCATTATTTTGGAGGCAGCATGCCAAATACTCCCGCAAGTGACGGGGCATTTGGCTCTCGCGGCAGTCGCCAAATGGACATGCAAGCATGTCCGCTTGACCCGTTGCTCGCGGATATAAATGTCCCTCTATATATCCAAAGTTTCAGAGGGGCTTATACAACATGTTTCAGTAAAAAAAGTCAAGATGAGAAAAACGGGCAAAAGAAACCTCCGTATGAATTGAATCATACGAAGGTGATATGTTCTCATTATGTTGTATTTATTCCATACTATTCTCATTTTAAGAAACAGATAAACCGAAAGTTGCAGAAATCTCTTTCAAGCTATTTTTTCTCTGAAAACTCATATGCCTGTGCCACCCATGCAAACAGTTCTTCGTCCAAATCAGACATTTTACTAATTACAATATGCGTTGTCCATCGTCCGGGATAAGGTTCTGTTTTTACTGCGACACGCTCAGATTCCAGAGGATAGGGGAGACCAAGTGTCAAGACAAAATAGTCATCTGGAAGTTCCGCCTTCTTTTTTACTCGCAGAAATGAAACGCAGGCAAAAACATGACGATTAGAAAATGTAATCTGCGTTTTCTGTACCTTTATTTTACTATCTGGAAACTGTACTTGCATTTCACCAGCAAATGCTTCATACAACGGTAATATTGTCTGGTGTTGATCAAAAAATAACAGGATATCCGTACTGGTTTCCACCAGCAAGGCCAGCTGATCCTGTGTTAGTCCCTCCTCGGTGCGTAGCTTTTTTAAATTCGTCTGGAACTCCGTCACACCACATCACCATCCCGCTAATTTTTAGAGACTCCTCGTCTGCTCCTAAAATGTAGCATAAAGCAATATACAAAAATCCCGACAGCTACAGCATGTTTTCCGGTTTTGGCATGCGTCCGGTCCATCCCAGACTCCTTGCCCATGTTTTATAGCTTTTCTTCTCTTCCGGATCATCACCGTTAATCGTCTCAAGGAATTCGCAAAAACCTCCAACACCACCAACATCATCCACAAGACTCATTCCATCCCAGGCAATGCAGATTGGTTTTTCCTTACGCTGAATATCTCTCAACTTGTCCAGAAACTCTCCGTCTATTTGCTGACCAAAGGCATCTACAAACAAAGCTTTCTCAGGAACGAATCCATTTTTATCATGAAGCATATCGCCTTCTTCATCCCTGGCATAAACAGTTTTGTCGTACCAGGCATTGGTGCAGGTGATTTTAATCTCCCACCCATCGCCATAGTCATATCGATAACACAATGCAGATAATGCCGGGATTGGTTCAGGATTATGATCAATACACAGCATTTCCAATTCACGGTCCAGTTCCTCCATCTCCCGGAAATAGGGAACCATGTCGATCGTCGGATTTCCTTCTTCGTCAAAATGCGTTCCTGCCTCTTCAACGATCTGGTCCATACGGGCTGTCAGCTGTCTGTATTTTTTGATAATGTCCTTACGTTTTTTCTCAACTTGTTTCAGAACGGCCTCTTTCTCCTGTTTCCATGAATCCCAATCTGCCTGTTCAGCCGGTGTTTTCAGTACAGTCCAAAGCATCGGGCGTTCCAGCATTTCCTCACACTGACCTTCCATGTAGACATTCCACGTTCTCTGATCTGTTGTTTTCTTCTGAATAGCAGGCCAGTCCTTTCGGAATCTGTCTACTTCAATCTGTGCAGGAATGTAATGCTCTCCCACGCCTTCATAGGAGTATGGTCCACAATACTTGGATTTCAGCCAGGTCTTAAAGCTTTCACCTTCCTCATAATCATCGTCCCAATATATATCTTCATAATTCTCACTTGGAAAACGAAAATACATACCAACCTGACGGGTCCACTCTTTTACCAATCCCTCATCTGTCATTTTTTTGAATTCATCCTCATATGGAACATAGCTATGAAGGTGGCTGTTTTGCCATCCAAAAGCTTTCATGATTGCATAATGAAGACCATGCAGTGTCATATTGCCCGGAACAATAAAATCTCTGGTAATTCCATCCTTCATTCTTCCGTATCTTCTAAGAACTTTCTTATGCTCCTCTGCGAAATATCCCAGGTCCAGTTCCAGATGAAGCTGCATTGCCATAGGAATCCGCTTCATCTCTGCTTCGATCATGTCCCAGAATTCTTTTTTCTCTTTCAGCAGCCGTTCTTTTTCGGATCTTAATTCTTCAAGAAGACGACGCTGCTCCTGAATATCATCCTCTTTCTTTTTTGAACGTGCTTCTGTATTGGTAACCTGATTTTTAGCTGCCTGCTGCATCCGTCCTCTATATTCCTCACTTCGAATTGCTTCGTTGCTTCTGTCTTCCCCGCCATACTGCCCACGAGAATAGGGCATATAAGACTGAACAGTCTTCTCCGATATAACAAGCTCCTCTGCTATTTCAGCTACACTTTTACCCTTTGCAAGCAAATCTGCTACCTGTTCACTGGTTTTACTGTGCCACAATCCCTCCGTAATCAGTACTCTTCGTACTTTGATTGGATATGTACCAAGCTCCTCTGCTGTCTTCTTTACCGAACCGGTTTCTTTATAACTATCAATAATCTGCTGATATAACTCATCCATATATCAGGACCTCCTTCATGTATCTTAGGTGGCCTACCTTTTATTTATGATATCAGTATACGTCAGAACAGTCAACGTGTCAACCTTACCTTTTGGTCATCAAAGAAATGCATTTCCATGTTATATGAGGATCCGCATATGCATATTTTACCACATTCACATTACCAGCGCTGCACCATGAATTTCACTCTCTCCTGCACGTCCTCACTAAAATCAGACAGATCCTCAAGACCAATTACCTCATCCTGAACCAACCGAACGAGATCGATCAGCATATCTGATTTGCTGACAGATAAAATAACGCCAGGAGCTTTGCGATCTTTTTTGATACGCTCTTCCAGTGCCCAGAATCGTTCAGAACCTTTCTTATCACAGGTCAGCAGCTCTACATATTCCTTGCATAAACGTTCCTTATAACTTTCCTTCCGACCAGGAAGTTTCTCACGGAACAATTTCCAATCACGTTTTGATATTTCAACCATCACAGTCACCTACTCATCTTTTGCAATCGGATAATAATACCAATTGTTATATGTCGGAATCTCTTCCAATTTCACAAACTGATTCGTATCAAAATAATATCCATCAAAAGTGCTTCCATCAGTCACGAAATAATAGCGTGTATTCAGACTCAGCAGGTAATTCTGCGCCTGCGTAAATGCTGCTTCCGTATTAGAAAGAAGACTTGCTTTACATTCAACAACAGCCATCAGTAATCCTTCTTCATCAAGAATTCCGATGTCAATACGCTGTTTCTTCTTGTCTTCAGCTACAAGCAGCCCTAATGTTCCCAAGGCCCTTTCAACAAGAATCTTGTCCTGCGGAACCTGCAGCCTTTTCATCAGAAATTTTATTATTTTCTGACGAACTGCTTCCTCAGGTGTGAGCTTCACATATTTGTTGCGAATCGGATCAAAAATCTTGTTCTCAAGCACTTTGTTTTTGTATCGAGCAGTAATACGCCCAATATTCATTCTACTTCACCTACCAAATAGTTAATAATTTTCAAGCACATCCTGCAGATATGCCTTATATTCAGCCTTCACATTCTCCGGACCGGTAATCTTCATCCCGGATCCAATGCCTGTAACCCATCCGAAAAACTGCGGACTTACTGATACCAGTACTCTGGTTTTGAAATGAGCTTCTCCCTGCGGAATCAACCATACATCATGTCCAAAGCGATCGATTATAACACCGGCCAGTTCATTCTTGCATTCCAGCGTGACTTCCGCATCTACACCGCCGTACATTCCAAAGGTCTTCTTAGCGAATGCAGCCAAATCAAAGTTCTTGAAGGATTCCTCACCCTTACGATCTGTTTCCAGGATCTCTGTATTCTGCATCTTATCTACACGATAATGCTTGATAATTCCAGCCGCTGCATCATAAGCTACCAGATAATAATTCTCATCATCCCAGGTCAGTGCCCAAGGGCTGACAACGTAGAATGCACCGTCTTTCTTCAGTTTCAGTTCTTTCTTAATAGTCCACTCTGCATAATGGAACTTAATTTCCTTATTCTCGTAGATTGCAGTATGAATGTAGTCCACATTGTAATAAACAGTTTCATTCTCTGTCTTCGGACGGTTTACGATAAAAACATATTTGGAAAGCATTGCTGCATCCGTCCTGCAGCAGAGCTTCTCTAATTTCGTTATCAGTTCTTTGGATTTCTTCTCCGTGATAAATTTAGAAGACTGTACAGCATCCACCAGAAGTTTTAACTCCGGCAGTTCAAAATCTCTGGCACCAATATAATAGCCAGGATTTCTCCCCTTCTTCTGCTGGATATCCAGTCCGAATTTCTCAAGGATCTCCATCTCTGTATATATCGTTCTTCGATTCGTACTGATGCCATATTCCTGCTCTAGAATCGTGCATAATTCCGATGCGTTCAGCATATGCGCATCATCGGTACGTTCCAGAAGGATTTCCATCAAGCGCAGTGTACGGAGCTTCTGGTCAAAGGAAGCCATGGTATATCACCTCAAAACCATTTTTATCATGAATAAGGGCAAATGTTTTATCAAACTTTAAGATTCTCTGATAAAACAATAATTCATCCTTCATATTTCCAACCATGCTCATCATGGTATATCATTTGTTTTGTCATACCACCATCTATGCAAATATTCTCTCCAGTAATGAATCCTGCCTTATCGGAGCACAGGAACAAAATCATATTTGTAATGTCCGTTGGATTACCTACTCTTCCTACAAGCTGTTGGACAGCATCCGGACCTTCATAAACTATGTCACCGGTTTCGATCCATCCGGGAGAAATGGAATTTACTCTGACTTTCCCGGCAAGACTCACCGCAAGTGCATGCGTTAATGCTGCTATTCCACCTTTCGCCGCGGTGTAACTTTCTGTCTGTGGCTGGCTCATTCTATCCCTGGAAGATGACATATTAATAATACAAGCTCCATCTGCAAAATGCTCATAAAAAAGCTTTGACAGATAGAACGGTGCTGTCACTCCCACTGCCATAGCGTATTCAAACTCTTCATAGGAACACTGCTCTATTCCGCGCATAATAGGTAATGCATTATTAATCAGATAATCTACTTGGCCATGCTTATCTATAACATACCCGGCAAATGATTCAAGCGTTTTCTTCTTACTGATATCGCCAACATAGTGCTCTCCATCAACAATATCGATTACTTCTACGATCGCCCCTTCTGCTTCAAAGGCTTCTTTTGTAGCTTTTCCGATACCATGTGCTCCTCCTGTAATAACGACTATCTTATCTTTATACAACATATTTCACCTGCTTTATTCTTTATTTTTTTGAATTTCTCATCGGGTCCTCACAATATTATCGTTTTTCTTCATACCTCCTGCGATAATAATCCATTGCCCGGTATTCTATCACATCCTTCATCTGCTCCCCGAAAGCAGGCTGAAGAATAACATCTGTCAAATCCTCCTTAAGTGCCAATGCCGTTCCTTCTTTCTTTACAAAGAAACCTTTTCCTGACTCTTGTAGAAAATGTACGGGCATCTGAAGTATCTTTTTGATATGCTCCTTATCTGAAATACTACAGTACTTTTCGTAAGTAATACCCATATCCAAATCCTTCCAATTGGTACCTGTAGAAAAGAATTCTTTCCAGCTATCCAACAATTCCTCCTCAGAAACCTGGCTACGAATATTTCCGTGATTATAAAATGCCATCAAAACAGGCATCTTATATACCTTTGACATATTTGTATTTTCAATTAGATTGATAAACTCTCTTCCAATTCCACTATAAAGAATATTCTCCCCTTCCGAAAGTTCTCCCAATTCTTTCCGAAAATCCAGATACCGCTTAAAAGGATTATCCTTCGAATGAGTAATCGCCACACGATAAATATCATCATCCATATATGTAAACAAATCCATTCTGGATGGAATTCTCCCAAGGAATTCCTTTACGCGATAGTACTCATTTCTAATCTGATCTCTTACCTTTAGATGTTTTTTATCCATCTCCGAAAAAAGATCGATCAGTTTCATATCAAAATCAATCAAACAATCATCTGGGAACGCAGATCGATCCGCCGGATTATAGTATTCATTTTTTCCCAGTGTTCTTCCTGTCAATAAGAATCTCACACGCCCTGCCTTTTCGTAGTTGCCGATAAAATCCAGTACGTTAAGGTATTCCTTTCCTTTGCTGCGTCGAAGTCCACGACCAAGCTGTTGTAAAAACACAATTGGAGATTCCGTCGGACGTAGAAACATAACCATGTCTACCGATGTAATATCTACTCCTTCGTTAAACATATCCACAGAGAAAATCACTCTGATTTCTCCACTTTTCAGTTTTTCAATCGCTTTTCCTCTTTCTTCGGAATATGTCCCATTTGCATTACTGTAAACAGCTACGGAAGGAATCCCTCTTTCACAGAATTCTTTTGCCATTTCCTCCGCATGTGCTCTGGAGCAGCAAAATCCCAAAGCTTTTTTCGATCCATATTTGCAATAATACTTGTATATCAAGTCATGACGATGTACATTTCCTATATATGTTTCGTTCAGTTCCTTTTCATCATATCGGCCCCTGATCAAATGCAGACCCGAATAGTCCGTATCATCATAAATACCATAATAATGAAACGGCACCAGCATTCCTTTATTAATGGCATCTTTCAATGAGATTTCATAAGGAACATTATAATCACAGAGTTCATAGATATTTCTGCCATCCATACGCTCCGGTGTGGCAGTCAGACCAAGTAAAAACTGCGGCTTGAAATACTTAACGATTCTTTGATACTGCTCATTTACTGCGTGGTGAAACTCATCAATCACCAAATATTGAAAATAGTCCGGAGCAAAATACTTTTCTGAAAGATACTCACTTCTTCCTAATGTTGCTACAGAAGCAAAAATAACAGACTTATCTGTACTCTTTTCTTCTCCTGTAAAAAAACCATAATCCTCTGAATTCCTGACATTTCGAAATGAAGCGGCAGCTTGTTTCAGAATTTCTTCCCTATGAGCAACAAATAAAACCCGTTCATAACTTTTCGAATCAAATGCCGCCAAATATGTCTTGCCCACACCGGTTGCAGCCTGCACCAATGCCCGTTTTGCACCTTCTGCTCTGGTATCCTCTAAAGCACAAAGAGCCTCAATCTGTGCACCTCTCGGCTCGTATAGCAATTGAACCTTTGTATCCTCAGACTCATTTTCCTCGTTCTGATGAGAATACTCATACCGTTCCAAATCTTTTGCCACCGCTGGGCGATGCCAGTTTTGTGAATATCGTTTTAATTCCTCATTATCAATGATAATTGAATGATGTTCGAACAAGTCCTCAAAGGCATGATAAAATTTCTCGTAATTCTTCGGATCAGAAACGCTGCTAAAACGATAATTCCACTCAATACCGGAAGTCAGTGCACTTCTGGAAATATTTGATGAACCAATGTAGATATCGTTATATCCTCTATAATGAAAAATATATGACTTCGGATGAAAAGATCTATCCTTCTCATTATAGAAACGCATATCGACTCTGGAACCGAGTTTTTTCTTGAGAAGATATAGGGCAGACGGTTGTGTAATTCCTAAATAATTACCGGTAAGGATTCTGATTTTGGCACCTCTTTTTAAGGCATTATCCAACTCCTCAAGAAGCATCTTCACACCGGATTCCATCAAAAAAGATACAATGATATCAACGCTGTCTGCCTTTTTTAAGCTTTGAATCAGCTGATAGTACAGCTGCATCCTACGATCACTTCCACCCGTCATTACATCCGTGGACCAGATTTCCTGCATTATCCTCTCCGTCTCTGATGTATTCCTCAGATTTTCTGCAGTATCAGATTGAGCCATTTTTCCTCTCCCCTTCCCGGTCTGACGTCACCGGTAATCCATTTTTCAACAATCATTATTTCCGGTACTTCCTTAATAAAATCCTGAAAACTATCTTCTGTAAAATCTGTAAAGTGTCGACCGTTGCGTTCCCCTTCAAAATCACCATATTTAAAGGATGTATAAATAATTCCAGATTCCTTTAATGCCACACACATCTTTCGTATAACCGATAATAATTCGTTTTTGGGTAAATGCAGGATGGATGAACAGGCCCATATACCATCATAGGAATTGACCTCATCCAGTTCCTGGAAAAGCAGATGTTTCACTTCGATTCCCGTAAATTCACTCGCTAAACGACAAATTTCTGCTGATCCGTCCGTTGCTGTAACCTGGTATCCCTTCTCTAGAAAAAGCTTGGTGTCACGACCGGAACCACAGCCGAAATCCAGAATCGATGCAGTTTCATTCAATAATTGCAGGAATCGATCTTGGGCCAGATGCATATCAACATTCTGCGTATTCTCTATAAAATTTTTTGCATTGAGATTGTAGTAATCAATTGTAGGATCCATTTCCATACTTCCTTTCACTCAGTGATAGATACCCTCTCTTGTATTTTATCTAAGTTATTCTCTTCGTCAAAGTAGACCTTGTCACCTTCGTTGATATTACGCTCATACAGCATGGCATCTTCTGCCTTTACTATTAACTCTTCACCTGAAGAATTCACAAGTGTGACCACCGCCATGACAGGTACTCCCTCAGCTCGTTCTTCGCATCCGAAGTCCAGGTCTTCATCGATTCTTTTCACTGTATAGATCATACACTCTTTAATCTTCCCAATCAGCGTAACATCCGCCGGTAGCCACGCTACACTATCTAATTCATCTTTTGTAAGCCACTTCGCAACTTCCGCTTCTTTGAGTTCCAATTCCCCCGCACTCACTTTCGCCCAGAAGCAATCCATAGAGAGATGAAACGTCGGATAATCATATTCAATGGTATCAATCAACTCACCGACTTCGATTTCGGTGTTTAGCTCTTCCATAATTTCTCGTTTCAGCGCCTGTTGCGGTGTTTCTCCTGGCTCCACTTTGCCGCCAGGGAATTCCCAACCGCCTTTCAGTTCTCCATATCCTCTGGCCGTGGCAAATATCTTTGATTTGGTCTCAAAACTATCGCAAATAACAGCTGCAACAACTCTTATGGTTTTCATACCGCTTTGTTCTCCTCATCTAACAGATTACTTTCCAAATATTTCAGCAGATCTTCTCTGACTGGTTGATGCATTTTCATGGTAACCTTCGTGATGTCCTTCATCTTTCCGTTGTTATCCATCTTTTTATCACCAACTGCTGATAGGATGTCACAAGTTCCCATAGCATTCTTTTTCAACCGAAACCAAAAAATCCTGATAAGTTTTATACTCCCTGATAATTACAAGCGGATCGATCTCCCCATTTTCGTAAAAATCCATGAGATATGGAACTCGTCCCAATCTATTTTTTAATGAGATATAACTTTCTTTAATAATTGTTTTCATTCCACGAATCTTATCAATGGATCGGAAGATTTTTTCCTTTGCGACTGCATCAAAATGAACCGTAGACGCTCCCGGTATCGTACTATTACCACTAATCACGTACTTCCGAATTGTATCCGGATTATATGTACGGTCACCAGACAGAGCAATCGGAATCATAAAGTTCTTCTCGTAATTGCCAATAAAATCTAAAATCACAACGAACTCTTTCCCATCCGCCTTACGAAGCCCACGGCCAAGCTGCTGTATAAAGACGATCGGAGACTGGGTTGGTCGGAGCATAATCACCTGATTCACCTCGATAATATCCACACCCTCATTCAAAATCTCAACAGAAAAAATATAATCCAAGGGCTGAAGATCATCTGTAGCATCCGCTTCATCCATCGCCAACCGCTCAAATGCTTCTGCTCGTTCATTTTCATCGGTATCTCCATTTAAGGCAATCGTTCTGAAATACCTCCCAGTATCTGGATTAATCATCTTATTGAATTTGTCCGACAATTCTCTTGATTCTGCAATACGACTGCAAAAAATCAATCCTTTTACGCGATCCCCACTGTACCCAAAATAGTTTGCCTGCTCTATGATATGTTTTACTCGTTCATCACTGGTAAGAAGATTGAAATCTTCTGTTGTAATTGTCTTATTCCTGCCTTTCCCATCACCAATCATGGATTAATCACTGATACCAAAGTAGTGAAATGGACACAACATATTCTCTTCCATAGCCTGCTGAAGACGAATCTCATATGCAATCTGATAATGAAAGATTTCATAAATATTTCGTCCCTCTATATTGTCATCTCGCTTATCCGGAGTCGCAGTCATACCAAGCCACAGCTTTGGTGTAAAGTAGTTCATGATTCGCTGGTAAGTATCTGCAGCAGAATGATGTGCTTCATCTAAAATAATACAATCAAAATCTGTTGGCTTATAGTGGTGCAGATGTTCTTCTCTCCATAAAGTATCTCTGGTCGCAAACACAAAATCTGCATCGTAATCATGGTTTCCCGCGCCTACGATACCCATAGTAACTTGCTTATTAAATACTTTTTCGTAAGAACGTTTTGCCTGTTTAGCCAACTGGTTTCTATGTACCAAAAATAAGACTCTCTTAAATCCCAGCTCACGCATGGCAAATGCAGACGCATAGGTTTTTCCCGTACCTGAATTTGTCAAGAGGGGAAATGAAATACTTTACAAACTTTTACTTTTATCACTAAGGTTTTTAAATGACGATTCGATTAAGTAAGATATATCCTTTCTTGAAAATTCACCATTATCCTTAAACCAGTCTTCTTTTGAACTAATCAGCAGTTTTGTATCAACCAATACATTTTGTATAGTAACAAAAGATACTTCTGATGCAAGTTTACTTATCAATTCCATAATGATACCATCACAATATATGTGCAGATGTTCTCCAAGCACTTGAATATGTCTGCTTTTATCTCCTGCGTGCACGATACCATTTCTAACTCTATACAATCTGTACAAGTGCCATTTTAGTCTTTGTGCATACTGAACCGATAAATCAAACACCTGATCTTTATGCTCCCTTAATTTATATACTTTATAAATTTTGTTACGGATATTAGGGTATAAAGTCAATTTTTTAAACAACTCATCTCTATTTTTTTCATATTCAGGTTGTGTGATCAAACATATTAATTCATATAATATATCCTGTTGCATGTCTTCATCTTCAAGACCTGAAAACATTTGTTTTATCTCGCTCTTCGTTAATGAATCCTCTATATCATGTAAAATTGACACAAAATATTTATTGAAGAAATCGTTTTGTAAAATGGGAAGCACACTTTTTATTACTCTTTCGATTTTTGAATTTATTTCTGTGTCTTTACTTACAACCTCCAAAACTGACCACAAATTCACAAAAGCATCATTCATGTCTCTCTGTCGCAAGGCCATGTTATGAAGTGCAATAATTTTATTCAGTGCAAAATAGGTATCTTGCGGCTTGCTTTGGCACCCAATAACTGCATGATCTATTGTCTCTTGTAAATCCAATTTCGGTTCTATTTCAATATTCTTAAATCCCGTTGAAATAGTTGGTATCGTCATTTCCTCATTAGTTTCACAGTTTCTTACAAAACAATTTTTACCAAGCAGCTCCTTTTTTCTATTACTAATTACCCGATAAAAACTCATAAAAATATTTAAATTCTCATAAGCCATTTGCATAGCTACATAGGGATCGATTGCTTTAACTTTTAATTTCCCTACAAAAGCTTTATTATCTTTCTTTTTTAATTTATTAAAATATGGGTCTTCTTCAAAAAATACCGTCAAACGATTGGTTAATAGCTCCTTATACTGTGATATTGATCCCATAAACAAGAAGTACACGTCATATTCGTTCTCGTTCAACTGAAAATGATTAATAAATTGTTCAATACTCTCTTTAGGATTGTCTATATCAATATTGAATGAGTTTCTAAGAAAGCGATATACATATTCTGGGGTATAGCCGGCCCATATAGTCGATGCAATCCAACAACGTAGCCCAGCACCTATCTCACTTTTATTTTGAGATTTATCAATCACAGACAATACATAACTTTGACAAGACTCATAATATTCTCGAAAACTGATTAGTCCATGTAAATAATGTACAGTTTCCTTTTGATTAACTTTTAATGCTGTAATTAATTTTGATATTGTCAATATTGGTTGACACATTTATCTCAAAGATATCACTGCCTATGCAGCCTGTTCCAGAGATTGGTAGTATCTCTGGCGCTTAATTATCGGAGGAAGCCCACCGTTGGCAGAGCAGATCCTCCTGTTATTCCAGTAACTAATGAAGTATCTCCAAATGAGAACCTTCAGTTCCTCTATGGTCATGGTCTCCGTATTGTAGCGGTCATAGAGAAGCTCGCTTTTCATTCTGGCCCACATGCTTTCGCATCGGGCATTATCGTGGCACCTGCCACCAGCACTGTTCATGCTTTGAATAATACCGTATTTAGCAAGAGCCTTACGATAAGTTTCACTGGTATATTGTGTTCCTCTGTCAGAGTGTACAATAGCCCCTCGCAGATCAGGATATGACAGATAGGCATTATCCAGGGTATGCTCACACAAAGTTGCTTTCATGTTGGTTTCCATTGCCAGACCAAGGACACTGGAATCAAAGCAGTCAAAGATAGCTGAAACATACAGTTTTCCATCTTTAGCCTTGATTTCTGTGATGTCAGTTACACATTTTTCAAGTGGCTTATCAGATTTGAAATCTCGCTTCAGAAGATCATCTGACTTACGAGCTTCCCGATCGGCCTTGGTAATACCATTCGGCTTACGCTTTGGTTGATGACTAAGGCCTATTTCATCCATGACCCTGTAGACGGTTCGCTCACTAGGAATCTTGAGTCCTTCCAGTTTCTTAAGGAGAAGTGCCTGATACATGCGAATGCGCCCATATGTATCATTGTATTCATCTTCAGTATGGATTGCTATCATAGCATCAGCGAGATCCTGATATTTCCAGGGCCGGTCTTTATTAGCAAGATATTTGTAGAACCCCTGGCGGCTGACACCAAGCATCCGGCAATAGAATGAGAGTTTTCCCTTAATCGCGCCGTCTTCTGTCTTTATGGCAATGAACATCATTCTTTGGTTCTTGCTGACTTCCGACGGCTGGCTGCGAAAAAAGCACTTGCTTCCTCGAGAAATTCATTTTCCTCTTTCAGACGCCGGATTTCTTTATCCTGATCCTTAACACGTTTGCGGAGCATAGCAAGTTCCTCAGCGAGGCTCATTGCACTTTCTGGAGTATGTACACCGTCGCCAATATCCAATGTGCCGGCTCTAACTGCTTTCAGCCATGTATGGATGGTTCCTTCTGGAATACCTAATTCTTTGGCTGCCTTAGCACCGCCGATTTCTCTGGCAAGTTTGACAGCCTGGACCTTATATTCATGGTCGTATTTTCGTTGAGTACGTGACATTGAGAGTTCCTCCTTATTCTCTTTATTATACATGAATTCTTTGAGAATAAGGTGTCAACTTTATTTATACAACATCATTCCAGATATAAACTGGAAATCTTATTCGATTTTTTGATAATTCCGATTTTCTCCCGATGGGAAATATATGCTTCTGCGCTGTTTTTGAATCCTTCCGGAAAGGTGTATGCTCTTTTATCCATAACAAGATAGAGAGTGACATTTCCTGAACGTTGGTATTCTGCCAAAGCATTTATACAACGGGAATAGGTTGCACACCATTTTTTCTGCTTGATTTTAGATGACATGGAATAATGATCTTCTAAAAACTGTAATCCAAAGTCCATGCTGAAAGAATCTGTGTCGTGTTCTTCGGCGTAGAGTAAAAGTTGTTTTGTAAGAGTTTTAAATACGTTTTGGTAATAGTTGGATGCACCTGCCTGAATGAGTGCTTCCTCAGTCTGGTTGATTAGTTGCTGCAAAGTTGAATTTTCCACCTTGTGTTCCTCCTTAAGTGATTTGATAAAAATACACTTAAATCGTGATAGATTATGGAAAGTAAATCAACCAAAGAATCCTTTATTCATAAGGATTTCTATCGCCAACTTTGCATAATGTGTAGCTTTTCATAACCTCCACCTTCCTTCAGATTCCCCTTGCGTTAATCATAGTCGTTGCTATGAAAAGGACACCCTTGGTCTTGGCTGTATCCTTCCCACTACTAGGGCGGATTAGGGACTTTCACCCGTTAGAAACGTGCGCCGCAAGGCGCACCACAAAAAACTGCAAGGGGACATTTACCTCTTGCAGTATAATCTATTTATCTTCATATTTTCTCAGTTGCTCTCCGACGATTTCAAAGTGTCTCTCCAGTGTTTCCATTCCTGCCCTGCGGTTCTTCTCCATCAGTGAATTATAAATCCCCCAGTGCGATTTCCGGAGATTCTCCGCGCGCCTCTTATCCACCAGTATCCTTGAGCGGAAATCCTTGATGAACTGATCCATAAGATTCCCAAGCATACTGTAATACATCTGCAGAAGCCGATTATGGGATGCTTCCATGAGTACTGCATGGAACTGTATATCCAGATCCGTACTCTCTTTAATTCCGACAGCTTCATCCATCTTAAGAAGGATCTGATGCATCTTCTCCAGTTCTTCGGGTGTTGCCTCTTCCATCGCACGCTTCAGAGCTACAATCTCATATCCCTGCCTCAGATAGAAGATCTCTGTGTAGTCAATATCCAGAAGAGCCATAACCATATTGGCTGTACGGGTCATGTATTCATTCGTATCACAGCGGATATAATTGCCGCTCCCCTGCAGACATTCGATCAATCCGCTGATCTCCAGCATATGCATAACCTCACGGACAGAATTACGGCTAACCCCGAGCTTCTCTGCAATCTCTCTCTCCGGAGGAATCTTATCATTCATCTTCAGTTCCCCTGATAAGATCTGCTCAGAAAAATAGTTAAAAACATATTCATATGTCTTTGTTCCCGCAACTCTGGTAATATCCATGGCAATCTCCCTCAAAATCTGTTCTTATGCAATATTGTAATTGTATATGATTGTTAAAAAAAAAGCAAGTGCTATCCTCGCATTTGCTTTTATTGTTTCCGGCGATCGGATACAAAAATGTAATCCGACCGCCGTCCTATTAATATATAATAAATATGAGCAACCTGAATTAATGCACCATTACAGATACTCCGTCCGGTATCACTGCAATGTGGGCATCGTGCCCTTTCTCTGCGATGGCCATCCAAAGCGCCTCATTCACATCTGCTGCTACTTCAAATCCCATCTCTTTTGCCATTTCGCGGTACTCTTCACACATTACATAGATGACCTTGTGCTGGATCAGTATCCGGATCTGGATCTGATACTCCCACTGGTCAGGCTTCGTCTTATCCTGCGGAACTTTCAGAATCTCATCCATGAGTGCCTGTGGACTCTCACAGTCCCGAAGCGCCTTATAAAAGCCCTCTCCGCCATGACCGTCGCCACAGTTTGAAACCATAATGATAATTCCGTCCTCTTTCGCTGCCGCCTCAGCTGCAGTCATACCCTTCACGGACTGATACATGTTCTGATCAAGAGGATATCCTCCATTTGTGGAAATGGCAATATCTGCTTTCTCCTTTGGTGTGACCTGACAGTACTTTCTGAGGAAATCACATCCTGCCTCATGTGCCTTGATCGCATCTCCGGCAACGGCATGGACGACCTTTTTATCAGAGTCAATGACCACATTCACAATATACTGCTGTTTTGCCATACGGCTTGCAGCAACCATATCCCGGTGAATCGGGTTATTCTCCAGTATTCCGGTACGGCTGTACGGAGAATCGATGAATTTGGAACAATGATTTCCAAGCACTGTCACTTTGCTTGAGACTCCCGGGAGGACACTCTTTCGTCCTCCTGAAAATCCTGCAAAGAAATGGGTTTCAATAAAGCCTTCGCTCACAAGAAGATCAGCCTCGGCCGCCACTCTATTAATCAGAAGCGGTGCTCCGGATGGCAGAACTCCGAGATCCACCATCTGACTAATATCCCGGCTGTCATGGATCACGATCTTCTCATGATCCACAATCTCCTCACCAAATTTGCTGACCAGCTCTTCCCTGGTCGTCTCTCTGTGGAAACCGGTCGCAATAAGAAGTGTAACGTCTGCGGACGGGTTTCCTTCTCTGATTTCTCTCAGCATAAATGGAATAATATGCTTAGACGGAACAGGTCTTGTATGATCTGAGCAGATGATCACTATATTCTGCTTTCCTCTGGAAAGTTCAGACAGTCTCGGAGAACCGATGGGATGCTCCATGGCCTCCTGCACCAGTTCATCCTCTGTCTTCTCCGGTTTCGGCATAGAGACAATCGCCGATTCCAGTATCTCATAATCCAGACTGTCATCCAGATCAAGCATCATTCCTGTTGTTGAAAACGGAAGATTGATTTTCATTATTTCTCCTTCATTTCTTTAAATGCTGCCGTCAATGCCGGCACAACTTCGTTCAGGTTTCCTACGATACCATAGTCTGAAACATCAAAGATCGGAGCTTCCGGATCTTTGTTAATTGCAATAATCGTATCAGATCCTGAAATACCCGTCAAATGCTGGATAGCTCCGGAGATACCGATTGCAAAATATACCTTCGGTGCAACCGTCTTTCCGGACTGACCAACCTGAAATACCTGCGGTTTCCAGCCTGCATCTACAACTGCACGGCTGCATCCGATCGTAGCTCCCAGTACATCTGCAAGTTCTTCGAGAATCTTAAAGTTATCTGCTGATCCAACTCCACGTCCGCCGGAAACGATGATTTCTGCCTCGGCAAGATCAACCGCTTCAGAAACTTCCTGTACACGCTTTACGAGGGAAGTACGGATATCTTCTTCCGGAACATGAACATCTTCTTTGATGATCTTTCCTGTACGGCTCTCATCATAAGCACCTTTTTTGAACACTCCCGGACGTACAGTTCCCATCTGTGGACGGTGATCCGGACACATGATTGTAGCCATCAGGTTACCGCCGAATGTCGGACGTGTCCATGCCATATTTCCGGTCTCTTCATCGATGCCGATCTCTGTACAGTCTGCTGTCAGGCCTGTCTTGATACGGCAGGAAACTCTCGGTCCCATATCACGGCCATTGTTTGTAGCTCCGATGATCAGTGTCTCCGGTTTATGTTTCTCGATCAGTGTAACGATCGCATTAGTAAATGCGTCTGTTGTATAATATTCATATTCCGATCCATCCACAACGATTGCAGAATCTGCACCGTATGCGATTGCGTCCTTTGCAACGCCTTCCACGTTATTTCCAATAACCACTGCAACCAGCTCGCAGCCTTTCTGCTCAGCCAGAGGTTTTGCGGCGTTCAACAATTCATATCCGACATTCTTGGCTTTGCCGCACTCTGTCTCAATGAATATCCACATATTTTTATAATCACCAAGATTACTCATTCTCTCGTCCTCCTATAAAATCTTTGCATCATGAACCAATTCTACAAGTTTAGCTGCAGCAGCCTCTGCTCCCATACCACGGATCGTCATACCTGTCTTCTCTCTCACCGGTGTATATGTAGACTTTACTTTTGTCGGAGAACCGCCCAGTCCGCAGCGGTCCAGATCAATCGTTGTCAGATCTGCTTCTGCAAGGACAGGAATCTCTTTTGTCCTGGCTTCTTTTCTTGTTCTGTACGTTGGATATCTTGGCTCATATGGAAGCTTCACAACAGTTACTACTGCCGGAAGTTTCACAGAGATAATGTCATATCCTGCGTCACACTCACGTTTTACCTGCAGATCTCCGTCTACTTCCTGAATATCCAGTGCATAGGTAACCTGCGGAATTCCAAGATGCTCTGCGATCTCAGGGCCAACCTGAGCTGTATCACCATCGATAGCCTGTTTTCCGCAGAGGATCAGATCAAATTTTACTCCCTCTTTTTCTTCTACTGCTTTGATCGCCTCGGATAAAATATAACTTGTTGCAAGTGTGTCGGATCCACCGAATTTTCTTCCAGAAATCAGATAACCTGCATCTGCTCCAACTGAAAGGCAGGATCTGATCGCTTCCTTTGCCTGCGGAGGTCCCATTGTGATTACTACAAGTCTTCCACCGAGTTTCTCTTTTAATCTGACACCAACCTCCTGGGCATATGTGTCAAATGGATTTACAATACTTGGTACGCCTGTACGGATCAGTGTATGTTTCACCGGATCGATCTTAATTTCATTTGTATCAGGCACCTGTTTAATACAAACACAAATATTCATCTTATTCTCCTATTAATTCAAACATTGTCATCATTGTTACTCTATACGAAATCTTACAGTTTGTAGCAAACCTTTCCCGGATTCAGAATCATCTTAGGATCAAATACTCTCTTGATACCTTCCATCAGAGCCATATTTGTCTCTCCGACAGAATCTACCAGATATTTGATCTTTCCGGATCCGATTCCATGCTCACCGGATACAAGACCGCCACAGTCTGTAGCAGCTTTGTAAATAATCTCAAAGAATTTATCCACTCTCTCCTTGAATTCTTCTTCCGACAGATCATTGGAGCACTGATAGATATGAAGGTTTCCGTCTCCTGCATGTCCGAATGAACGGATCACAAGACCGCATTCCTCTCCTGTCTTATTTACAAATGCAAGGTACTCAGCGATTTTATTTACAGGTACAACAACGTCGCACTCGTCGAGAAGTTTTGTCTCTTCCATGATTGCTTCCAGGAAGGAAGAACGTGCAGCCCATGCATCTTTGATTCTGGTTGGTGTATCTGCGATCAGAACATTGATCGCACCTGCTTCCATAACGATCTCTGCTGCCTGATCGATCATATTTTCAACCTCATCCTCGGAATTACCATCCAGTGTAACAAGAAGGTATGCTCCGATCTCTGTATCCTCCAGTTTCTGTGGGAATACTGCTTTTCCAACATAACGCTCGGATGCAAGAACGATCTCTCTTTCCATGAACTCGATTGCCTGAGGATCCATATGAGCCATCTTGAATTTCGGTACTGTTGAAAGTGCTGTATCAAGATCCTTGTAAGGAATGATAAGGGATACGACTTTCTTTGGTGCCGGAATGATCTTCAGAGTCAGCTCTGTGATGATTCCAAGTGTTCCCTCTGATCCGATCATCAGGTTCAGAAGAGAATATCCGGAAGATGTCTTGGATACGGTTGCTCCAAGATGTGTGATCTCACCTGTAGGAAGAACAACTGTCATTGCTCTTACATAGTCACGTGTTGCACCATATTTGACAGCTCTCATACCGCCTGCATTTGTAGCAACGTTACCGCCCACACATGCAAATTTCTCACCTGGATCCGGTGGATACAGCATGCCTCTGCTCTGGCAGTCAGAAGCAAGATCGTTCAAAAGAACACCTGCCTCAATATTTACTACAAAGTTTTCCATATCATAGGAAACGATTCTGTTCATCTTGGAAATATCAATGAGGACACCTCCGTAAAGCGGAACAGCTCCTCCTGCAAGTCCTGTACCGGCTCCTCTTGGTGTTACAGGAATATTATTCTCATAGCAGATCTTCACAACAGCAGCAACTTCCTCTGTGGAACGTGGCTGAACTGCGAGATCCGGCATCTTTGTGCCATAGATTGGCATTTCATCTTTCGCGTAATCAGGATTAATGTCTGCTCCCTCAAACACATGGTCAGAAACCGCCTTGATCTGAGCAACGATTTCAGGTGTCAACTGATTGTACATTTTATTTGCCTCCTTTATTGAAATGGTTTTTATGTTTTATTTTATCAGATCACAGACCCTGCAAAGCAGATGATGCCTGCAATCACTACATACAAAAGAAAATATTTGAATACGGAACTTAGGATCTTGCTCTCAGAATCTACCATACTGATCGCTCCTGCACCGATCGCAATTCCCTGTGGGCAGATCATCTTACCGATTCCTGCGCCCATGACATTGGCTGCTGCCATCCACGATTCGCCAAGTCCCAGTGATGCAGCTGTCTGGCTCTGCAATCCCCCAAAGAGAACACATGTGGAAGTTCCGGACCCTGTGACAAATGCTCCCAGTGCTCCGATAAGTGGAGCGATTGCCGGATAGAATGAACCGGTTACTACTACCAGAAGTTCTGCGGTGTCAGAGATCATCCCGCTGTATCCCATGATCTTTGCCGTTGCCATGACGGAACAGATCGTCAGGATCGTCTTCCAGTATTTCTTTAATGTCTCACCAAGCACCTGCACCATTTCTCCTACAGATGCCTTCTGGATAAATCCTCCGATGATCGCTGCGATGAAGATCATCACGCCCGGTGTATTGATCCAGCTGAACCCAAGTGAATTCCCATTTTCACCTGCATACACAACAACCGTTGTCTTGATGTCTGCGATCGCGTTGTGGATCGGCGGTCAGAGTGTTGATGTAAGCATGAGCAGCAGAAAAATGAGAATAAAAGGACTCCAGGCTTTTACGCCTTCCTGGGCAGTCAGCGCGTTGTTTGAATTTGCATCCTGCTGCTCATCCACATCTATGGAGTAATTACAATCCGGATTATTGTTAAAAATCCTTGCTGCAATAATCACGCATACCATGGAACAGATAGAGCCGATAATATCCGGAAGTTCCGGTCCGAGAAGTTTCGCTGCTGCAAACCATGGGATCAAAAATGATAAAGACGCAACCAGCGTTGTAGGAATCATTCCTTTCAGCGCTTTAATCCCCCGCCCGCAGATGCAGACCATAAGAAACGGTGAGATAAATGTCAGTACACTCTGGATCACGGCTACATTTCCCGATAAGGAAAGAAGATCCACTCCTGTTACAGATGCCAGCGTTACTGTAGGAACACCTACGGAACCAAATGCTGTCGGTGTCGAATTAACAACCAGACATCCGATAACAGCACTAAATGGATCAAGTCCGATTCCTGCGAGCATGGAAGCCGGAATCGCAACGGCTGTTCCAAATCCTGCCATACCTTCCATGAAGCTTCCAAATCCTCACCCGATGATCAGTGCCAGAACACGTTTATCTTTCGATACACTGGCGAGCATTTTTTTGATCTGCTCCATTTCACCGGTCTTCATTGTCAGATTATAGGTAAAGAGTGCTGCGACGATCACAAGGCATATCGGCCATAATGCGTTCAATATTCCTTCCACAGCAGCGGTCGCTGTACAGACGGCATCTAATTTCCAGTAGCCGATTGCTTCCACCATAGTGATCAGCAAAGCAATCACACAAGCCTTGTGCCCCGCCATCTTAAGTCTGCAGAGTGCAACGATCAACCAGATAATCGGCAGCATTGCCAGAATAAATCGTATAAATAACAATGGTAATCCTCCTTGAATTGGCTCATCCATTTTGTTTAATTATTATCATTAATCATAATCAGAATGGCCGTTTTTCGATATTTATATGTCTTCATACATCTTATTTTCGATATTTTGGGTCACCCATTTCCTATATATAATTTTATCACAACAAAATCAATTTTCAAGCCAATTTAACATTTTCATCAATTAGCTAAATATTTTAAATTTGTTTTTATCTATTTTGTACATCAAAAAATCCACAATTTGTCAATTTTTATCATTTATTGGGTCATCCATTTGTTGCATATTCTATTAGATCGGGTAGGAGGTAAATAATTATTTTATTTACCGTCCTCCCACACCACCGTGCATACGGTTCCGTACACGGCGGTTCTTTAGTTTTCACATGTTTTCAAATAGAACTCTGTGAATGTTGGATATTCAAGTTCACGGAGTTTCTTATTGTTAAATGCAGTTTGCAAAACAAAATATCCACTGCAATACCAGTTTCCATTTCGCATATTGGCGCAAATCCATGCCTTTTCCTTATCCACACCTAACTTTTTGAGTTCTCTGTATTTTGTTCTGACCTTCTTCCATTGTTTCCAATAAATCGCCCTTATTTTATGGCGTAGCCATTCATCTGTTTCTTTTAAGAGTTTCTTCATATCTGCCATTCCAAAGTAGTTTACCCATCCTCTTATGAACTGTGTCAGTTTTAATGCACGATATTCATTCCCCCATCCATTACTTCTATTTGTCAGTTCTCTGATTTTATTCTTCATCTTTGTAACCGACTTTGGATGTACTCTGAATCTGCATTTGCCTCGATAGTTATAGAAACTGTATCCAAGGTATTTGACTTTACTAGAATGTGACACACAAGTCTTTTCTCGATTTACTTTTAAGAAAAGTTTTCCTTCGATAAATGGTGTGATGTTTTCCAAGGTTCTTTCTGCACTTTTTCTGCTTTTGCAGAATATCATACAGTCATCTGCATAACGCACAAATCTGTGTCCTCTGCGTGTCAGTTCCTTGTCTAGTTCATTCAGCATTATGTTACTGAGTAACAGGCTTAACGGACCGCCTTGTGGCATTCCCACTTCTGTCCTTTCAAATACCCCTCTGCTGATTACTCCAGCATTAAGGTATTTATGGATGAGCGAGATGACTCTTCCGTCCTTGATGGTTCGTGATAATACTTCTATGAGTTTGCTTTGGCATACAGTATCAAAGAATTTCTCCAAATCCATATCTACCACATATCCGTAACCATCGTTTACATTTGTCTGGCATTGCTTTAGTGCATCGTGTGCACCTCTGCCTGGGCGAAAGCCAGAACTGTTTTCTGAAAACTGTTCTTCATAAATTGGAGAAAGTACTTGTGTAATTGCCTGTTGAAAAACACGGTCAACTACCGTTGGTACTCCCAGTTTTCTGAACTCGCCTTTTGTTTCTTTGGGTATTTCTACCCTTCGGACTGGATTGGGTTTATATTTACCATCCATTAACTGTTGTTTCAGTTGCACTCCGTTGTTTCTGAGAAACGATAGAAGTTCATCCACGCTCATCCCATCAACTCCGCCTGCTCCTTTATTGGATTTTACCTTCTTGTATGCTTGATTAAGATTGTCATTTGATAAAATCTTTTCCATCAGTCTGTCCGTTTGAAAATCTGTGATGATGTCGTTGTTTTCAGCAATCCTCTGATGGGCGGACACTTCTGCATACTCTTTCTGTTCCGCAGATACCATTTGCAGATAGTCCTCAATATGAAGTTGTCTGTCCTTAATTCCATCTTTGGTTACATTCATTTACTCACATCTCCTAAAGTTCAGTCCTTCCCATTATGTTTGCAACCACAATGGTACTATGACCTCTGCTGACTTCTTGCCATTCGTTGTTACTACAAGTTTCATACTCTGTTTCCACTTGCTGACAAGACCTCCCTTGGTACCACACGTTTCTTTCTCTCCACATATCTGCCACATCTACCACAGTTAATTCCGAGTAGTTATTGGACTTCAGTTTGTATGGCAACCTTATCCTTAACTGTAGCCTCATGTTATTTCTGTTCGTCAGACCGGAGATTTGCCGTTTTTATGCAAAGCTTCGCATAATGGAGGTGAATGCAAAGTAGGCTGTTATCTGTACTCCAAAAATCCTTTATTTTCAATGATTTTTACATTCTTATATCCCGGATAATGAGATTGAGGTCATCAAGAAGATGTTCCCAGCCGACAATTTTCATAAAATATGCTATCTTTTCGATAGGCGATGAAATATAATGAAGATGACAACAAAATTGGAATTTATCAGAAAATGAGGAATAGTTGAAATGGAGGCGCTATAATAACATGAAGATTGAAGGGAACCAGAAAGAACTGGATGCAATGGTAGAATTTCATAAGGGAAACCGTGTCGAGGGGCTGAGACTGCAAGAAGAATTTGCAGCGGAATTTCGTAAGGAGTATAAAGACAAAGATCACTGTCCTTGCCTGAAAGCCTGTCGTTATCACGGAAACTGTAAGGAATGTGTAGCAATCCACAGAGCGCATCAGGAACATGTTCCTAATTGTATGCGACCATTGATTAATAAAAAATTGAAATTGATGTCAGAGTTAACAGAGCATACCTTGGCAAATGAAATAGAAGCTCCACATGAGATTTTAAGAAAATAGGCAAGTCAAATTTGAATTTGTTAAATTGAAAATGGTTATATACTATGTTAGAATTAGTATGCTAACATTTGCTTTTGTAAAGCAAATTAAGCTCCTTCCGTAAAGGAAGAAAATGCATAATTGAATTAAAATGACTCTAGGTAGCCTTCCAATGTACTAATGCATATTTCTAATATTTTACGGAGAAAGGAGAATGATTAAATGGCTAAATCAAAAAGTGTTTCTTCAAAAACACATACAAAACAACAGCTTGACGATTATGCAAATCAGCATAATCCAAACAACAAAGCGTATAACGCTAATATTTTAAATCGGCGAAATTCAGCGTCAAAATCTAAATATAAACAAAAATACGATGTGGGTATTTTAGATGGTGAAAGCTATGGTTGGTGCGATGATTAATCATTCTTTGTAACAAATAGTGGTTTCAATCAATGAAGCCACTATTTAATTTTAACCTTAATACAATTCGTCAAATTCAAATTCATACGTGCTTTCAGCTCAACAGAAGCCTGAAATTTACAGCGCAACTGCAATTTCAGAGATGGCCACCAGAGTTACCTCTCCACTAATCACTATACGATGGTTTTCTTCCATTCTGCAATGCAAGTATCCACCGCGCTTCGATGCCTGGTACGCATAAATTTCCTTTTTATTCAGCTCTTTTGACCAATAGTCGGCAATCTGGCAATGGGCAGAACCGCAAACCGGATCCTCTGGGATACTCAACTTCGGACAGAAGCTGCGCGATACGCAATCGGTTTCTTTTCCCATCGAAGTTGCATTTTGGATTCTTCCCCCAATACCGGCCAGAAGTGTCTGATTCGGATTCATAGTTCTAACGGTATCTTCCGAATCAAATATACATATCAGATCAAGACCCAATACCGCTTTAACCGGGCGTGCGCCGAAAGCCCTTTCCATTGCATCCGTGACTGGAATCTCCTTCAATTCGTAGGTGGGAAAATTCATCTCATACAGATTCCCATTCCGATGAATCGTCAACTCACCGCTAAGGGTATCAAATTTCACTTCCTTGCTGTCAGACTCATAATAATTCAAGATAACAAAGGACGATGCCAGTGTGGCATGACCACATAACTCCACCTCTGTACCCGGTGTGAACCAGCGCAGATGATACCTTTTTTCTTCCTTTACGATAAAAGCGGTTTCGGAAAGATTATTTTCCATCGCCAGTTTCATCATAGATTCTTCAGATGGCCAGCTTTCCATGACACAGACCGCAGCCGGATTTCCTGTAAAAGGTATATTTGTAAATGCGTCTACGATATATTGTCTCATTTTGTTTTTCTCCTTAAATTCCAGTTTGTAGAATTGGGAATAGAATAAGCAGGACATAGGGGAGTGAAACCCTACGTCCTTATTTTTCTGCTACCTATCCTTAATATACATCTCAATCAATTTATTCAAAAACACTTCAAACCTTTTATCGTCTTCCTCCGTCCTTTTAGACGAACCTTTCAAATGACGTTTTTTTTTGCGTTTCTGGCTTTCTTCGCTAGATATCGCTCTATCAGCATTTGATCTACATTTTCATCTGTATACCATTTACCACTCTGATGAATACCATATGCACCTTTACCCAGAATCATAGCCGCTACTCCGTAATCCTGTGTTACAACAATATCGCCTTTCCGGCATAAACTGACCAGTTTAAGATCCACTGCATCCGCACCGGCCCCTACCGTAATCACTTCACTATAATCTGAATATTAAACATGGTTTGTATCACATAAGAGTATAACAGAATGTCTTATTTTTTTGCTGTCCGTTCTACGATGGACACCACCGGGCAGGCATCCGCATCTACTAATATCCTCATCGTCTTTTTCCTTTCGTAAGATCATAACTTTCCGCAATCATCTGTTTTATATCCAGATTCGGAACAGTTCCGTCCAAAATAATAGAATTCCAGTGTTCTTTATTCATATGATATGCCGGTACAACCGCTGCAAAAGCGCTTCTCCAAAATTCTCTCCATTCCGGATCACACTTTACATTGATCCAAATATGTCCATCTTTATCATAGATAAGTGCAAATGTCTTTTTATTTTCCTTATGGCGCATGACACACCAGTTATCGTCATGAAAAGGATAATCCTCATATACATCTTTAAATGAATGACAATATTGTATTACCTCCTGCCTTGTCTGCATAGTTTCCTCTTTTCTTAACCTTCCTCTCCCCGGATCGGAGCATAGAAGATCAGCAAATCTATATATTTTTCTCCGTCTCCCTGTTCTCTATAATCATACCGGATCATATAATCCCGAATACTATATCCGCGATACGGATCGGATAGGGTATAAAGTTCTCCTGTTGTAAAATCAATCAGTGAGTACCCTGTGCTTTCCAGATATTCATCATTATCACTGTTTACCTGATCTTCATAAAATTCACACACCTTATCCAGACAATCCTGACACAATTGATCTTTGAGAGTTTCACAGTCTATCGTATCTTTCTCTCCAAGGTGTATATTGGGTTCCGCAATACATCTATCCGGGTGAGAGTGTGTCATAATAGTACCATAATCCTCTCCAAAAGAATTTACCATTGTGCTCATATGCCCAGAATCAATCTTTTCATTTCCGTCATCATCATATTCCCGGATCCGAGTGTCAGTGACTGACATATCGGCCCAATGGATGATCCCAATCGAATCGAATTTTCTATAATATTCCAGAAGACCACCTGCCGGTGTTCCGCAAATAAAACATTGTTCTTTACCGATTGATGATTGAAGTGACAGTTCAAAGTCATCATCGGATTCATACTCCGTCTGATTCAACTTTTGTTTTGTTTTTGCTGTTTCTACCGGCTGTGCCTGGCAGCCACAAAGCGTAATTCCTAAAAGTAGCACAAAGCATATAATATTACATCGTTTCATAAAAACCCCCGAAGCTGAAATAAGGACGTACTATGCCATCCCTCAGCACAGACGTCCTTATTTTCTAATAATGCCCTGTATATACGCTTTTACCAGCTCTTTTTGATGTTCATCCATCGCATTCCAGTCAGAAAGCAGCTGTTTCTGATCTGCTGTTAAATCAGGAATTTCTTCATCACCAGCAAAAAACTGTGCAAGGGTGATATCAAATCCCTCACATATTTTCTCAAGAGTCTGAATCGTTGGAACACTCTTCCTGTTAAGCAATGTAGAAATAGATGACTGGGCAATTCCAGATTTCTGAGCGAGTCTGTACCTACTAAATTTCTTTTTTTCACACAACTGCTCAATCCTGGCAATAATATAGTTCTCAGCTTGCAAGTATTCTACACCTCATTTCCGATATGATACCCTTATTGTACTTATAATTAAGGAAACTTATCAGATTGTATATTCCAATGCAAAATACTTAGGTATAACGAAGTATACAGGTAAAAAAATAAGGAACTACATTAGTATATCATATTTATTCCCAGTTCTGCATCAATTTACTCATGATGGTCTGATATTATTACTATCGTTATCAGGAATATCTATGTATTTATCAAACATAGAGAATAGAGCAGCAATAAACTGTTCTGCGCTTCTATTCTGCTCCACAATCTGTTCCAATGACAATCCTTCTATAAACTTACAGACATATACCCAACAAGCCAGATCACATGCTTCTACAATAATGTCACTAATAATCTTTCCCATAACTTTATCAAAATCATTGATATCTTCAACAAGAAGTGATTGCAGATAATCAAGTGGGGGAAGCTCCCCACTTGGATTATTCTTTTCTGATTCATCTAAAAATGCTAAGACCTTTTGCCTGGATTTTTCTGGCATCTTTACATATTCCCACAATGCCATAACCACTTTCAAATCCGTATCTCTACGAAGCGGTGGTAATTGGATATAATCATTTTCTTTAATCATGGTTCTTCTCCTCCTCTATGCTAACAATATTCTCACTAATTTTTCCCGGGCCAGATCAATCGCAGCATCTATAAATACACTTATATAGAAAACCAGAAATGCTGAAACGATCAGACAGAACAAAAATACAACCTGCACCCAATCCTGGTAACAGATAATCGTTCCTATTGCCAAAGCTACCAGTCCAAGCACTACAAATGATTTAGCAATTGAAATCATATTTACGATCAGCTTAACGGGGATTCCTACAACCAACAAAACAAGCCATACCGGCAACAATAATATTTTTCCAATAAGCTTTAAACAAAACATATGTCTCCTCCTCTCAGTCAAACAGCGAACTGGGGCATATCATGGTTTACTTCCGCTTTGTAATACCCGTCAATTGTTGTTGGGGCATTGAACAATGCAGCAAGCATATATTTCTTGATATTCTTCACTTTTGATGTGTTCCGCTTAAAACAATCCAAAACATACTCAATGTGGGAATAATTCAGTTTTAAAAATTTACTGCGTACCAGCTCCGCTGGATACCAGTTGCTTGCAATCAGGATCTTTTCGCTACTGCACAGAACTGTTTCCAAAATAAGCTCATAAATGCCCTGAATCAATGCTTCGTCATACTGATGCGCAATAAGTAATGACTCATAATCTATGTTTTCCTTGATGAGATCCTGATAAGCGGATACCGTATTCATCACATCAACATCTGATCTCTGTCTATCGGATATGATTTGATCAGATTTATTCTTACTCTCTTTAATATCGCTAGTATTATTATAATTAGAGTTTGAATTGCAAACTTCTTGAAGTTTATTTTCAGGACTTCTTGAAGTTTGTTTTTGGGACTTCATGGAGTTTGTTTTATAAACTTCTGCATCTTCCAGAGTATCAACATTGGTTTGTTTTGTAAACTTCTGTGCTTCCTCTGCTGATTGTTCCGCCTGTTCCTCATAGACCATGAAGCTTTTTACATATATGATGTTTGCTTTTCCAAATCCCTGCCTGCGCTTTTCAATCAAACCGATTCCATTCTCATCATCCAGTTCTTGCAGCGATTTTACAGCTTTATTCCTTCCACAGTTCAGCAGTTCCATGATATCTTCAATGGAAAAATAGATGTATGCCCGGTTCTGTTCATCAAACCACTGATTTTTGATGGACAAAGACATTCTATCCAGCATCAGACCGTATAAGATCTTTGCATCACTGCTCAGTTTTTTAAAATATTCATTTTTGAATAAAAGTTTTGGTATCCGGTAGAAGCTGTACTGATCAGCTTCATTCCCGTAAAAATATCGAAATGTCAATTTCTGATCCATATTTTCTCCTTTCCTGCGGTAGTAGTTCCGTAATGTACACTTCTTACTCACGCTACCGCAAAGTCTTTTACGTAATAAATACTCGGCAGTCCCATGCCTCTAAATTGCTTTTCTATGAGTCCGGCATTTTCAAGCTCCGCCAAACATTCCCTTGCTTTTTTTCTGGTTACACCCATATCTTTCTGGATTTCCTGAATCGGATAAACTACATACATCCGGTTTCTTTCATCAACCCACTTATTCTTTACCGCCATTCCCATACGGTCTAAAAGAAGACCATAGAGAACTTTTGCATGAAGGGTAATTCCCGTAAATATTTTTTCAGTAACCAGCATCTTTGGAATATGTATAAAAGAATACTGATCCGCCTGGTTTCCATACATATATTTAATATCCATCACATTACCTCCTGTTCCTGTTTCCATTTTTCCAATAATGATTCAATCACTTTCTCCATGTCTTCCGATGTATAATTTTTCGGGAAATATCTCGTCAGCTTCTTTTCGTTCAACGTTACCTTTCTTGCAGGAGCCTTTACCGGAATATGGCTGTTCAGAATACTGATCATCAGACTCTGGGTAACCGGTCCTTGTCCAAGATAATTTCTTAAAGCAGCAATCTGATTTGGTTTGATAAAGCCATTGTCACAGATATATTCATAAATCCATTTCTGTACATCCTGCGGAATATATGAGATATCAACAGCAATTGTAAAGTTCAGACGTTTCTTATCTACCAATTCAAGTAAATCTGGGATAAGTTCTGTCAAGCGGATAAAACGCTGTACATTTCTTGCACTTTCTCCTGTTTGCTCAGCTATCGCAACATCTGTTCTAAACTTCGTGCCATTTTGGCGAGAAGTTAAATCATTTCGAGCCCCTTGCCTTTTCATTGCTTCCATTTTCATTTTATAAGCAAATGCCTTTTCACTTGGAAGCAGTTCCTCCCTCTGGATATTGGCATCTACCATAGCAATCACTGCTTCATCGTCCGTCATATCTCTGACGATTGCCGGTATTGTTATTAACCCTGCTTTCTGTGCCGCATGCATCCGACGATGGCCGGAGATCATTTCATATCCATCATTTTGATCCGGACGGATCAGAACCGGGGTCAAAACTCCTGATTCACTGATGCTTTCTATGAGATCCTGCATTTTCTCATCATCAATTACTTTAAATGGATGACCTGCAAAGGGCTTTATTTTATCAATTTCAATCTCCATAGCTGATTCTTCATTTACAACACCCAATAATTCGTCGATGCTTGTTAATTTAATTTTCTCGCCGCTTCTATTTTTCATTTTCTAAAACCTCCTGTGTCAGATTCTTATAAGCATTGGATACTTTACTTTTAGGACAGTGGGCATAAATGCTGATTCCCTCTGCACTTGTTTCTGCCGCTTTTACCGATAACGGTATTACATTTTCAAAAATCGTGATCTTTGAACCGTAGGTAACGTGGAGCATGGTTGAAATATCTTTTGCGTAATTTGTTCTGAAATCTACCATAGTCAGAAGAATTCCCATGATCTTCAATTTCCGGTTCAGTCTCTTCTTTACCATGGAAATTGTTTTGATCAGCTGTTGGAGACCTTTCACCGGCAGATATGCTGCCTGTACCGGAATCAGAACCGCATCCGAAGCAACCAATGCATTGATCGTCATCATTCCCAGGCTGGGCATACAATCGATCAGAATATAATCGTATCGTTCTCTCATCATTTCGATATAGTCCTTCATGATCATTTCTCTGCTCATTACATTTCCCAGTGTCACTTCCAAAGCTGATAGTTCAATGTTTGCCGGTAACAGATCTACATTTTCCTCATGATGAAGAATTCCGTCATCCGGTTGTATTTCTTCCTCATTAATTACCGCCAGCATGATGGTTGCCAGCGTAATACCAATATCATCCGGTTCCACATATCCAAGACTGGCAGTCAGACTTCCCTGCGGATCTGCATCAATCAACAGCACTTTTTTCCCTTCTTTTGCGAGACCAATCCCTAAATTTACGGTTGTCGTGGTCTTTCCGACTCCGCCTTTCTGATTTGTAACAGCAATTACTTTACACATTCTTCATTCCTCCGTTTCTTATTTATCCCAGTATTGTTCCATCCATATTTTTAAGATTGCTACGATTTCACGCTTCATCATTTCCGGTGTATAGTTGTTGGGAAAGTATCTGTGAAGCTGTTCATTTGTAAATGTGACTCTGGTTATTTCTCCTTTTTTTATTTCACTAAGAATTTCCTGCATCTTTTCTAAAGTCAGCTTTCCATCTTTACTCAATTTTTTTATTCGCTGTGCCTGAGAAAGAGAGGGCACTGACTGAGCATAATCCATAGCTTCGATCAACTGTTTTTGTTCTTTTTCCTTTAATGCTGCCAGTTCAACTGCCGGATTGAAGGAAATAAGATCATCATCTAATTGTTGTAAAAGCTCCGGGATCAGGTTCGTAAGAGTAATATATCTTTGCACTTGCTTTGGACTTTCACCTGTTTCTTCTGCTATGATTTCCACTGTTCTTTTACCTTTTAAATTGTGGTCGATTTGGCTACGGGGTCTTCCTGCAGTTCTTTTCATAGCATCATTCTTCATTTTGTAAGCAAAAGCTTTCTCACTGTAACTGATCCGTTCCCTTTGAAGATTAGAATCCACCATTTTTATAATGGCCTCCTCATCGTTCATAACCCGAATGATCACAGGCACTTTCCGATATCTAAGCTGCTGTGCCGCATATTTTCTTCTGTGACCTGAAATGATTTCATACACACCATCTGGTACAGGTCTGACAATCAGCGGATTTAAAACACCATATTTCTTTATGCTGTCTTTCAGAAGATGCATATCCTTATCATCTTCAACCTTGAATGGATGATCTTTAAAAGATCTGAGCCTTTCAATCTCAATTTCAATTATCTGTTCATCATCAAACTGAGTGGCTGCTTCTTTTTCTGCCATTCAACTCCTCCTTTTCCTGTAATCCAAACAAAAAAGCCCGTTCAGATTAGATTCTTTTTTATTGAATCTGATCCAAACGAGCATCTCGCTTGCCATGCCTTAGCATGTCAAAGGAAGCTCCAGTGGAGGTTTCTTTGACTTAGCTGTAGCTAATGAAATATTCTATTGTTTCAGCTAACCAAAATTAGCAGAGTGTTTACTCCATAAAGGATTTTACCCTTTTTTACACTGTTTTACATCCCCAATCTGAGGTTGCAACAAGACCGAACCCCGATGTTAGCAGGAATCGTATTTTTTCCTGTTTGCAAAACAGTATTTTTGATTAGCTGCCAGCTAACGAAAACCACTTCTAATTAGCTGGAAATTCATTCCCGACCTGCTTTTTTTCATCTCATTGAAAACAAAAAAGCGGTTCATGACATAGCATTTTCTGCTAATCATTACCGCTTTATTTGTAACCGTCCCCTGCGGGAATCGAACCCACAGCTAGCGCTTAGGAGCACCACGCCACGGTGTCAAACACAGTTAAGCGAAGTGCTCCCAAGTCAAGTAAAATCAAGGCTTTTTTCGGTTCCGAATCCCGTCCGAGACAATCCTTGTTATTCTTTGTTATTAGCTGTACACCCCTTTTTGTTAGCAAACCTTTGGCATTTGCCACCATTTGGGGAATGTTCACGAGAAAGTTCGAAGGCATAAATATCGATCACCGGAAACCTCTGACAAAACGGAAATGGTGAAACAATATTCAATTTTTCGAATCATTCTTTTTACAAATTTATTATACTACAAGAATACTAATTTGTTAAGAACTTTCGTCCACAACTATTTCTGCAGACTCTTTGCAAGAGAGGATAGAAGAGCAGCCATTTCAGGATTAGATAATACTTTTGAAAGCAGCTCTGCATCCACCCCTTCCGGCACCTGCACTGTATTACCAGCGGGCGCTTCATGGATCTGTGGATCTAAGTTCTTCTTATTATAGAAAGCATCTTCAAACAATTCCGCATTTCTTCTTCTGTCATCATCTATAATATGAGAGTAAACATCAGTAATCATATTGACCTGGGCATGACCGGAATCACCCTGAACTGCTTTGATATCTCCACCATTGAGTTTCAATTTGTAAGTAACACTGGTATGTCTTATACTGTGAAACACAACAGGGGGAAGATCATGTTCTTCAATCAGCTTTTTTAATCCCTTTCTCACAAAAGATCCACTGACAGGAAGTCCATAAGAAGTTGCCATGATCAGTCCATAATCCTGATATTCTTCCCCCAGAACTTCTTTGATTTCCTTCTGAGAGTTTTTCCAGTCTATCAGCATCATTGCCACACTCTTTGGTAAGAAGATTTTTCTTACGCTACTATCAGTTTTTGGTGTTTTTAAGATACGAACTGTTTTGCAACGTTTGCTTTCTTCCGGAAAAATCAATAACACATCTTTTCCATCTAATTCCTTAACAGCTTCTTTTGAAACACGCTGCAATTCCTTATTCACATATATGTAGGATCTGCCTTCTTCAATAGCTTCCGGGGAAATATCTACACAATCCCATGTAAGCCCCAGCAGTTCACCAATACGAAGTGACCCGGCAAATGCCAAATTCAATGCAAGTTTTGTGAATTCATCATCACATACTTCGATTGCGTACATTAATTGTTCTGCTGTCCAGATTTCTCTTTTCTTTGCTTTATGCTTTGGAACTGTCGCATGGATACAGGGATTCTTTTCCATAAGCTCCCATTTTACAGCTTGATCAAAAGCACTGCGAAGAAGCTTATGGATATCTCGAATAGTACTTGTGCCTACCGTTTCATTTAATCTTTTTCCAAAGATCGGATTGATTACTGCAGGTGTTTTCAGCAGTGTTTGATAATATTTCTCTATGAACCGGGTATTGATCTCTGACAGTTTCGTATCTCCAATAATAGGGATGATATAATTCCGAATTAGACCTACATTCCCTTCATATGTAGAAAGTGCCCATTTATCCTTTCCATATAATAAGATATACTCCTCAATCAGTTCTTTGAGCAGCTTGCATTTTGGAACAGATATGATTCCCATCTCAGCTCGGTATTCAATCTCTTTCGCTCTTTTCTTTGCCTCTGCCTTCGTGTCATATGTTTCCCATTTCTGTCTGCGTTTCCCCTCACTGTCATTGTAATGGTAGATCACACAAAACTTATTTCCTCTTTTTTTAATTGATGCCATGTATTAATTCGCCTCCATATTCTCTCTGTAATTTAACCAGTCTTCAAATTCTGCTCTGGGTATTCGGACCAACTCTCCAATTTTTAAAATAGTGTAATGCCCTTTATTTGCCCAATAATCAATGGTTGGCTTTGACACTTTTGCAAGCATAGCAGCTTCTGCTCTGGTCAAATAGTTTTTATTCCCATTTCCTCTGCGAACACCGGACTTAAAAAGTTTCTTTCTTCTGAAATCTGCCAGTGCCATGTTTTCTTCTGCGGCAACTTCTGAATATTCAATGCGAGCATCCAAGTGATATCGATCCTGTCCGTCTAAAAATCTCTGAAAGCTTTCTTTTGTAATTCTTTTCTTATCCGCAATTACCACAAAATCAAAGAACTCTTTATAATTGGGATTATTTAAAATGGAATAAACAGTACTTCGTGTAGTCCCAAGTAACCGAGCCATTTCCGGCATCGTAATTGTTGCAGCTTCTGCAGCCAAATCTTTTTCACGATCAGCTCTGGTTCGGTAACGTGACTGGCTGGCATACCATTTATCAAATGCTTCTTTGGGAATACGCTTCCAATAATCCACCATAACAGTTTCAATATTTTCACGTTTTAAGATGTCGTATAAGACACTGTCTGTGACACCAAGTTCCTGTGCTAACTCCTGTGGAGAATAAGACCATGCTTTCAATTCTTTCCCCGGTTCTTCGCCATTTACTTTTTTGTATTTCACCTGATTGTCATACCATTTCTCAAAGCTAGCAATATCAACCCAAGTCTTTCCTAATACAACTTTTGTTTTGAAAAATCCTTTATGAAGCAGCCAGTAGCGATCCGTCTTCTTTATTCCAAGCAGATCACCCATTTCATGGACCGTCATCATTGTTCGTTCTTCTGATTCTTTTCTTTGATAAGGATTATTCTTTGCAATCTCATTTGCAACTTTATGAAATTCTGCGTCCTTCTGTTCACTGATCACAAGCCGAATCCCCCTTTCTGTTTCATGTAATATATCGCATTTTGCGAAATAATTTTAGTCTGTCAATGATGGTAAAATCATTTCGACCACAAAGAGAGCTTTACTCAGATTCTTCATTTTCATCAAGCCAGGCATCAAAACTCTTCTTGGAAATTCTGTATTTGCCCCCAACTAAGATCCAACGAAATTCATTCTTCTTCAAAAGATCATAAACAGACGGTCTGCTCACTCCTAAAATCTCCTGTAAATCTTTCACTGTATAACATCGTTTTTCTGACATTGTTTATTACCTCTTTCTTTCATATAGAAGGAGAGTACTTACTCCTCTATATATCCCAATCCGAAAGGAGGCTTATACAACATGTCTTAGTAAATATTTGTCAAAATAAGAAAATGGCAAAAAGAAAACCTCCGTATGAAGTGAATCATACGAAGGCATTTTCTAAAACTTATTTTGTTAATTGGTTATTTATATTGAAGTGGCCTTTGTCAATCAGAATTATCCCAATCAATAATGATGAAAAACCATCTTTGAATCTTTGGTTTATAATTCAGATTGATTACTCTATTTCTGCGTCAAGCAATTCTTAAAAGAATTCGCAAGTTTCTGTTCATTAACAAGTTCCTCTTTTAAATCTGAGATCAAGTCTTTTAGCGCATCCAAAACATCGTCCACTTCATAATCAATACTATCCTCAATTCCATCTGCTGCTCCACCATCTTCGTCAAAATCAAGATAACCAACTGTAAGTTTGACATAGCCTCTTGCAAGTATTTCTTTGTCCGATAACAGAGTAATTTCTATCTGTTCTTCTGAACCAGCTTCTGGTGTTCCATAAAGATCACCAAAGGACAAAGTATAAACTCTACATTTTGTTCCTAAAATGCTTATGTTTTCCCCATACTCAATACAGTCAGGAAGATTTCGCTCCATTCTTTCGGATACCATATCATATTTATCATCCAACCATTCTCTAATTTCATCCAGCAATTTGTTATTATCTTTTTCAGTAAAAGTAATTGGAATATTTTTTTCAAATGAAAGGGCAGTAATAAATGCTTTAGTATCATCCTCTTCCATCATACTCTTTGCTTGCGTACAAATTTCATCATACAGAATTGATAATTCTTCATAACTTGATGAAATATCATTATACTGATCAAATAATTTAAATAGTGCTTGCGCCATACTCGATTCATTCAAATCATCTTCTAACATATCACTATATTGCGATAATGGTAAAAATCCCAGTTCTTCCCTATCTGCATCTTCAAGTTCTCTGTAAAAAGCTTCTTGCTCATCGTTAATTTCAACTCTACTTCTTCTTGATTCTCCTCCTAACACAATTTTGAAAGGCAACACTCTTATTTCTTCTGTTTTGCTATTTAGTTCAATTCTACAAGCAAATCTTGCATTATGCTTTTCTAAAATGTGTCTTAACTCAACAAAAACATATTCTTTGTCCTCGGAATCCCAGGGAGCATTGTCAAAATCTTTAAAGTAACAATTCACATCTATATTTCCATGAATCCATAAGGATGCTGTAATAATATCTCCATCTATATCATCTATTGTATGAATCGTCATACCTGAAAGATAACAATGCTCTAAATATGTCTCATCATAATCATACCCATCAGAAATACCATCTCGATCATATGATAATCCATGAACTTCAACGCAGCTATCATCAATCATTCCTTTAATTGTCTGGATGATAGGCTCATTATTACTCTTTATTAGTTCGAGTGCAGCAGTGTATTCTTCTTCATTTTTGCTTAACGTATTAAAAAGTTCTCCCAAAGAAGAAAAGAATAGGTGGTTTTTACTGTAGGTACACGCTTTTTTGAAACCGTTATCCTGACTAACGATTGCTACAATCTCATCACTACCGAAGCGTTTTCTAATCTCTTCAGCAATAAATGCATCAGGAAATTCTTTTCTCTTTTTCTCACTATTTTCAAAAGGTGGACGAACAGCAAAATAATCTTCTAGAATTTCTTCAAGGTTTATACTACCCGTATCAAGTCTTTCAACTTTGCAATCTTCCAAAAACTGTGCAAATACATCTTTTGCACTTTGATGAATAGTTTTCTTATCAGGAATTTGAACATATATCCCCATTCCAATATCAGCTAAGTACTGTTCTGGAAGTATATCCAGATATTCTTTTCTTAACTTTCTTGCTTTTCCGCATATGTTGTCAACGCATCGGCATATATGTTTTTCTACTTCGCTTATTACAATATTGCTTAGTACGAGCTTGATTTTGCCATTTTGAACATTTTTAACAAGTAGACTCATCGTACTATCTGCACCAAAGTCAAATTTATTTGCTTCGAATACATTAGTATCTATTGTAACATTTAATGGATATTTTATCATTCTATTACGCTATTGCAACTATCAAAGATAATGCAATCAGTCTCCTTTCTTCCTAGTAACTCCTATAATTTCTCTGCCAGCATCAGTGTCGGTGCTAATCTATTTAAGCTGTGATAAAGATACTTGTCTAACCATCTGATCCACCGATAATTAAAACAGTAGATTTTCTTTTAATTTTCATAAAATATCACCTATGCTTTCTATCTTGTTTGTAATTATAGCATTGATACCTGTTTTCTACCATGTTGATTTTTTCACGTTGTATAAGGCTTTCTCTCTTTCCGTATATATAAGGGGATTTTTTTCTAAAGCAAGATACGCCTATGGATTCCCAAAACTCCATTTCATGGATTTTGGGTCATCCTTTTTCGGCATACTTGATAGGGATTCCGTTCCCCATACCCTCGGAAAATCATCAGTTTTGCAATACTACTCGCATATGGATGATTGGCAACAGAGGTTGCAGCACTTTTTCTCTGCAGGATATAGCCGCAAGACACAAAGTGACGAAAATCTGTATTTCTTTTTTACCCACCCGAAAAAAGGAGAGTGAATATATTTGGCAAGACCCAAAAAGGAAGAGAAATTAAAACATAAAAACTACATAACATTAAAGCTTACGGATATTGAGTTGGCATGTTTAGAGCAATCAGCTGAAGCCTTAAACATCTCAAGAGTAGAATATCTTCGAAATCTCATTTTGGAAAAGCCAATGATTTACAAATATGAAGTCGTTGCGGATAATGAGCAGCTTAAGAAATTGAACGCAGAGATTGGCAAGATTGGTTCCAATTTGAATCAAATTGCAAAGCATCTGAATCAAGGTGGTGTTCGGTCTATGATTCTACAGGATAGAGTTCATGAGTGTATCGACAAACTTTTTGATTTAAGGCGACAGGTAATGGAAGTGGCAGGTGATTATTATGGCGATATTGAAACACAAGACAAGTAAGAATATGAACTATGGAGATGCACTGGACTATCTGCTCTTTCAGCATGATGAGTACACGATGAAACCGATCTTGGATGAACAAGGTCGGAAACAGCTTAGAGATGAATATTACATCGATGGCATAAACTGCGAACCTATGTTTTTTGAAAAAGAATGTGAAATGGTAAATAAGAAATATCACAAGAACTACCGATACGATGAGATCAAGAGTCACCACTATGTCTTAAGTTTTGATCCTTTGGATAAAACAGAACGTGGACTAACCGGAGAAAAAGCACAACAACTTGGTTTGGAATTTGCCAGAAAAAACTTTCCTGGTCATCAAATATTAGTAGTAACTCATACAGATGGACACAATCACTCCGGTAACATTCATGTGCATATTGTTCTAAACAGTGTTCGGAAAGAAACGGTAGCAGAAGAGGATTTTATGGAGCGACCATGTGATCACAAAGCCGGTTACAAACATCATCAGACAAGAGCATTTCTCACTCATTTACAGAAGTCTTTAATGGAACTATGTGAGCGTGAAAAGCTTCATCAGATTGATTTGCTATCGCCTTCTGCATCGAAAATTACACAGGAAGAATATTGGGGACAGCGCAGGGGACAGAAGAATCTCGATGAAATAAATAAACAAATTATCGAGGATGGATATATTCCAACCCAGACAAATTTCCAGACACAGAAGCAGAAGATAAGAGATGCTGTGGATGAACTTGCTGCAGTTTCAAAATCTTTCGAGGATTTCCAATCGCTGCTTTTTGAAAAATACAAAATCACTGTTATCGAGAAAAGAGGAAGATACAGTTATCATCTTCCGGAAAGAGAAAAGAATATCAGCGAACGATCTCTTGGCACTCATTATGGCAAAGAATACTTATCGAACATTTATGGCAGTAGGGCAGTAGTAGAGATTCCAGATATCCGACCAACAAAGGATTACGATCCGAACTATGATTATCACGCGGATCCAATCGCTATCATATACATCCGATCAAATCTCCGTCTGGTTACAGATTTACAGACTTGTGTGAAAGCACAGCAAAGCCAAGTTTATGCACATAAGGTAAAACTAACAAATCTGAAACAAATGGCAGAAACCATCGTCTATGTACAAGAACATGGCTACGATACGAGAGATGATCTGCAGAACCAATACAACGAAATCCTTTCCAAAGGGCAAAGGGCAAAATCTGCACTTAACGCAGTATCTGCAGAATTAAAAGTTACAAACATGCAGCTTAAACACCTCGGAAGCTACTATGCGAATCGGCGAATTTATAACCAAATGACAAAAGAATTAAACAAAAAGGAATTCCGGAAAGAGCATCAAAAGGAACTGACAGCTTACAAAGAATCCAAAGAGTGGCTGAAAGGACAATTCCCAGATGGAACGTTTCCTACCGTTAAGGAGCTACAAATAAAAAAAGAAGCTCTGGAAAATCGAAAAGAGACGCTCCAAAGCAATTATGAATATTATCGGGATTATGAAAAAGATCTCAAAACTGTCACCTTTAATGTAGATGAGATTCTTGGACTTGATGCAGAACGTCATCCGTCTAAACAACCAGAGGTCCTATTATCATGATTACAGTTGGCAAAAAAATACTATATCTTCGCAAACAACAGCATATGACACAAAAGCAATTAGGATTGGCTGTAGGATTTTCAGAATCCACAGCTGATATGCAGATAGCATAACATGAGAATCCGGGGATAAGAATTCCAAAAACTTCTCTACTCCAATTGCAAAGGATGGGAGATTATCAAAAACCTTCGATAATCTCCCTCATTTAATCATTCGCTTCGGTTTCTCCGATTTTAATATCAAAAATCGCTTCTTCAATCACCTTGATACATTCGCCTGTATTTTTCTTAATGTCATTCCCCCAAAACCGGATAACCGTCCACCCCATAAAAGCAAGCTCCTTATTCACCTGTTCATCATGTTCACGGTTTTTACCTATTTTATTTACCCAAAATTCCCCATTATCCCCTTTCTGCAAACGGGGCTTCAGCTGTTCCCAGTCTTTCCCATGAAAGAACTCACTATCACAAAAGATCGCAATCTTGTACTTGGTTATCGCTATATCAGGTTTTCCCGGAACCTTTGAATAGTTTTTTCTATATCTTATCCCACTGCTCCATAGTGCCTTCCTTAAGATCATCTCTATTTTTGTATCCTTAGATCTGATACTTTGCATATTCCTTTTTCGTTGTTCTTTTGTAAGAACATCTGCCACAGCGAATCACCTCTTTAATAAAACATCACTTTCGGAGAATGTGGACTAAACGTATCATTTCCATTTTGATTGTTCACTACCGTTATTTTAAATTCTTCACGCTGGTAGTTTTCGGCTTCTACTTTCACTTTCAGAACATAATAGAAATCTGCATGATGGCTATCTTCATCAGTATCAAACCCCATGTTGCGAAGATTATTTACCAATTCGCTCTTTGATATAAGCTCATTAGAAACTATCCTGCAAACCGCTGGTTCCAACATATATGTGTTGGTTTCATGTATCTGATTTATATAGAATCTAAAATGAGTTGACCTAAAAATATCTTTGTGATGAGAATATACATCCTTGCCTTTAATGGCATAGAAATAGAAAAGAAATTCTGATCCTGTATGCAGAAAACCATTTTCTTTCAAAAAGTAATAATAATCATTTTTTGAATCAGCCCGTATATATCCCATCACATACATATCACCCTTTTTCATTGGTTCACTGCCAGATTTCACGGACTGCCCTCTAAACATTGATGGTTCACTTAATATCATTTCCGTGTAGTACTTCAAACGGTTCAGACGAGAATTATTGGCTTCCTTGCATTCAATCAGTGATACGAGGAAAGATTTAAGCTCGTTTTCACCCAAAACACCTATACTGGGTTTTATCGAAAAGGCTCCTACACCCGGCAAAATTTCATCATATAAACAAAAAGTCTCATTACCTGCACTATTTATGTTATATGATCCCGGATACAATACATAACTACCTATAGTGCGGCGTATAGCATCATTATATGTGTGCATTTTCAGAAGGTCGCCACGTTTATATGTATTAACCACGGATTCTATCTTGTCATCAACAAGCTCAGCTTCATCCAATTCTGACTCCTTGTTATTACCAATAAGAGACGTTAACTCTGATATGCGATATTTAGCATCAAAATGGATATAGCTTACAGCCCCATTGGCAATCGCCTCTTCTTCTCCATTGTATTTTCCCTTTCCAAATGAAATCGGAAAGATTGCCAAAGTATAGTCTGGGCGAAATGGTCTCGAATACGATCCCTCGTATTTAGTTGTCTTGAATTCCTTCCTTGAAAAAGTTCTGTTGTAGTAAAGGTTTATTTTAACCCCATGCCTTTTTATTTCAAACGACTGGCATGACTTCTTTCCTTCTTCAAGTGAAATCGTTATACCATTTTCCAACAAAAGAAACGGATCTTCTTGCGTTTTGACTGCTGTACATCCTTCTATTGATTTGACAATCTTGTACAATTCAAAGAAAAGCCAGTATTCGTAAAGAAGGGCTACATTCTTAGATTCTCCTTCATAGACTTCATCCTTACCTTTCCATTCAAGCTGGAGTGCCAGATCCAGCATTGTATATGCGGCAAAAATCTGAGAATACCCCTCTCGTTTTTGAAGTATCTGATTGTTTTGAGGCATAATATCCAGAATTCCAACCTCGTCAAAAAAGTTATCTCTAAAAATATTTTCAATGATTTTGTGAATCGCTTTTGCCTCTTCTATACACTCTGCCTGCATAGTCTGACCGTCTGCTTCCAGAACTTGAACAAGATCAACACATATAGAATCAAATTTATGCAATGCAAACTTTACAAAACGATTTGCCGGAGTATCCAGTCTGTCAAATTTACGGGTAACAGACACCATCTGAGGAATATATATTCCCCTTTCTGTATTTTGTTCAGCTAAATTTACCCATCCTCTACTATATGAAAAAGGATTTCGAAAAAATTTTTTTGATGGCATTCCACTACCAATAGGTTTTAACTCTTCCTCTTGATCCAACACTCTGTCAGGATTTCTTTTTATTGCCTCAATTAACCCCTGAAGGTTTTCCCCATAACAAAACTTCCGAAGGAAAATGAACTGCTCCAACAAGGTTTTCTTACTATCTTCCGACTGTCTGAACACGTTTGACGTAGATCCTGAATAATCAAGCAATAACTCTGAACACACCTCAGCAAGTGCCTCAGTCAGCCTGATATAATCATCTTCATAATTCATTTTATCCGGAATGACTTCAAACGGAAGGGTCATATCCGTTTCATTAAAATGAATTTTAGATCTGCCCAGATAGTTTATAAACTGAAAAGTAACGGAATCCCTGTCTTTGTCACATTTTAAGAACTTATTTCCTTCGTTCTGAAAATGAGGCAGACCTGTTTCAACGCCATCATCGTTCTCCATTTTAACTACATATCTTTTTGTCTCTGTTAAACGAAGAATATATTCACCATTCAGACTCTGGGCAATACTAATAACCGGCTGTTGTCCGGATTTATCGATAAAATTATATCCAACAAATTCATCTCCCAGCTCCGTAGAACACTCGGTATTCCAATCTATTTGGCTATATGTACCCACAGGATATAATTTTGCTCTGCATTTTTCATTAAGTCTTATGCAAATCGCACCAATCATAGCTTAAATAAAACTTGCGTACTGGACAGCGGCAAGCTTTCCTTTCATCTGTTCAATCTTTCTTCTACTTAATTCGAGTTCTTTTCCATTTTGCTTACATACTGCTTCCAGCTCATCCAGCATAGTTCCGATTTCTTTTCTGTTTCCATGAATCTTTGGCAGTACTTTCTGCAGAAGCTGCTCATCTATAGCACGATATATCTCAGCATCAGCCCACTGACCAGAAAGCTCATAAGCTGCACTAATATATTGTTTTATCTCTCTCACAGTTCTGTACGCAAATTCATATCCATTCTTCTCCGTAATATCATATATTGCTGTAAACACATTACGTACCTCTGCCATCTGCCACTCATCAACTCTGCTTTTCCCACTTCTTATCTCTTTTGCAAGACGAAGAAAAGCTTCTGAAACACCTGATTTCGCAGGTGTAATTTTTATTTCCTGACTGGCAGAACTGAACATATTCAAAACATCATCTTTATCAGGTTTGAATTCTACAACATTGGCTCTGTCAAGTACTTTCGGGCTAAACATATATGTCGTTTCATCAATATTAACTGTACCGATTACAAATAAATTCTCAGGATATGGCAATTTTCCTGTTGATTCGTCTTCATCATCCTTGTTTCTGTAACCGTCAATTTCAAAAGGATTGTCCGGCGTCTCCATATGGCTTAAGAAATCTGAGAAGTATCTCTCTACATGGCTTAGATTCATCTCATCTAATATCAAGAAATATGGAATCTCCGGATTATCATTAGCTCTTTCAATAAGTTTAATGATTCCTGTTTTTTCATATTTCCCGACACCATTATCAGCTAACGGATTGTAAAAGCCCAGAACTCTCGCATTATCTGTCCAATCAGCACCAACCGGTACAATCAACCAGTTCTTCTCACCGTTTATATCAATGACCTCCAAATACTCGGCAAATTGTTTGGATATGCGAGTCTTTCCTGTGCCACTATTTCCGGTCAGAATGACAAAAGGCTTTGCCAAAAGCGATGTGATATATCTTCTTGAAAAAGAAGAATCAAATGAGTTTGGCAATTCTTCAAGAAGAAATTCTTTTTTCAAAAAATACAGGTAATACTCTCCTGATTCCTCTTTTATTTCGAGAACATCTGAATAGTATCTGTTGACAAGTTTGATTAACGCCTGTAGATAATTATTACCTTGTGCACCTTCCACCACTTCGCTACCGACCCATTCTGTGGTCAGCTTACATTTTAGTTTTTCCCCCTTGAAAAATATTACATATTCGTTTTCAAATACCCTTGTTTTTCCGTCAGAAGATTCCGGACTATACATACCAGAAGATGGCCTTGCAAACATATAGCGCAACCAGTTTCCATTCGGCAGCAAGCCATCTGTATTTGATGTATCGATTTTAATATTCTGATCCATCACTTCAAAGCGTTCACTTATTCTCTCAAACTGATCGATCTTATATATATTATCAACTATGGCTTTTGCACAGTCCTTAACCACAGAAGGCAACTTTGAAGTATTCTCAGTATCCCCCAATTGTTTAAGTACTTCCGCTTCTATTGCATTGTACAGCTCCGGTCTTTTCGACAAATAATAGATTAGATTTCCCAAGTATGCAGATGATGAGTCTGGTACAGCTATTTTCTTCAGAACACACGAGCCGAAAATATCTTTTGTCGACCTTGCACTTTCTCCGTTTATAAGCGATTTTCCAGGTCTGAATTGAGGATCACCGGTCACAAACTTTATCATTCTTTCTCTATCCGTCTCATCCGGTATGAGTTCCTTAAACTGCGATGATTCATAATTCTTGGAAGCGAAAATTTTCAATCTGTCTTTTTTTCCACGTATTTCTTTATCAAAAAAATCACCATATGGCTTAAGTGCCTCAGCATATTTTTTACAGAGAACAGCAAGATATAACCACTGATTTGAGAAAAAAACATAATTTTTGTCAGTTTGAACAACGGCAGTTCGTCCAAAGACATGAGCATAATTGCTCTCTTCTTTTTCCAGTACCTCCTGTATCTCATTCTTCAAGCCGTCAGAAATTTCAATTTCAGGCAGATGACGAACATCAATACTTTTGGGTTGAATTTCTTTATCCATTAAATCAGCAAACATCACATCACACCTCCAATATCTGTTTTACTATCTGTTCCGAGACTTTTGTAACTACCGGAACTGCCACACTATTTCCAAATTGCTGATATGCTTTTGTATTTGATTCCGGCAACTTAAATTCCCGCGGAAATCCTTGCAGATTAGCAGCTTCTCTCGGAGTTATTTTACGTGGATTTTTTCCTTCCTGCTCAATCAGTATTTCACTTCCATCTTTATAATATCTTCTGGAAATCGTACTCGTGTATTCTGAGTTCTCACTAAAAAGACAATATCCGAACCCGTTACCTTTTTCAGCATTTTCTACACGCCTTCTTTTATGTCCAGCCCATAACTTATCTGAAATAGTATAACCATCGTCAACATTTTTCTCCAGAATGCTTCCAACAGATGTCTTTATTTTTTCTGGTTCCGGATACACAAATGTCTCAATATCAATGTCTTTTCTCCACAATACGATGTATATTCTTGGTCTGTTTTGCGGCACGCCATAATCTTTTGCACTAAGAACCATCTTTGAACATTCTTCTTTTAATTTTTTTATGGGACCATTCTCTATCAACTCCTGGGGCACATTGCATTTGTAACCCATTCCCGTAATCGTTCGTAATACTGTCTGAATAGTATTACCTTTATCATTACTGATCAATCCCCTGACATTTTCCAAAAGCACTGCCTTTGGCTGATGATCACGTAATATCTCAGCTATATGGTAAAACAGGGTTCCTCTCGTATCTTCAATGCCTCTTTTTAATCCGGCATTGCTGAACGGTTGGCAGGGGAAACCCGCACAAAGCACATCAAATTGATCCGGAATAAGTGCTTTTATTTCCGGCTTCGTAATGTCTCCAAAAGGGACCTCTCCATAATTCTGGAAGTATGTTTCTTTAACTGCTTCATCCCACTCGCTCGAAAAAACACATTGTCCCCCAAGAGATTGCATAGCAATACGAAAACCACCGATTCCGGCAAATAAATCAATAAATGAAAACTTCGGCTTATCTGGTTCCAGCGTTATACTATGTTGCTTATTAAATTCCTCTTTAGTCGGCAGATTATTAATTCCAAATCCTGCTTCTGTCAACTTTTCCCTGTATTTTTCACCCTCAGTTCTGTCACCTAATTGAATACAATGACTTGCCAAAGCGTACTTTTCTTCCACATCTAATCCATCTACAAAAGCAAGATTTTGAACATAGCCTGTTTTGCTCATTTTAATATCCTTTCCGGTTTATTATTTTAATATTGTCTGGTCATTTTGACCATTTCTGTCAAAACTAATTATATCTCCAATGTCACAGTCAAAATAACTGCATATTCGTTCTATAACATCAAGAGAGACCTTCTCTCCTTTCCCCATTTTTGCAATGGTTGTTGAACTGATTCCTATTTTGTTAATCAGATCTTTCTTCTGCATATTTTTATCTATAAGAATTTTCCATAGACCATTGTATGATATCTTCATTTCTTTAACCTTTCAGCACTTGAAATTCAATTTGCAGTCACTCTTTTGTAATTATAGCAGTAAAATGCAATTACGTCCACATAATCTTTATATATATAAAGTTATTATTTCCCCGGAGAAAGGATTATTTTATTTACGAATATTATAAGCAAGCAAAGTATAATGATAAATATAGTTGGGGTATATACCATTCACTAAAGTGAAAAAGGCAAGAGCTATACACTCTTGCCTAATAATCATTAATGACATTTGTTTTTATGTGCATTCAAAGTTTTGCCAGCTGCAGATTTAGCACTCTTTGAAGAATTCTTGTTTGCAAGAGTTTTTCCTGCTTTGCCAACTTTTCCACCGTGGTGAACTGCCATTTTCTCACCTCCTTAAAAAATGTGTGGAAATGAATCGCTCACCACATTTCCGGAAATGATTATTTTTTTTAGTTACTGAATTTTAATTTTAAATGCTTTTGCATTCTTAGGATAGATACGTACACCTTTTCGTGTAATATATCTTACTAAGATATACTTAGATCCGTCTTCATCAATGTAAATTTTACTCATAAAACGGTCACTCCTTTCACTTTAATATTGAAAAAAGTGAAATTCATGGTATACTAAAAGTGTCTAGGTTTTAGTGAGCGATTTGAATTTCACTATTTCCACGAAAAGCTTATGGGTGGTGCCATAGGCTTTTTTTATATCAACACATAAGTGCTAATATCATTTGGATTGTGATTGTGTTGCATTATTTAAATCGAATATAATTGCCTCTTCTGATGATATATAATCGCCTTCTGCCTTGTATACATTTCCAGAAAGCTCCCAATTCATCATTGTCGCAATTGTTTTAAGCAGTTCTTTATTATTCCAGCGTACAGATACAATTTTCTTCTCAGAGTAAAACGGTATCGCTCCGTCGTCGTCTTTTTCTGCTTTCTGAATTGCTATTCTTTTGCCTTCTTCATCAATCATAAAGATAACATACTCTGGTTTCCCAATTCGCACAATAGCCGCTTTGCTAAATGCGATTCCGTTGTCTGTTATTGACACAGAAGAAGTCCCGACTGCCATATTGTATTGTTTAAATCCATCTAACATCGAACTACCTCCTCTCTCACTTGAAATAATACCAAAGTATCGTTTTGATGTCAAATACTTTTTGATTTTATTTTTCCGAAAAATCGTTTCTGTTTCGTTTCTGTTTCATCTTTTTTATTTTTATTTTTTCAAAAACGCCTAGTTTTAACGGGTTTTTACTTCTTAATTGCAATCCAAATAATCTATATATTTATCAAACCTGTCACCTCTATATCACAAAAATCATATTTCGTCAACACATATTTATCAATACAAAACGCAATATAAACGCAATAATTTGACTCATAAAAACTATTAACTAACAGAAAAACTTTTACATTTTTGATTATCTTTCTCAATCATCTCAAACAACCGGTCCACCCTTCGCAGCGCAGCTCGTTGTTCTCGTTTCTTTGCCTGTTTTTCATATTTCTTGTTCTTATACACAATTCTTTTATCTCCACGTTTTACAGCAGCCTTGTACTTGTCATGGTCATAAATGTAATTCAGTGCCAAAGCAATATTCTTGAAATAGAGCTGATCCTTCTGCTGATGGTATCTTCCTATTTCCGGATGTTTGAAATCTAACGGAGCCTGTCTGGAATTTCGATGATATAGAGCAATCTGTTCCATACCTCTGGAATAGACCAGTTTCCAGCATCCCATATCTGTCTTCACATACAAAATTCCTTTTATGTATTTGAACTCCATGTTCCGAGTATTTTTATTCCATTCAATGGTTTTCTTTTCAGTACTGCAGAGAAAGCTCATGTTATTGCAGTATCTACAGGCGCAATAGCCACGATGCTTGACATCTTCCCAGAGCAATGTTTCTCTGTTTCCCGGCTTCATAAAGCCTATGTATTTACAAGTTGGTCTATGGTAAATATTGGATTCTATACTCTTAATTCGCTTTGTACTCATGTTGTTTCTCCTTTCAAAAAGAAAAGCCCTTCACTACCAGATACGGTAATGAAAGGCTCCACCTTAACGTTTATTCAGTTCTCTGTTTTGTTCCAAGTATTTCGGGATTGGCTTTCCTGATCGAATCGCAATCTCAATCTGCTTTTTATGAAGCTTTCCGATTACTGATTCTTTCTTCTTACGTTTCTTTGCTTTGGTTTTTTCTGGCTGCTTTGGAAGATTATTCACACGACCATCCACCATATCATAGTTGGCTTCTCCACCGGATTCCGCCTGCCTAAGCCATTCGCCATTTTGATAATATTTCTGCCAGATTTCCAGTCGTTGTAACTGTTGTTTCTGTGGCGTTAGCTTTGTCTGTTCTTGTGGTCGGATCTGATCCCGAATCTGTTGCTTTACAGCATCGTCAAAACCATTTTTCACGTTGTCCGCCATGATTTTTCCATAAGCATCTAAAACAACTGCCGGAACCTTATCACGATATTCGGTATGCTCCAATAAGAAAAATTGCTTGCCATCAATGATGATATAATCCGTTGCCATCCAGCTTCCTTTGCGATTTTCCAAATGATAATCGACAGTATCCATGGAAATCAATGCACCGGAACTGTTCATGCGGATAAAGCCTTCAATCGGTGTCAGATAATCCTCACTGATGTAATAAGTGGTCAGTTCTCCTTCTTTATTGAGAACCAGAACATCGCTAACCTCAAACGTATCTTTCCTGCGATTCCAAATGGTCATTGCTGTATCATCTGCAGATACTTTTTCGATACGCTGCTGCCGGTAAAATTCCATACGAATCTGCATCTTTTTCTTTTGGACCATATCATAGGGCAATCTCCAAAGAGCCTTACCGGATGAGGTTTGATCCACTCGGTAGACTGCATATTGATTAAGCTTCATGGAAATCATCATCCTGATCTTGCAAATAAGAGCTTACATTTAATTCCTGAAATATCTCATTACTGATAAAAGCAAGCTTATAAACAGCACTGATCATCAGCTTAATTAGTTCAAGATCATCATCTTTTTCAATGGGAATAATTTTCATTGCTTCCCAAATATATTGAATGGTTTCAATTCTGGTTGGTCTCTCATAAATTGCAATAAGCTCTAACTCAGAGATCTCAAATACTATTTTTCTCATAGTGACATTGCCTCCTTCTTCATAGGTGGTTTGTCTGCCACCTGCTCCTGTTTCTTTTCCTGGGTATTTGAAACAAATTGATTCTTTTGCTTTTTCTCCGCCGCATAGGTTTCCAATTTCTTCATGGCATCCTGAATGATTGGATTCTTCTTATAGTGGTCCACTAAATCTATGGCATCATACAAGACTTTGCCTCCGCTAAACAGCTCATATTGTCCGGAATAGATACTGCCATCCTGCAGATCAAAACCGATACCTTTTATCCCATGCATCCGATCCGATGGAATGGATTCATATACCTTGATTGCCTCATTCAAAGATAATCCGTCATGAAATTCACCCATTATCGGAAATTCCATACATTCTGCTACATAAAAGGTAATCGTTCCTTCCATCTGTACTTCCACAGCCTTTGTTCGTTCTTCAATAATTGCCTGCATTTCCTGTGTTACCTTATCAATGAATTCCCCGGATGTTTTACGAATCAAATCCAGAGAGCCTTTTAGCTCTTTCATGTCATGCTCCTTACTCCATCCGGAAATATAGGGAAACGAATAATCACCTGTATCCAGATTGAAAGCAGCACAAACACAAAAAGCACAGCTTTCGGCTTCAATTTCTTTTGTCATACGGTCTTTTTCGACATGATTCGACATCATAATGTCTTTATCATGAAGAAGACTGTGGGCACATTCATGAATTGCAGTTTTCATGGTCTGGCTCTCGCTCATGCCTTTATTGATAACAATTTCTTTTGTAGCATTGCTGTAATACCCCTTTGCTCCATTCGTAATCTCATCGAATCGAATCGGTACTGTGGATACTCTGGTGATTGCTTCCATGAATATTTCATAATTCTCAACACTGGCTGTCAGCTCCTCTGGCACAAGAAAGGGCAGTGGTTCTCCCTCTGTTTGCTCATAAGCAAATACGGTAGTTGGTCTGAATCTTGGGATAACAACCTCCACCTCTTCCAGTTCCGGTTGTCCATCTTCACCAATCACCGGTTGCTGATACTGGTCCTTTCGTTCTCTTGTCTGTTTAGTTTTCACGGGTGCCGGAGCAATGATCGTGATTCCTTTTTCCCCTCGTTTTACCTGCCTGCCAAGAGACTGCCATCGTTTATATGAATTACAGAGTGTGGCATCTGGTCTCTGCATGGCAATGAGAAGTGTATTGTTTACGGAGTAATTGTGGAACTTTGTCATGACCTTCAGAAATTCCTTATAACGTTCCTGATCACCTTCTAAGAAATTCTGCACACCCATCTCTAATGACTGCATGATGCTATTCATATCTTTTCCCTGAACCGGCAGGGCAGTTGTTTGAACACGGTCATTTTTGACCGGGTTGGATTCTGTTGAATATCCAGTCTGTTCTTCAGCTACTTTATTTCCAATCTGCAGTTGTTCGATATCGCTCGTAAAATGATTCCGAGAAATAGGAATGGTATCTTTCTCATGAAAAGAATAATACTCATTTCCTCTACCGGTTATGATGTGATCCACCATTTGAATTCCCAAAAGCTCTCCAACCTGATGCATGCGATCTGTTACTAGAACATCGTCTTTTGAAGGGACTAGATTCCCTGACGGATGATTGTGTATCATCATAAAGGAATGTGCATTGGATAAAATCGCTGACTTCATCATTTCCCTCGGATGAACCAATGACTCACTCAAAGCTCCCATGCTTACGATGTTCATATTGATTGGTTTCATATCGCTTTGCAGATTCACTACACAAACAAGTTCCCGGTCCATTTGACTTAGGAACTCACTCATGACATGGATCGCTGCTTTTGGAGAATCCATCTTTTCGGTGCTGATCAACGGTCTTTCCTGTACCATTCGGATTGCAACTTGTGGCAGCACATTATCCTTCTTTTCATCGTGAATCCTTGGTGTATTATTCTCTGCCATCCGTATCACCTCCAAGTGGCACTTCTATGATGAATTCTTCAGATTCCATTTCATTGATCTTTTCTTTTAAATCATCAAAAGAAATTGTATCTTTTCTTTCCTGCATTGTTTTCCTCCAAAAAAAGAATCTCCGTCTGGACGAAACCAAACGGAGGTATCAGTATTAGAGTGACATATCGTTACTCTTATGTTTCTTAGGTGTTTTCACAGCATTTCCAAAATTCTGATCCTTATTGGAAACATCCTTTTCCTGCTGTTTTGTTTTTGCCTTCTGGCGAGCATCAAAGGTGGCTGCTTTTTCGAATACTTTGTCTTTGGAATCATAATGATATACCTCATCCGTAAGACGTTCCGATGGGCGTACCTGTGTTGCATTGATTTCTGTCACCATACTGCGAAGCTCAAGGAATGACATCTTTCCATCATCCGGGACAACCAAAGTTTCATGCACAGATGATGGAAGAATAAAATAATCTCCACCTAATCTATCTGCGAGCCGATCCATAAGATCCGGATAGAAGAGTGTGGAAGCTCCATTGATTCCCTGCTCATTGGTAACCACTGTCATCGGAACATCTTCTGATGATATATCACTTAAAATGGCATCCATCATTTCCTGATCCATGCCTGCTTCTTTCATATCAGCCATCATGATACGTTTCATGACCTCTCCCATGGAAGTAACAGTTGCGGGAAACAGAATCGGAGAACTCTTCATCGCATCTTCATGGAGCTGTTCCTGTGTAATACCATACATATTCATCAGGTGATTGTTGACTAGGGTAGAAGCAATGCCTGCGTCGTCATCCATGCTGACAGCGATATGATATGTAATCGCTAAATCCTCACGAAGCATATGTGGGGCATCCTGCAGCATTTCCTGATTTTTCTCTGCATTGCTTACTCGGATGAAAAGCTTATGCTTTGTAGTATCATAATCCGTGATGCGTAAGGAATCCACCTCAAAGCCTTCTGGCTGCATCTGAACCATAGCTGCAGCCTGTGTTACTGCCTCAACCAGAGAAATGTGATCGGAATCGTAAGCGTCATAGAGTGCTTCCAGATTGATGGTAGGCACTGCCACCTGATTTTCTTTGCGAACCACAAGTCCGGTATACTGTTCATTCAGTTTTTTATGCTGTACAAGCTCCATTGTTGCGTCTTTAAAATCACTTGGAAGAAATTCCTTGATCATATCCTGAATTGATTCTGTAAAAGATTTAAAATCCATAAAACTACCTCGTTCTTTCTTTTATTTCTTTGTTTTTGAGTTACTATTCTTTGGAAATTCCAAAGAGAAATTTGCCCTTCCATCCTTAAACTCCACCAACAGATCTGCTTCAAAATACATATCCTTTTTTCTGGAATACAAGTCCTTCATATGGGCTCTTCCATGTGCCAGAAGTGCCACCGCTGTTGCAGTATCTATAGTCTTTTTCATCGTTTCCAGATACCGGTTTTCCTTCCAGAGAGAGAATCTGCATTCCCGGTTGGAGCAATAGAAGTTCTTCTTTCCCTCAAACACAGGACTGCCACAGATTGGACAGTTTCCAATGCTCTTGTGCTTGGAAAATCGGGTTGTCTCTTCCGCTGGAAGTTCTTCCAGACCATTTAAGATCACGGATAACAAATTGCAGATTCCCCGAAGAAACATCTCTGGATCCATCTGTCCTTTTTCCATTTGCAAAAGCTGGTTTTCCCACTCTGCAGTCATACTGGCAGATTGTAAACACTCCGGCATCACACTGATCAACGCCTTGCCATCCTCTGTGACAGTGAGCGTTTTTCCTTTTCTTACGATGTATTTATCAGAGACAAGTTTTTCGATGATTCCGGCACGGGTCGCAGGAGTACCAAGTCCTTTTTTCTCGGTATCTTCATCGAATTCTTTGTTCCCAGATGTTTCCATCGCATGAAGCAAAAGATCCTCATTAAATGCTTTTGGCGGAGAAGTAAAATGCTCTGTTTTCTCTGCAGTGACTTTGTGATAGGTTTTGCCCTCTGTCACATTCGGAAATTCTTCTTTACCGACAGCATCCATTTCCTGCATGGCAAGACGATCTTTGTTTTTAAAACATTCTTCATACAGCTTCCAACCATGATGTTTAATTTTTTTACCACCGGCTGAAAAATGCTCGCCTTCACAAATCACATCGGCATGAATCTCCGTAAAGATATGCTCTGCATCCGTAGCTGCTAAAAGCCGGATCGCTACCATGAATAAAATCATTTCCTCAGATTCTTTCAAATCACGAATCACATTGCCATCCAGCTCCATCGTTGGAATAATGGCATGATGATCCGATACTTTGGCATTATTCATGACTTTCTTCATATCTGGTTTTGTTGGTTCCTCAAATGGACCAAGAATCTGATATACTTCATGAATTCTACGAACCACACTTTTTCCTGTGCTTTCCATATCCTCTGTCAAATACTGGCTGTCTGTTCTTGGATAAGTAATCAGCTTTGCTTCATACAGGGATTGTGCTGCATCCAGTGTCTGCTTTGCTGTCATACCATAGATACGGTTTGCATCTCTCTGAAGAGAAGTAAGATCATACAGTCTTGGCGGTTTGACACGTTTTTCTTTCTCCGATAGGGATACGACTGATGCATCTTTCCCGTCACATTTACAAAGCAACTGATCCGCTTCTCGTTCATCAAAGATTTTTTCTCTGACTGCTTTCATGCCATCACAGTCCAGTTCCACGTTGAAATACTTCTGCTTTTTAAAATTTTTAATCTGATTGTCTCTTTCAACCAGCATGGCTAAAGTCGGTGTCTGCACACGCCCCACAGTAAGCCGCTTATAATATTTTGAAGTGAAAGCTCTTGTTGCGTTCATACCGATCAGCCAGTCTGCTTGAGATCTACACACGGCAGCATTCGCCAAATTACGATATTCTTCGCCATCTTTCAGATGTTCAAATCCATCCAGAATAGCAGAATCTTCCAGAGAACTGATCCACAGACGCTTTACCGGCAGTTTGGTTCTGGATAAGTCATAGACATGTTTGAAGATAAGCTCTCCCTCACGTCCTGCATCGCAGGCATTTACCACATAGTCCATACCCGGTTGATTCAATAGCTGTTTTAAAATATAAAACTGGTCCTTTTTATCTTTGGATATTTCCACCTTCCAAGAAGTTGGAATTATGGGAAGATCCTCAAAGTTCCAGTTTTTGTAGCGTTCATCGTATCGTTCCGGATAAGCATATCCGGCAAGATGTCCTAAGCACCAACTCACAATACAGTCATCCCCTTCCAGATAACCCTCTTTGCGTTCTTTAGCACCTATTACCTGTGCAATACTCCTCGCCACACTCGGTTTTTCTGCAATTACTAAATACATGTCTTACCTCCAAAAAGACCGGCTACAGAATCTGCAACCGGTCCAAAATATCTATATCAATGCCACTGTCTATCCCCTCAGTGGAACAATTTTAATTATCGAAATCTTCGGATTCCTGATCCTCTTCAAATGGATCGGATTCACCAATCATCTCGATACCTTCGTCATCACCATCATCCTCATCTTTTTTGGGCTTGATGAATTTTATATATCCATAAGCACCTACACCAAGGATTGCTGCAATGAAGATTGCTACAAGTGCTCCCAGATTAGAAGCAGTCCCTTCTTTTTCCGGACTCACTGTCGCAGGCTGTTCCGCCTGCTCTGAATGTGTATTCTCATTGATCACAACCTCTGGTGTTACATCCACGATTGTAGATGCAGATGAATCTTCTTCTAAGAATTCCTGCAAATCATTTTCATCAATCTGGGACAGCATATACACGTTATCCACATTTGCAGACCGGTCAATAATCAAATAGAAGGTATTATTATTCTTCGTTGTGATAGTAAGAAATTCCTTATTCTTACTGTTTGTGATATCATCCTGAACCTGAGCATTTCCCGGAACGGAGAATGGCTCTTCTGTATTAATCTGGTTTTCTTCCACTACGGTATCTTTCTCTGTCTCCTCTGTTTCCACAGATTCTGTTTTACTTGCTTCGGCAGATTCATCCACATAAGCAAAAGCAGTAGTACCTGTTGCAAAAATCATGCTTGCCGATAAAAAAAGAACAGCCAGCATTTTATTCATCCTCTTGATCTTCACCATAATTGTTATCCTCTCTTTCTCTCATCTCATCGGATGATTCTTCTACGGGGATGTTTTCCTCAGAATCTCCATCTACCTGAAAACGAACGCTTCCATCCTGAATACCATTGAGCAGGTCAAAGAGTTCCTTGCTGCTCAGTTTCATACCACGAATACTTTTGATCATCTCATTATTTTCTTCCTGCTTTAGTGCAGATTGAACGCCTTTGAGATATTGCTGCAGCTCTGCAATCTTTCGCTCTGTTTTATCAATTTCTTCAAGATATCGCTTGATTCGCCTGTTCAATTCGTTCACCTTCCTTCAAAGCTCCGGAACGCCTTATGGCAGACGTCCGAAGCATAAAAAATGTTGCTGCCAGTAGGAAGAATTGATGTTGGCATACTGGATAGGATTTCCACAATGGATCATCATTCCATTTCCAACATAAATTCCTACATGACTGGCTCCTGATGTGTTATAAGTTTTCTCAAAGAAGATCAGATCTCCCGGTTTCGCCTGATTTGGCGGTACATAAGTACAGATTCCACGAAGCCCTTCTGCAGTCCTGCGACCATAGTTCCATCCATTGCCGCAGTGATTAATCACCCAGGACACAAATCCAGAGCAATCAAAACTTGTAGATGGGGATGCCCCGCCCCAGACATATGGATAACCAAGATATTTCTCTGCTTCACGGATCATGTTCGCAAATCTTTGATCCGACAATGCCTCCGGTGGAATGTCATAGCTCATGCCGCCACTGCCGCCTGAAATCGTCCGAAGGTCAAACAGATAATCTCTGTTTCCGTAGGTGGTATTTAATGCGTTATAGAGAATCAGTTCTTCTTCATCCAGATTCGCTCTGGCAATGGCATCAAATCCTTTATTAGTCAGAGTCACTGAAAGAATCTTCTTCGTTGTGGTATTTGTAACTGTGACTTCCCGGCTTCCATTATCATCCGCAAGGAATGCTTCCCATGTCTGATGTCCATGGGCAGATGCTGCAGCATGCGAATCATAATAAACATCGAAATCGACGCCATATCTTGCAAATGCACCTGTATCCTCCACAGTGTATTCCACACCGTTCATGACGATTCGGGTTCCCATTGGTACGGTAGGATTCGTTGCATCTACTGCAATGGTATGATTGGCTCTTGGCATGACTCCACTGGCAGTTGGACCACCAGACCATCTGCCACAGCAGATGGAGCAGTTGCAATATCCACTGGTTACAACTTGTCCCAGAGATTCTCCGACTCGAACCGTTCTGGTCTCTGTGACTGTCTCTGTTTTTCCTTCCACATCCATGCCATACTGTGCTTCAAACAATTCCTGAATCACATCTTCTACATCCGTATATTTGAACTCACCATATTTCACGGTAAGAAACGAAATCAGATGATAAGGATTATGGGAGATCTCATCAATGTTGTAGCGATACTCGTCATAGTCAGGATATCTGGATTCGATGTTGTTGACTTGCCGGTTCAGAGCATTCTCCAATGCTTTATAAGCATTTTCCGCAGAGTGGATATCATCATCTGTGCTGGGATAAGTTGTCATGCCAATCAATGAGCCAGCACCTTGAATAGACGCTGAACAGCTGGTAAGGGAAGTAGAGATGAGCATAAATAAAAGAGCAAACACACCTATTCCAATAAAAATCGCCTTGTTCTTACGGAATATTTCTGCGGTTGCTCTTTTCGCTTTTTCTGTGAAAGACTCTGTAACAGCAGTAGCAGCACCACTGACAGTATCCATCCCTTTTTTCCCTTTTTTGGCTGCAATATAAGAATCCTTATATCTTTTTCTTTGCCAGAATCGATTCCACACTTTTTTCTTTGCCGTTTCTTTTGCAGATTCCCTGACTGACTTCTCCATCTCTTCAAACGTTAAACGTCCACTTGTTGGAGATTCTGTTTCACGATACCCTTTCTTTGCCAGTCTGCCAGAGGTTCGATTCATTCTGATCTGTGCACTGCGAAGGCTTCTGGTAGCTTCTTCCACAGCAATTTCACTCGCATGGGCACCTTCTAATCCCACATTGTCATCCTCTGCATGATGCAGTTTTTCATGTACATATGCACCGACTGCAGCACCACCAATTCCAGCAGCTTTCTTTCCGAAACTTGTTCCGGCACCGGCAATCATGCCACCTTCATCGTCAAACGATAACTTCGAAACTTTCTTTTGTTCCTCAGTGAGCCTTTTTCTCTGTCTTTTCTTTTGAATCGCTTCTTTGCTTTCGAGGCTTTCTTCCTTGGGAATACCTTCGTGAGCATGAAGCTTTTTTCGATAAGAAGAATTATTACGGGAAATCTTTTTTTCTATCACTGATTCTTCTTCCGTGAAAGGTTCTTCTGACGGAGCAGCTCTGGACGGGGGCTCCCGGATCAGATCTTTCGTATTTTGATATTTTTTATTTCGTTTTGACGTACCTTCATGCAGGTTTTCTTCTGTTAGCCCGTCTCTGGACATCTTCTGAACGATTTTATCTTTCCCCGTATATTCCTGTCCTGCCATTTATCCTTTCACCTCCTCTCCAAAACAGGCAAATTAAAAGCAGCTCTCTCCACTGCAGAATGAACTTCTGAGAAGATGCCGCTCCCATACTTCCAATGTTTTCTCATTTTTCTTTGCGATATGTTCCATTTCCGCAAGTTCTTCCTTGCTGATGAGCAACTCTTTTTCCTTCATTCGGTCATACAGCTCATAGATTGAAGCAAGACTGGTATGCAAATCCTCAATCAGCTGCAGATAAGCTCTCTGGCATTCCAGAAGATTTTCTTCTGCCAGCATCGTGCGAATTCCCTTATGAAGGCTTTCTCGATCTACCATCAGTGGTTCATGTTCATAATAATCAAAATACTTTTTCATCACTTAATCGTCCTCTCTGATCAATTTCCCAACTACAACCATCCGCCCGTTTTTATGACTGTACTCACAAGTAGACAGGGTAAGTAACTGATCCCCATATTCAGCCATGACTCCTGTGTTGTAATAGGACTTCTTTATACAAATATCAACAAAGTTTTTATATTCCAGAGGCGTTTCTGCCTTAGTAAATGCGTAATACGCAAAATCGTTCCCTGTATAGACAGGAACAGCAAAGCAAGCCATCACCTCATAAATTTCATCGCCATGAAGAGTGCTGTAAATTATCTTTTTATGCTCCTGATAGAAAGATTCGTTCTTATACTTATCAAGATCTGCAAACATTGCACCACTGTTCATGTGATGACCGTAAATGATCAGGTTATCAAAATTCTCCGGGTCACAAATCTCAGCAATAAAAGGAGTTCCACTTATGTCATATTTCTGGTTGAAATTCTTTCTTAAGTAGTAATTCTTTTCTTCCGGATGATACATGACCGGATAATCAATGTGTGTATCCTCAATTTGAATCCACCCTACACAGTCCGGATTCTTTTCATGTAGTTCTAGAAGACCCGGATTGATATTTGGCTCATCCTCTGAGTTATCTTTTGAATTCTCCGGATATTCCTGATCAAATACTTCCCTGATTTCTTCAAATGCTTTATCGCTTTTATGATCTTCCAATTTCATCCCTGCCAGTATGTAGATACTGACAGAGATACAGAAGAGTGAGAGTAGCAACATGATTCCTGAAAAAAGCTTTCTCATGATTTTTGGGAAGCCTCCCATTCTTTTCGGGCTTCCACTTCCTCCGGCTTAGTTGTCATCAGACTGTATAACTTCAAAGATTTATCAAACTTATCCTTGAATGGAATGATGGTGCTTCCATAGAACAGAAGCCCCTCACCTTCACCGGAATTTGTTACATAAGATAACTGGTATGGAGAAATATTCAGCTGTTTTGCAAGAATCTGTCTGTCACCGGCAGCCTGATTGAGCATCAGGATAAAGTCGCTGTTTTATAGTGATAGGTAAGCCTCTGATATCATCTCGGGCTTTTCCCCCACTCCACACCGTGCATGCGACTTTCACCGCACACGGCGTTCCATCGGTTAGTATTTTTCATTGTCTAAACAATCAACCTTTGAATAGAATAAAAACTGTAGTAGTTGAAATAAGATTAAATAGGTTGCATGGAAGCCAACTCACGAAGGTGGTTAACCTTTATAAGCTGTTTGTTATCTAGCTGTAGTAAATCCATATATTTGTAAATAGTTTCCGCTTTTGAAGCATGAATGAGTTTATGGACGGAATTCTTTATGAGAATAAGATTCTCATAGGCATCCGTACCGCCTAAATGTCGAGGTAACTTATGATGGCAATGAATTTCCCCAACAGAGGAGAATTCAACACCGGTTATAGCACATTTTCCCCATTGGGCTGAAAAGAGAGATATTCGATTGTCTGCGTATTCCGCACTATTGGAATAGACTGGTTGACGCATGAGAGCCAACATCATAGGGATGTTGATTCTCAGACAGTTGTGAATACCTTCACGTCCTTCGGGAGTGTAATAATTCCAGCTCTTCTTACGGAAAAGCGGATTTTTGTGCTGTGTGTATCCTATTGGATACACGGGCTCATTCGTACCAGCGACATATCGCATCATTTTGGATTTACCAAAACGGGCTTTTTCAAACTCCGTAAGCTCTCGCCCTGTTTTCACAAGGCGGTTGCCTGTGCGAGTGCTAAGCCTGTTTGTCAGCAAGGTCATGACTGTGCGGTTAAGGGAAGCACAATCATGATTAACATGTGTGGCAATACAGTAGTAATTCTGCATGCCAGTGACCATACTGTTATAGAGTCTGATTTCACCCTGTTCGCCATATATTTTGCGAGGGTGAGCAATTCTCTTTGCCTGTTCTTTTAGCTTCTCCCTTTTGTGCTCCAGATTTTTATCTGCGATATGAGATATAACCACGAGTTTGTTGCCCTTCCTGTGCACTTTCATTTTGAATCCGAGAAAATCAGAATAATGATTTCTTACATTTACAATCCTCGTTTTCTTTTCAGAAATTTCCAGTTTGAGCCTTTCTTTCAGCCACAGAGTGACTGCACATTTGGTGCGTTCAGCAGAGTCCTTAGTCCTGCAAAAGATTCGAAAATCATCTGCATAGCGGACAATGAACATTTCCTTCAGGTTAGATTTCTTAGCCTGTCGATAGCCATTGTCGGGTCTGGTATTCCGTTTGCAAATCGGACACCATTGCCATTGACTTTCCACCCAGTGGTCTAATTCGTTAAGCACGATATTAGCCAGGAGTGGCGATATGATACCTCCCTGTGGGGTTCCTTTGTCGGGCGTGATAAAAGTCCCGTCCTCCAGTTTGATAGGTGCTTTGAGAATTCGTCTTATGACAAAAATCAACTTCTTGTCATGAATACCCATAGCCCATATCTGTCGTATCAGCTTGGCGTGATTCACATTATCAAAGAATCCTTTTATATCGAATTCAATGACATAGTGAAGATTGGCATGTTGAAGCAGCTGATAACTTCTTGCTATGGCATTCTCTACCGAATGGTTCGGTCTGAATCCATAGCTGTTCTTGCTGAACTTAGCTTCACAAACGGGTTCCATTACCTGTTTGATACATTGTTGAACAAGCCTGTCCCAAATACATGGGATCCCTAGGGGTCTTGTCTTACTTGGGTCGTATGGTTTTGGTATCTCCTTACGCCTTACAGGTTTTGGGCGATACCCATGTTCACTTCCATTAATAATAAATCTAACTTTTTCAACAACTTCATCGGGGGAGCATCTTCCGATGTCCTCGATTGTGAGATTGTCTGTGCCATTTGTTTTACTTCCTGTATTTTTCTTGATATTTCTGTACGCTAGAAGAATGTTTTCCCTTTGAAGGATGACAGACATTAAATCTGTGAAAACTTCTCCGTTCAAACTTGCCTGGTATAGATTATCAATCGTATTCTGCATTCCGTAATACTCGTTGTGACGCAGATTATCTTCACATAGCAGTTGCTTTTTCTTTTTCATGGTCATAAGGCATCACTCTCCTTTCTTGGGAAAGTGTCCCTTTTTGTCATACTCGTAATCCTTATAAGATTGAATGACAATAATTGTTTCTAACCGACTAAAGCCCATTCCTCGAGCCCGCCTTTTTCGTAGGGCTGTCATAGGTTCGAGCTTCGCTTTTCAGCACAGATTAAGCGGCTTATATGATTCGTCCGCAGATTGCTTATGAGCAACTCTGTACCTTTCCACGTTCCGATAATTCTATCTGTGCATATATCCTTAGGTGTCCGCTATAGTCCTGTCAGCTTGATTGTGCCTATAACACAATACGGAGTTTCATATTTTCGATTCTTACTCCACCGCACTGACCCACAATTAAGTGTCCATACATTTCTATATGGTAAACATCTAGACCCGTACATTCGCGGTTTTCGTCAGTCCGTCGTGGACATTCTCACCATAGATATTTTATAGACTCCCGACGTGTCATCTGCATACGGTACCTCTACCGCACTTTCGACAGCTGTATTTCTACACTGTTTCGGCAGACTTCCGCCGACTTTATCGAGCTCCAGACCCCAACCATTACAGTCAGAGCCGGTCGAAGTATCAGAGAAGGCATTTCAGGGCGTTACCCCATCATTCTACCTTTCGAATTATCAGTTGTTGCTTACCTCGTATGGAAGTAAGCCCGACGATTTTAGCATCGCATGGCCATAAGTCTATGAAGTTTTACCCTCATAGAGCGATGTTTGTGCGTCAACGTGTCGCACCAAAGATATTTTCAATCTCACGGCTGGCAAGAAGATCTTTGATATTCTGTGTGATACCGGTTGGGATTCCTCCCCATTTACGGAATCGCTTCCAGATTTCAACCGAATACGCTGCAGTCTGTTCCTCTTTCAGAAGCAGATGGAACTCATCAATGTAATACCGGGTGGATTTATGAGAGCCACGGTTGATGGTTACTCGGTTCCAAACCTGATCCTGAACAATCAGCATTCCAAGTTTTTTGAGCTGTTTTCCAAGATCCTTGATATCAAAACAAACAATTCGATTGTTAAGCTCCACATTGGTCTGATGATTAAATACACGAAGCGAACCGTTGACATAGATTTCCAAAGCTGTCGCAATACGCTGTGCCTGTGGCTCTTCCTGTTTTCTCAAGCATTCATACAGATCTCCAAGAATCGGCATGTTCTCTGGTTTGGGATCTGCAAAGTAATTCTGATACACCAGTGGCAGACATCGGTCGATGACGGATTTTTCTTCTGCCTCGATACCATCTCGACTACCCATGATCAATTCACACAGAGAGAGTACAAAGTCTGATTTCACACCAAGAGGATTATCATCATCGGAATAATCCATATTGATATCCATCGGGTTGATATAATCCTTACTGGTTGGTGAAATATGGATGACCTGTCCCCCAAGAGCATGTACAAGAGGGTAGTACTCGCCTTCCGGATCCCCTATGATGATGTCATCGTTGGTTACAAAGAAAGCATTGGTAATTTCTCTTTTTGCTGCAAAAGACTTACCGGAACCCGGTGTACCAAGGATCAGTCCGTTCGGGTTCTTTAATTTCTTTCGGTCTACCATGATCATATTGCTGCTAAGAGCATTCAATCCGTAGTAAAGAGATTCGCCCGGCATGAACAACTCCTGTGTAGTAAATGGCACAAAAATAGCAGTGCTTGTTGTGGTCAGTGCTCGTTTGATCGGCACATGATTGACCCCTAATGGTACACTGCTCATTAATCCCTCTTCCTGTAAATAATCCAGTTTACGGAGTACACAATTATATTTCTGTGCAATACCCGCAGTCTGCAAAATTGCATTGTCCAGATTCTGCTTTGTCTTTGCGGTATTTAAAAAGAGAACTGTCACCAAGAACATTCTCTCATTTCTGGATTGCAGATCGTCCAAAAGTCGCTTGGCTTCTCCGCCATAAGTATTCAGATCGGAGGGAATGATATCCATGTCATAACCAGCTCTGACTGCTTTTTTCTGTTCCTCAATCTTCATTCGGTTAATATCTGTCACCTTAGATTTTACAAGTTTGATCGCTTTCATCTGATCCACAGACTGTACATGAAGATTGACACTTAAATCCTTATCAATATCCAGAAATTCTGCCAGCATTTTATCTGTAAGTTCCGGTGCCAGAATCTGCAGATATGACACACTTCCCAGAGTGTCACCCATACGGAAGGTGCTTCCATCCTTAAACACAAAGCTTGTTGGTGCAATAAAATCTTTGGTTCCAAGACCACTTTTTAACAGCTGACTGTATTCAAAGTTGAATCCCGTCTGATCCGGATTAAAGGTTTCATAGAGGATCTGCAATCGCTCCACACCATTCAATGGATAAGCCGGAACACCCAGAATCTTAAAGTTATTGAGAATATCAGACTCAATACGTTCCAGTTTCGGTTTTGCAAGCTTGATGCTGTCAGCTTCTACAGAAAAAGTAATGTATTTTGTCTTTACCAGACCATTATTTCCTTTTGCCAACTGATTCTTAAGCATCTGTGCATATTCCATTCGCACATCATCAAAAGCATCATTCTGAGGACGGATGCGAATCACACGTTCAAATTCTTTCATATTGCTCTTATGATTGATAAAGCTGAGCTGAAAATGAATGCTGCTGTCAAAGTAATTTAAAAAATCACACCAGTTCTCAAAGATAGCATTCTTGTCTTCGTTCTGTGCCAGCTGATAGTTGATATCATAAAAGCGAATTGTCTTTGAATAGGTTTTGCCCTGCACCCGGCAGATACCATCTTTTGCCATTTCCTTATATCGGATCGTCTTCTGGGCAGAAATCTTTTTTTCATTCTTCTTATCCGCAGATGACTTCTTTTTCTTCTTATCCTTCTTGGGATCCTGAATGGCAGGTGCTTTTTTCTTAGACACGCTTTTTGCCTCCTTTCTCATTGCTATTACCATGGTCATCATTTTCTAATTCTGACTCATAGTAGTTTTCAGTTTCATATTTGCGGACAGATGGTCGTAAGAACTTCACCCTGATAATATTCATCAGGATTTCTTCCAGTGGCTGTCCGTCTTTTTCATACATGGCAAACATAAATGCCGGAAGCATTAACAGCACCATAACCGTTGCTGCGTTTGACATGCCAATGACATTTCTGGTCAGAAAATAGAATGGAATTCCTATTGCAGCTCCGATCCCGATACAGATCAGCTGTCTTCTGGTCAGATTAAATGCCAGTTTATTTTTTACTTTTGTCAAATCCTTGGGAACACTGACATAAGCCATAAGCTATCGTCTCCTTTCTAAAGATTAATGGCTTCCAAAGATCTGTTTACTCAAAGATCCAGTCTTAAATAAACTGAAACAGAGTACAACTGTGTAAGCCATAATGCCAAATAATGAGGAACTTAAGTTATCTGAATACTGAATGCCAGCTACCAGTACCGCATAAATAGCCACGCAGATCATCATCAGAAATGCCTGGAATGCCAGAGCCATGAGCCCTCTGAAATAGTTTGTTCCGACCTGTCCCCACTCCCTGTTGGACATCGTGGCGAACGGAATCGGTGCAACCGAAGTGTAGATGTATATTTCAATCATTCTTCCATACAGGATGACTGTTATCAGTACCGACATGATCTTCATACATAAGCTAACGATCAGGGTTTCCAATGCCAAGATGACCAGTTCCCCTATCTCCATTGCTTCCAGAGTCGTATCCAGATTCGTAATCGCTGATGTAATATCAATTGCTGTATTTCCGGTAATTACACCAGTAGCTGAATTGACCACATGCTGTCCCACATCAAATACTGCCATAGTAATGGTAAATGTGTTGCTCACAAGATAAACTGCGATCCACATTTTTACAAAGTACTTGAAGAACATCCATGTATCGATGTCATGCATATTGTTTCGCTCTGTAATCATCGTGATCAGCTCATAACAAAGTACGAAAGTAATGATAATTCCTGCTATCGGCATGATGACCGAATTCGACAGATTTTGTATCATGCTGAAAATGCTGCCATTCCACCCCTGTGGAGTCTGTCCAACCTGGGCAGCGATCTCACTGGTCTTTTGATTGACATCCGTAAACATCCTGTCCAGATTGGAATGGATCATCCCCGTTAGAAGTTCTCGCATCCACTCTTCAATTGCATCAAAAATGCCATCGAACATGGATTACTCCCTCCTTTTAACCAAACAATCCACTAAGCAGTGGAATCAGCTGTGTACCGATAAGGATTACTCCGCCACCGGACATGAGCTGCTTGATTCCCTGTGATTTTGCACCCGATAGCGATAGGTAATCCTTTGAAGTTATCTCCGGATTTTCCCCCGCTCCACACCGTGCATGCGACTTTCACCGCACACGGCGCTCCATCGAATTCAGCCGTCCAGGGTTTTAAACACAACT